>JAIUOC010000009.1:0-300000 GCA_020161265.1 Chloroflexota bacterium | reverse complement strand
CTAAATATTCAAGCTGAACTAGTCGAGCATGGTTGCTGGCAGGCCAGAGTGGCACGTGCAAATTGCCATTGCTCCAGCGGTAGTTGCGGGTAGTCGGGCCTGTTGCGCCTGGCAAGCTGCTTGATTGCTCAAGGCCGTACAAGCCGCCAACGCTGGTTGAAGTATGCTGCAACACATTGGCCGAGCGGGTTGGTTGCGCATTCGCCCACCAACCAATAATCAGCCACAACAGCAACAACCCTCCAATATTGCCCCAGCGCGAACGCAAACCACGCAACATAATCCACCTATCCACAGACGATGATTGGCCTAGTATAGCCGATTGTTGCTTGGGCCTGGGTTATGGGGCAATGCTTAGGCTATAGTGGCAATAGTTGAGTTATTTAAGCGGAAAATTAAATAATAAAGTCGATTTTTAATTAACCACATAAAAATTTTGATAAAACTGAAATAGTAGATTTAATTACGCAAAATAACTATCTATTTAATTAATATTCTACTAATAGAGTACTATTTGCATTTATGCCACCTTACGAAGAACCTTACGGATCGAATTAGTACCAGTACTACCAATATCTAGTCCTCTTACCCCAAAAAGATCACGCTCATGTTGAACTAGCGATGACAGTTTGATGACATTATACTAGCTAGTAGCACGGTTTATTTTTCTATTTTAATTATTTTATTATTTCTTTAACTATTTTTATTGTAAGGAGTTCTTATGACCCCGACACTGCGACGATGGACAACGCGGGTTGTGCTACTTGCAACAATTTTGGTGGCAAGTGGGCCAAGTGCCAGCTTTGCCAATGTGAGCAAAGGCGTAGAATCAGTCAGTGTTGAGACAGTCGTTGAACCAACGGCAGAACCAACCGCAGCTCCAACGGCTGAGCCAACGGCAGAACCAACGGTTGCGCCAACGGCAACTACAGCCCCAACCGCAGCTCCAACCGAAACCGCAGCTCCAACCGTAGCTCCAGTCTGTGACCCAAAGGCTGATCTTTCGGGTTGGTTCTCAAGCAATAACGTCGGCAAAATTTGGAATAAATCAACTACCTGCTCCTACGATGTAGGTATGGCTTCGTATCAAAAATTTGATGAAATCATTGATCATCAATTGATTTATTCGTGGGCAATTGGCCGAGTTGGCCCAAAAACAACTGTTTCTTTAAGTGTTGCAGCGCCTGAATGTGCTGCCCAAATTGATGTGTTCTATGGGCCTGTATTGCACTCGCTCGATGGTCAACGCTATGGCGAGCGCTTGCTCTCATCTCGCCACCTTGGCGGAACCAACTATTGTGGCGTAACAACTCCAACCAACACACCAGAACCAACGGCTGAGCCAACAGTTGCCCCAACCAATACACCAGAACCAACAGTTGAGCCAACACCTGAGCCAACCAACACGCCAGAACCAACAGTTGAGCCAACACCTGAGCCAACCAACACGCCAGAACCAACGGCTGAGCCAACGGTTGCGCCAACCAACACGCCAGAACCAACGGCCTACCCAACGCCAACCGCTGTGCCAACCGCGACCAAGACACCAGTCCCAACCGCGACTAAGACACCAGCGCCAACGGCAACTAGCACGCCAGCGCCAACCGCGACCAAGACACCAGCGCCGACTGCCACCAGAACACCAGCGCCAACTCCAACCAGCACGCCTACTGGTAAAGATTGTACCTATACCCAAGGCTACTGGAAGAATCACCCAAGTGCTTGGCCAGTTACTAGCTTGAGCATTGGTGGTGTGGTTTATAGCCAAAGCCAATTGATGGCAATTTTCAACACCTCGCCACGTGGTGATGCCACCTACATCTTGGCTCACCAATTGATCGCCGCCAAGTTGAATGTTGCTCAAGGTGCTAATGGCAGCACGGTTAATGCAACGATCGCTGCTGCTGACGCTTGGTTGCAACAATATCCATTGGGCAGCAAACCAAGTGGCGCAGCTTCTAACACTGGCACAAGCTACGCCACCCAATTGGATAACTTCAACAATGGCGTAATTGGCCCAGGCCACTGCGACTAAACTCAACCCTGAATAATTGTTCAAACGGCGACGATCTAGCATTTCTAGATCGTCGCCGTTTTTCGTTATAATAGCCTGCATTGTTTGTGATTGAGGTTGAACAATGGCACAACGTGGGCGAATTCCAGCAGGTTTAGGCCATTTTTTGGTGGCGTTTGGGCTAGGCGCAGCATTTAATATAGGCGTTAGCTATGGCCTGATTGGCCTAATCGTCATTTCATTCATCACGTTAATTGTATTTATTGTCGATAAACAAAAATCGCGTGGTCGTGGCCGCCGAATTGCCGAGAGTACGCTATTGTGGTTTGTGGCCGTTGGTGGAACCTTAGGCGCTGTGATTGGCATTTGGTTTTTTCGGCATAAATCGCAAAAAACTACGTTTCTGCAAGGTTTTTGGCTAATTGTTAGCTGCCAAGTTGTCGGCTTGTTGGCAGTTGGCTTGGTGCGTGACCTGCTGTTAAACTGAACCGTAACCGCGTCTCACAGCTGGTAATGCAGAGGCACAGAGCTACAGTATTAATAAATATCAAGTATCAAACTGTACGGTCTACCACAGATTCAAAAGCGTTGCCACACACGGCATTATGTTCGTGTGAAATGGGAAGGGAACCATGGCCCCAAAGTTTCCCTTCCCTCCCCATCGCGTTCTATCACCATGCGGACAATTAGCGCTCAGCGGTGTGCTGGGTGAGCCACATGGCAAGAGCCTCTCGACTATCCGGCATACCAAACCAGGCTGAGAACAGGGTGGTCGGAATATCCCAGACGCGAGGGGTATCCACCAATGCCTGTACCAGATCGCGTCGGAATGAAGATCGTTCGTGGATAAGAGATTGTGGGCGGTAGCGAAAAGCACGTTCGTCATGCCATTGAACAAGTGAAAGTGAGATTTTTCGCCAAGAGGCAGCAATCCCGTCACCAGAAACACATGCACAGATCATGATGGCCATCGCTAGCAAATGGGCCTGTTCGGCACTGATGTCTGGCCGTATTACTGCTGCAAGAAGCGGCTCTGGGGCAAGTCGTGAGAGATCACTTAGCAGAGGTTCAACCGTTGCGATATCATCGTATCCATCTGGGAGTCGCACATGCTGGGTCTGGGCAAGAAATGTATCGAGCAAGAGTCGTGTGATCTCATGCCAAAGACTAGCATGTTGCCGCATAGAATGATGCGCATGTTGTATCTCGACAGCCGCTTGTGCCGCAGCTACGCGCACTTCCATAAGCGGGTGACGGAAAATGAGGTCGTAGAACATGGGAATCGGATCAAGTCTCACAAAGTCTTTCCAGCCCATCGAATCAGCGAGTAGGCGTTTCACGCTCTGACAGAGTTCGCTTCCAACCCCAGCATCTATTTCGCGGGCCGCGTGATTGAGCAGGATCGACACAATCTCATGGCGATCCTCTGTGAGATAACCAAGCAATCTGGCAGCGCCCTGGCGTACAGGAGCATCCGCATCGCTGAGCAGGGTGATTAAGATTCCTCTGCGTTCTTTGGCCATGGCATAGATAGCAACCTGAATGCGCTTCATCGCAATCGTGCCCCAAGAGGTAAGCATCCCCCAGAAGGGGCCACCCAAGGCCATCATAAGTTCCGAGCGATCGGGAGTATCCGGATTGCCAAGGATGTCTAACAAAAAACCTACAATTAGTGGTGTCGTATCATAATACGAGCCAAAGTCTTGGCCATGACCAAGCAGAAAATTTCGGGCGTATTCTCGAACCGCAGGATCACTAGCGTTGAGATCTCGGAATGCTTGGGGAATCCTCTCAGGCCGTTGATAGATATGCGTACCAATCGTAGACCAATCAATCTCGTTGGGGGTCGGGCGCATTAATACCTTTTTTCAGGATCTATGAAGTGTATAAGCACAAGTATAGCACAGATGTGGGGATAATCAATTAGCGAATGGTGGGCATTCCGCCGACGGCATGTCCACAAACAGCGCATCAGCTTGTGACTAATACCAAGATCAAATGAAATGTACATCAGGGATTAGAACTCTGAAGATTATTCGTGCAATTCGTGGCTAAAAATCAGTCTTTGTGTTCTTTGTGTGCTTCGTGGCTAAAATAAAGTAGCCAATCTTCAGTAACTAACTCAACAATAATCTAAATATGTTATAATCAGCGCCATCGGCGATGATGCCCTTTTCCGCATTGGGAAGGGGCTTTTTTGTAGGACACACCAGCTATGAGTCAGCTAACCACCCATGCTTCGGCGGTGCCATTACTCGAACGCTACCGCCAATTTTTGCCGATCACTGCCCAAACGCCTATTGTCACCTTGCACGAGGGCAATACTCCGTTGATCAATGTGCCACGCTTGGCTGCCCATCTTGGGGTGCGCGAATTGTGGCTCAAATTGGAATCCATGAATCCAACTGGTTCGTTCAAGGATCGCGGCATGGTCATGGCGATTGCCAAAGCCCTCGAAGCTGGCAGCAAAGCCGTGGTCTGTGCTTCAACTGGCAATACCAGTGCTGCCGCCGCTGCCTATGCCGCTCGCATGGGCATGGAATGTGTGGTGGTCGTGCCTGCTGGCAAAATCGCCTTGGGTAAATTGGCTCAAGCCTTGATGTACGGAGCCAAACTCTTGGTGATCGAAGGCAATTTCGACCAAGCCTTGGATATGGTGCGCGTGTTGGCCGAACAACATCCAATTACTTTGGTCAACTCGGTTAACCCCTATCGCTTGGAAGGCCAAGCAACCGCTGCCTACGAAATTTGCGATGTGCTCGGCGATGCACCCGATTATTTGGCCTTGCCAGTTGGTAATGCTGGCAATATTTCGGCCTATTGGATGGGCTTCAAACGCTATTACGAAGCGCATCGCTCGGAAAGCTTGCCCAAAATTTTGGGTTTTGAGGCAACTGGTTCGGCAGCGATCGTGCGCGGTGAGCCAATTGCCTATCCTGAAACTGTGGCAACCGCGATTCGAATTGGCAATCCGGCTTCGTGGCAGTTGGCAGTTAATGCTCGCGACGAATCGGAAGGCACGATCGATCATGTCAGCGATGAAGAAATTTTGGCGGCTTGGCGCGATCTCTCGGCACTCGAAGGCATTTTCTGCGAGCCAGCTTCGGCAGCAGGCGTTGCCGGCATTCGCAAGCTTTTGGCTGCTGGCAGCATCGATCCCAATGGCCGTTTTGTGGCAGTATTGACTGGCCATGGCTTGAAAGACCCACAATTGGCAGTCGAGCAGTTCTCGGTTCCACAGGCGATCCCTGCTGAATTGAGCGCTGTGGTCGCCGCCTTAGATTTGTAGTGGCGCGGTGAGAGCGAGCAAGGTTTTGACGCTATTGATTTAGCCACATTCAGGCTTTTGAGCAGCAACTTAATTGCTGGGGGCAAAAAGTTGTTGAGTTGTTGCTCGCCTGCAAGGTGGATTCAATTTTTTCATTTGGAGCACGTTATGCGTTTGCTAGTGACGAAATTTGGTGGTACGTCGGTCGGTTCAGCTGAAGCTATTCGTGGCTTAACTGCAATCACTACCACTAATCGCACTACTTGGGATCATGTTGTTGTGGTGGTGTCGGCCCTCAGCGGTGTCACCGATAAATTGTTGAATATTGTGCGGGTTGCCCAAACAACGGGCGATGCTGCTGCGGTTGCTAGGCTGCACGCCGAGTTGCGCCAGCGCCATCATGCTGTGATTGGCGAGTTGCTCGATGCTGAACAGGCCGCAATCCAAACCGAAATTGATGGCTTGCTCGATGAGTGTGCCCGTTTGTGCGAAGGTGTGCGGGTTTTGGGCGAATTGACTCCGCGCACGCTCGATGCGATTGCTGGCTTGGGCGAGCGTATGAGCGCCCGCATCGTTGCGGCAACCTTGCGCCATCTAGGCGTGCCAGCTCAGCATTTTGATGCTAGCGATTTGATCGTTACCGATGATCGTTATCAAGATGCTTCGCCGTTGATGCCCGAAACCACCGAGCGCACCACCGCAACCCTTGGCCCAATCTTGGATCAAGGAATTACGCCAGTGGTCACAGGTTTTATCGGCGCAACCTTGGCGGGCGTAAAAACGACGCTTGGTCGTGGTGGCTCCGATTGGAGTGCGGCGATTTTGGGCGCGGCGCTCGAAGCCAGCGAAGTTTGGATCTATACCGATGTTGATGGAGTGATGACTGCCGACCCACGGATTGCTCCCGATGCCCATGTGATCAGCACGCTTTCCTACAACGAAATTAGCGAATTGGCTTATTACGGCGCGAAAGTGCTGCACCCCAAAACAATTCGGCCTGTGGTCGAGCGTGGCATCCCCTTGCGAGTCAAAAATACCTTCAATCCCAGCCATCCTGGCACGGTGATTGTGGGTAAAACTGAGCCAATCGTTGGCGCAATCAAAGCAGTTACCGCAATCCATAATTTGACCATGATCACCGTGGCAGGCCGTGGCATGTTGGGCGTACCTGGCATCGCTGCCCGTACTTTTGGTGCGGTAGCCCGTGAAGATGCCAGCATTTTGATGATTTCACAAGCTTCGTCTGAACAAAGTATCTGTTTTGTCATCCCCGATGGCGGGGCAAAACGGGTGGTCGAATCGCTGAACCAAGAATTAGCGATTGAACTCGAACGCCGCGATATCGATACGATTGCCTTGGAAGAAGGTGTTTCGATCATTACGGCGGTTGGCGCTGGGATGCGTGGTACAACTGGCGTGGCCAAACGGGTGTTTAGCGCGATTGGCGATGCTGAAATCAATGTGATTGCGATTGCTCAAGGTTCATCCGAATGTGCAATTAGCTTGGTGGTTTCGGGCGATAGCGCCAAGGCAGGGGTGCGAGCGATTCATGCCCTGACCTACCGTGAAACGATCAATGCCCAACATCGCCCACCATGTGAGTAAATTTCAAGCCTCAAGCAAACTCGACCCTCGGTGCTTGCAATGCACCGAGGGTCTTTCTATGCCAATAAGTACAAAATCATGACTTTAGTCCTATACCTATCTAGGCATTGATTTTCCATAATAATCATGTCAGCCCAAGAATTGTTAAGAATTTGGCCACGCCTTGGGCTGTGCTGTGTAGTTCTAGGAGGTATTGGCATGCTTCAAACCATTGTTCGCTATCGTTGGCTGTTGGTCATCGTTGGTTTTTTGGTAGCGGTCCCAATCGCTGCTCAAACGGCGGAGAACAATAAAGGGGCTGATTGGTTGCTAACTCAGCAGCAGGCGGATGGCAGTTTTGATTCGTATTATCACTCTCCACTTGATCCAACGGCATGCTCGGTGTATGCCCTCCATGCGGCAGGCTATCAAATCGACCCAGCCACGCAACGCTTTATTGAGCAACAGGCTCAGAGCTATATTGGGTATCCCGCTAAAGCTTCGGCGATTGTCATGGCTCAATTGCTAACCGGACATGATCCCCGTTCGGTTGGTGGGGTCGATTTGGTTGAAGCAATCATCAAGAGCTACGATCCTGCAACGGGCATGTATGGTGAAAACTTATATGAGAATTCCTTGGTAATGATGGCCTTGAAAGCTGCTGGCGAGGCGATTGAGCCACAGGCAATCCAGACGATTCTTGATCAACAGTTGGAAGATGGGTCGTGGAATACCAGCACCCAAAACACCGCCTTACAAATTCAGGCCTTAGTCGCGGCTGATCAAAAGCAATCTGCGGCAATTCCGGCGGCGTTGGCCTTCTTGCAAACCCAGCAAGAGGGTGATCGGGGGTTTGTCGGCAATCGTAACTTTCCGCCATCAGCGTTTAAGGATGCAATTTCAACTTCCTTGGCCATCCAAGCTATTTTAGCCACTGGTGGCGACCCCAAGGCTGAACCATGGGGTGATAATATCAATAATCCTATTAATGCTTTGCGGCGTTTGCAGCTTGCTGATGGTGGTTTTCGGCGCGATTCATCGACCCCACAGCCAGATACGATGTCAACTTGTTCGGCTGTTCAGGCTGTGCTGCTAAAAACCTATCCATTTATTGAACTTGCCAACATTGGCATTACGCTGACCCCAACCTTGGTTCCTGCCGATGGCTCGACTGCCACTCCTGTTCAGCAACCTGGCCTGCCTAGGGTATTACCAGACACTAGCTCAAGCTCAAATCTGGCCTTGCCAATTGTGCTTGGCGTATTGGCTGTCTGTGTATTGGTTGGCCTACGCCTACGCAAATTAGCCTAAATAACTCAAAGGCCTTGATCAACTGTTGCTCAAGGCCTCCTTTTTTGAGCTATCAACCCAAACTCCCCACAAGCATCCAAAGCCTCAAACCCAGCCATTGTTCTACGCCAAAATACTCACAGATTGCTAGCTGCGTTCCTTCAACCAGTTTTTGACATAGCTAACCCAATCACATATAGTTGAACTCCCCAAATCGATTTGTTGAGCAGGAAAGGAACTTCCATGAATAATCCAATGATCGAAGTGCGGCTTTTTGAGGCACTTCGTTCTGGTCAAAGCTCAATTGCCACTGAGATTCTAGCGGTACAGCCAGAGTTAGCACGGATTATTTTCAATCCTTCTAATCCTGCAATTGCTAATGGCCTGACGAGCCATCCAGAGCAATATGCAAATGCGCCGATTGGCCAGACCCCGCTACACATCGCTGCTTGGAATGGTGAACAGCGCTTGGTCAAGCAGCTACTTGAACTTGGTGCTGACCCCAATGCGCGTGATCTGCATGGCGGCACGCCACTGCATGCGATGGTACGCTGGGTAACACGGCCCGATATTATTAGCATATTACTGGAAAAAGGCGCAGATATTAATGCCGTTGATCATGCTGGGCAAACACCATTACATTTGGCTGCTAGTTGCATTCGTCGCCCAGGTCATCAATGGGGCGATCATCCCGATCTGTGCTCCTACCTGATCGCAAACGGAGCAATGATCGATATTTTCTCAGCAATCATCCTTGATCACGATGATCATGCTGCCATGCTTCTGAAAAATGACCCGACATTAGTCCACACTCGTACCAGCGGCAACCAGACCCATCCGCCAACTGCCACACCCTTGCATGTTGCTGCTGATCGGGGCAATCAAGCCATGGCTGAGTTGCTATTAGCGTATCATGCCGATCCCAATAGTCTAGATGCTCATGGTCGTTCACCGCTCTATTTGGCTGCTCATGCTGCCGGAACCCGCAAACGGCAAGCAACTCCTGAACTCGCAGCCTTGTTGTTGACTTATAGCAATCCTGCACCGATCTTGGCTGCTAGTTTGCTTGGCACCGAGCCAGCCTTGCGTGATCTGCTGGCTCAAACAGCGGTTAACATTCAGATCAGCGATCAAGGTGGATATACTGCCTTGCATTTGGCGGCCTGGAATGGTCAAGTTGAGGCGATTGCTGAATTGTTGGCGCATGGTGCCGATATTGCTGCACGAACCAAACGCAACGAAACCGCCCTGCAACTTGCTGTTGCTTATGCTCACAATGCTGCTGCTGAGATCTTACTGGAGCATGGGGCAACGTCCGATGTGTTTATTGCCGCAATGCTTGGCCGCACTGATCACTTGGAACAATTGCTGAAGCATAATCCTGAGGTAGGCAGCACGCCTAATCGCTATGGTCGTACACCCTTACGAATTGCAGTTGAACGTGAGCAGACAGCGACTGTTGAGTTTTTGCTGGCTCATGGGGTTAAACCCGATCTATGGATGGCGGCAGGTATGGGCAATCTTGCGAGGGTCGAAGCTTTAGTCGAAACTGATAGTCATGCCTTACACCAGCGCGATCAATGGGGCTATACTGCGTTACATTGGGCCAGTAAATCTGGCCAACTTGCGGTGATCGAATATCTGCTTGAGCGAGGTGCTGGCTTGGAGCCGCGTGGCTCTGATGGTGGCACGCCGCTGACCTTGGCCTTGTGGCATGAACAGTCGGCAGTAGCCCGCCTGCTGGTTGCTAGCGGTGCTGATATTGATGCACTAGACAATTGGGGTGGTTCACCACGTAATCAAGTAGCGGCTCTCTAACAAGTTAATTGAAATTGAACATGGCGCAACAGCAAGAATCTGTTGCGCCGTTGGGCTTAAACTAAGGCCATCGCCCGCACGCCGTTGCGGAAAATCGCCATGCCTGGGCCTTCGCGATCAAGGCCGCGTCGCCGCCATTGTGGATGATGTTGTGGTAAGAATGCTCGATCAGGGTGCGGCATCAAGCCAAAGACATTGCCCGCCGGATTGCAAATGCCTGCGATCGCATTTAATGCTCCATTGGGATTAGCCGGATATTCCATGGTTGGCTGGTCTGCTTGATCGAGATATTGCACCACAATTTGGTTATTGGCTTGGAGCTTTTCGAGCGTAGCTTGATCGGTCAGGAAACGGCCTTCACCATGGCCAATCGGCAAATCAAGCGTGCCACTCAAGCCTTGGGTAAAGACACACGGGCTAGCGCTGTTGAGACCCAATTTGATCCAGCGACATTCATAATGGCCGCTGGCGTTATCAATTAAGGTTGCTTGACCAACTTTATCGCTGGGCAAAAGGCCAGTTTTGACCAACACCTGAAACCCATTGCAAATGCCCAGCACAGGCCGACCATCAGCCACAAAGCGGCTCAGATCCTCGCGCAAACGATAGATCAAATCGACTGCCAACATGCGGCCTGCTCCAAGATGGTCGCCGTAAGCAAAGCCGCCTGGAATTAGCAGCATGCCGTAATCGGCCAATTGAACGCTGCCTTCGGCCAAACGGTTAACGTGAACCCGCTCGGCCTTGGCTCCCGCTAATTCGAGGGCTTCGGCGGCCTCGGCATCACAGTTAATCCCCGGTGCACGGAGCACCAATACCTTTGTCATAATCAAAGTTCCTTATTTGTAAGGCTATAGGCTGTGGGCGATCGGAGATTGTTTGGATCTCAAAGCCACTTATCAAGAAAAAAGCTTATAGCCAAAAGCCTATAGCCCATAGCCTTCATCATCGTTCAATCACATGTTGTTGGCGCGAAGCATGAATCCCCGCGCTGGCCAAATGCACAACCCACAGCACCAGCCCTGCAATCACCAGTAACGCAGGCTTGGTAAAATTGCCGCTGCTGCCGATTAAGCGGGGTAGCCAGAACGGCGCTCCCAGCAAGCCAAAGCAGATCAACGGCGATCCGATGCTGGCGGCAACCAGAGTTGGCACAGCAATTTCGGCGGCATAATAGCGGCTGGCAACCATGGCATAGAACAAGAGTAATGAGCTTAGCCCAGCAAAAACCGCCATCAAGAGATAGAAATTAATTCCCCAAGCCCCAACATTTTGGCTATAACGCCATAACCCGGTGCGGGCGGCCAGCCCTTGAATGATAATGTGATAGAGCACGAGCGCCACATACGCTACCACTCCAGTCAGATAATGGCGTGTCCACCAATGTTGCTGCTGCCCAAAATACATCAACAACACTGGTAACGAGCCAATCCAACTAGCCGCCAGCAACGCATAGATCGGCACAGGATTGCCAAAAAGGTTGATCGCTGCCACACCATCAGGGTAGGTCAGGCTATACAAACGTTGCAAAATCGGCTCGGCTACGATGGTGCAATGGCCTGCAATCAACACCAGCAAATAGCGGTATGAGCGAAAGCGCAGCCACAATAAAATCGCTACGGCATAACAAATGACCGTAATTCCAATGAACATTGCTGCCATGCACCAAACCTCGCGCTAATTTTTACGTTCGCTTGATGACCAATCGTACTCGTAAATCAAAATTTGGCCTTGTTTGATCGTCCAAAGTTGATCGCTCAGGCCATAATCGAGTTTGTAGGCATCTTGGGCAATTTGCATGGCAATCCGTTGCAGAATTTCAGGGTTGGCATCGCTGAAGCCAATCAAGAAATCGCGGTTGGGAATCCCTAGCACCAAGTTTCCAGGCAATAAATCGGCCCATTCGCTCAAAACATCGGTTAATAAAATTCGCGCTGCATCATAGCCATCGCTGGTCGAGTAGATAAAGAGCATCTGATTGCCCTCGCCCATTACTTGAGCCATGCCAGGTTTGAGCGTTTTGATCCGCAGGTTATCGACGGCTTTGGTGTAGATGGTGGTTTCGAGCACGCCCCAGGTTTTGAGATGCTCCTCGTTGATGTAGGCCACGCTCTCTGGTTCGTCGATCACATAGCAAACGATCAAATCGGCCAGAAATGGCCGATAGACTAATTGGGGCAAATTGCGCTCAGCGACTTCGAGCAGCATCGAAGCTGGCTTGATCATCGGATAAACCCGATCTTCCAGTTCATCCCATAGCTCTTGGCCACGATCGGGCGCGAACGAGCGAACTGCTGCCTCTAACGATTGCAAAATTGATTCAAGTTGCTCTGGCGAGCGGCGATAGGCATTGTAAAAATGCTCAAGTTCGGAGACGACCGCCCGTCCATGCCAGCGAAAGCGAATCTCCATGCCATCGCGGCTAAGTTCTTCGATGCCGCCAAGTTGCTCTAAACGCTCCTCGACAACATCGCCAAATTCTTCATCATCTAAAAGTGGCCGATCTTCCATAACCCTTGTCCTTATTGTAGGTTAAAAGCCAAAGGCCTAGCGGGTTGAGCGCTAAGCCTTTGCACATTTAAGCTTGCCATGCAGCCTTGAGGCTTGCCAAATCGCTGTCAATAATCGGCTGTCCAGCCAAATCGTTGATGATCAGGCGTGGTTCTGCCAGCACTTGGCCGATTTTGGCGTAGGCGATGTTGCTCAACTGGGCTTCGAAATTGGCGGCTTGCTCTGGGGCAACCTCGACCAAGAAACGGGTGGTCGATTCGCTCCATAACAAGGCATCAGCGCTCAAAGCACTGGATGTTGGCACAGCGCTCAATTCCAAGCTCAAGCCAAACCCGCCAGCAAAGGCCATTTCGGCAGCGGCGACCGCCAAGCCACCTTCGCTCAAATCGTGGCAAGCTCGCACGCTATTGGCGCGAATTGCCGCATGTAGCGCTTTATGCACGCTTGGTGCGGTTGCCAAATTAACCTTGGGCAGATTGCCGTTATCAATGCCGCCAACCAAAGCGCTGACTGCCCCGCCGCGTTCGTCATGAGTCAAGCCGACCAAATAAATTGCATTGCCAGCAGCTTTCGCGTCCATCGAGATTGTTTGCAAGACATCGGGCACTAAGGCCATAGCCGAAATCAGCAAGGTTGGTGGAATTGCCACGCGCTTGCCTTCTGCATCGCGATATTCGTTGTTGAGCGAATCTTTGCCCGAAATAAAGGGCGTGCGATACGCCAAGGCTGCATCGTGACACCCAGCGGAAGCTCGCACCAAGCCTGCCAAGCGGTCAGGTAATTTGGGGTCGCCCCAGCAGAAGTTATCCAAAATCCAGGTTTGTTCGGGGTCGCCGCCAGCCGCCACGATGTTGCGCAAGGCTTCATCAACCGCTGCTAAGGCCATCCAATACGGATCAATTTTGCCATACAACGGATTCAGGCCACAGCCAAGCACCACGCCACGGTTTGAATCGACCCGTGGTTGCAATACCCCAGCATCACCTGGACCATCTTCGTTCACGCCAACCAAGGGCTTGAGCACGGTGGCCGCCTGCACTTCATGGTCGTAGGTGCGCACAATATTTTCGTTGCTGGCGACGATTGGCTGGCCCAAGGTTGCCTTGAGTAGTGTTGTGTGATCGATAGTGGCTGGTTGGCTGGCTGGCGCTGGGCTTGGCTGCCAGTTAGCATTCAGCTTAAATTGCACCCCGCCGCTATGCAAAAAGGCCATATCAAGCTCAACCACGGTTAGTTGATTGTGCTTGACTGTCAGCACACCATCAGCAGTGAAGTGGCCAATCACGGTTGCCTCAACATCTTCGCCACGGCAAAGATCAAGCAAGGTTTGGACATTCTGCGGTGGCACGGAAACAACCATGCGCTCTTGGGCTTCGGAGATCCAAATTTCCCATGGTTGCAAGCCAGCATATTTGAGCGGCACATCGCGCAATTCAACAACTGCGCCAGTTTCTTCGCCCATCTCGCCAACCGCCGAGGAAAGCCCGCCTGCACCACAATCTGTAATCGCACTGTACAAACCTAAATCGCGGGCTTGCAACAACACGTCGATCACCGTTTTTTCGGTGACGGGATCGCCGATTTGTACCGCTGCTCCAACTGTTTCAGCAGTGTCGTGGGTCAATTCAACTGACGAGAAGGTTGCACCGTGAATGCCATCGCGGCCAGTGCGGCCACCAATTACGACAATTGCGTCGCCTGCTTGAACGCCGCGTGGGTGGCTGCCGCGTGGTGCAATGCCGAGCGTACCACAGAATACCAATGGATTGGCGGTGTAGCCATGGTCATACCAAACCGCACCGTTGACATTGGGAATCCCTAGTTTGTTGCCATAATCGCGCACCCCAGCCACGACACCTTCGCGGATGCGCCGTGGGTGCAGCACACCTTGCGAAAGCTCGCTTTCGGGCAAATCAGGGTAGCCAAAACACAACACATCAGTTACGGCGATTGGTTTGGCTGAAACCCCTAACACGTCGCGCACAACTCCACCAACCCCAGTATTTGCGCCACCAAATGGCTCTAGTGCTGAAGGATGGTTGTGGGTTTCGACTTTGAAGGAAATTTCATACTGCTCATCGAAGGCCACAATTCCAGCATTATCGACAAATGCCGAGAGCAAGGCCTCGTTGCTAACAGCGTTGGTAGCGCTGCGCAAATAGTGATTGAGCAAGCCATTGATCGTCGCGCCATTGGCGGCATTGAGTTCAGCCAAGGCTGGATGCAACGCCGCATCAATTCCCTGATCTGCGGCAGCTTGTTGATAGCTGATCGTGGCGCGGAAGGTTTTGTGGCGGCAATGTTCCGACCATGTTTGAGCAAGGGTTTCCAGCTCACCATCGGTTGGGTCGCGGCCTAAATCTTCAAAATAATCGCGAACTGCCTGCATCTCAGCCAAACTCAAGGCCAAAATGCCTTCACGGCTAATCCGTTCGAGTTCGCTATCGCTGACTCCACGCAAGGCCACGCGGGTGATCGTGGGCGTGTGGGGAGCCGGAAGTTGTAATAAGTGTTGATAAAACTGCAAGCGTTCAGCACTACGAGCCTCAAGGGTAGAATAAGCAGTTTCAATCAAATCGTTTAAAAGGTGTTCACCAGCAAATTGACGCAAAACAGCTTCGTCTTGCACATCGGACACATAGACGCGACGCAGGGTTTTGGCCTGTTTCAAGCCGTTAATCCCAATATGGCGTGCGCCAACTAAAATCGTCTCAGCTTCGTTATCGGTCACGCCTGGGCGAAAGGCAATCTCCACCAATGCTCCAGCTTTGGGCGCGGCTAGCTCAGCGTCAAGCGCTTGCCAAGTAGCAGTATGAGCAACGGGATCATGCAGTAATTCGAGGGTCAGGCGTTGGACATCTTCTGAGGAAAGATCGCCGGCGAGAAGGTACAGCCGTTCGTGGTTGTCGGCCTCGCGTGGGCAAACAGTGACCAAATATGCGGACACAATTGACTCCTGTTCGAGTTAACTCGTAGGCTATCGCGATTCTACCCGTCTCACGGATGAATGTCAAAAAGGCATAGTCAGGGGCTAGGGTTCGGAAACCGCGAAGAGCGCGAAGATGAGGCTATGGGCTATCGGAATAATGTTAATTCACAATAAATCATTGGGAATACACCGAATATTGACTGACCTCTAACCCTGATCCCCAGCCCCCAACAACCGGCCCCCGAGCGCTACAACACTTGATACGTTCTATGGTAGTATTTAACCACTTTTTAATTAACGCAAAGGAGCAACCTGATGCTTCGTTCGCGCATGCTTGGTTTGTTGTTGGCCATCACGACCGCACTTTTTCTGTTGGTAGTCGGAGTTTTATTTTTTGGTGGTTCGGTACGCCCCGCTGCTGCCCAAAGCAATGGCTTGCGGGTTGAAAAAACATTGCTCAAATCGAGCAATGTGGTGATGGTTGGCGAAACCCTGACGTTTGCCATCACCATCACCAACAACTGGCATACCACCGTGATCACCTTGCCAGTTGTCGATACCTATGATCGTTCGGTTTTAGGCTACATCAATGCTACTCCAGCCGAAGATACCCATAACGCCAGCACTGGTGTGATCAATTGGGATAATATTCTGGCAACGACTGGGCCATTGGCTCCTGGTGAGCAGGTGGTGATTTTAGTACGCTTCACCGCTGAACATCCTTCGCCACGGGTGGTCAACCACGCCGCAACCCACGATGCCTACGATTCATTGGGCAATTTGGTGGGCGATGGTGAGGCTGAGCACGATAATGAAGCAGTTGGCGGCCAAACACCACTCGAAAAAACGCTTGATGATGGGGTGCTGCCCCAAGCTGGGCAACGTATCACTTTTACAATTCGGGTGCAAAATGCTGGTTTAGTTGATGTAGTACGCTTGCCGTTGGAAGATACCTTTGATCCAACCGCGCTGCAATTTATTGCATCTGAGCCAATGCCCGATACGATTGAACCAGGTCGCCTGACGTGGGCCAATGTGCTGACCGCGCCGCGCCCAATGCGCCTGCCCCCCAACGAATTTATCTCAATCACGACAGTCTTTACCGCACTCAAGGGCATTGAAGAAACCACCAATAGCGCCCGAGTGGTTGGTGCTGGCGATAGCTTTGGGAACGATCTCGCACCGGCTGCCGATGATGTGCCAATTCGGATTATTGGTGCGCCTGGCACACCAACCCCAACTCGCACGCCACGGCCAACGCCCAATGCCACGGCAATTAATCAAGTAACGGCGACGATTGCCGTCAGCGCCACCGAAGTGGTGATTACCACGCCAACCGTGGCGATCAGCAGCACTGCTACGATTGAAGCCATTGCCACGCTCACGCCAGAACAAGGCACTGGCAGCACCACCACGCCTACCGTTATTCCCGCCGTCTTGCCCGATACCAGTGCGGCCCCAGCACCACAAAGCAATTGGTGGGTTGGTGCGGCAATTCTTGCTATACTACTGCTTGGAATTGGCCTCACTCAACGCAGTCGTGGATAAACTATGTTGCACATGCAAGGCATTCGTAAGCAGTTTGAACAAACAACTGTTTTACGTGATATTGAACTAACGATCAATCGTGGTGAAATTTTGGCCTTGCTTGGCCCCAGCGGTTGTGGTAAATCGACCCTCTTGCGCATTATTGCTGGCCTTGAATCTGCTGATCAAGGCCAGTTGTTGTTGCATGGCCAACCGCTTAATCCAATTCCAATTCATCGGCGTAATTTTGGCTTGATGTTCCAAGATTGGGCGCTGTTTCCGCATCGTAATGTTGGCGAGAACATTGAATTTGGCCTGCGCATGGAAGGCATGGCCAAACTTCAGCGCCAACAGCGGGTCGCCGAAATGCTTGAATTGGTTGGATTGATTGGCTATCAACAACGCTCAGTGCTCGAATTATCGGGTGGCGAGCGCCAGCGGGTGGCCTTGGCGCGTTCGTTAGCGCCGCGCCCACAATTATTGATGCTCGATGAACCATTGGGATCGTTGGATCGGACGTTGCGCGAACGCTTAACTGAGGAATTGCGCCAGATTATCAAAGCAGCTGAAGTGACAGCGATCTATGTTACGCACGATCAAAACGAGGCGTTTGTGGTAGCTGATCGCTTGGCCGTGATGAATGCAGGCCAAATTGTGCAACTGGATACGCCCCAAGCGATCTATCAACAGCCCAAAACTGCCTTTGTAGCGCGATTTTTGAGCTTGACCAATTTATTACCAATTGTGAAGCAAACCAGCCTTAGCCCTGAGTTACAGCGCGTCGAAACCAATTTAGGCCAATTTGAAATTCAAAGCTCGCAAACCCAAGCAGCCTATTTGCTGATTCGGCCTGAGGCCGCCCAGCTAGCACCAAACGCAACGGCCAGCTATCGCGGCCAAGTGGTTGGCCAAAGTTTTCGTGGTAGCCATCAACGGATTGAATGGCGCTATGCGCATGGCGAATTGCAACTCGATCTACCGAGCAACTATCAGCTCGATCAAGGCCAAAACCTCGACCTAACATTTGATGCCCAGCAACTTAGTCTCGTGCAGAGCGACCACTGACGACGGTTGTTTTGGTTTGTTGCTGTGATGAAAGCGTGCCAACCGACGGAATCGGCGTGTCCTTATCGACTAATTGGCTTAACGTTGAACCACAAGCAACACACGTCCACAACAACATCTTCCGGCCACGATTATACTTTTCAGCGCCCCGTTGCTCGCCAATGTAGCGACAGGGTGCATTACAATGAGGACAGTGCACCCTGTGACCTCCTTTTAACGTTGTTTGTAATGTGTCAATTTTTATTGCGATATTCTGATTAGCTATAAAGCACAGACTATGCCATTACCACGCCGCATGATATAGTTCCAGAGTCCCACCAAAATCGGCAGTATGGGGATATTAACATAGTTTGATCACGATTTGGGGGGATGACCGTTGGTCTGTCAGCATTGTACGCCAAAATTGGGCCAATGTTGCCGATCACTTCAAGAACCGCTAGAATACAGGCATGAACCTAGTTTGGAGGCCTTATGGCATTGCAGCCAGATTCATCTGAGCAACCGACCCCAGCCGAAATCGCCCAACGTTTGGCCGATGTTCCATTATTTGAACAAATGCGACCCGACGATTTAGCATTCTTGGCTGATCACGCCACAATTCAGCAACTTGAGCCAGCGGTGGTGCTTTCAGCTCAACAAGCCAGCGAAAACGATCTGTATGTGGTGGTGCGCGGCCATTTGGAAGTGTGGCTCGACCCAAGCAGCATCGGAGCCGAAGGGCCAGAGCGCAAACTTGCCACGTTATTTGCCGACGAAATTGCTGGGGAATTGGCCTTGGTCGATGGCGGTGTGCGTTCGGCACGACTCCAAGCAGGCGATGCAGGTGTGCGGGTGATTTGCATTTCGCAGGCTGCAATTCTCAATCGTTGTGAGCAAGATCCAATTTTTGGTTATCGTTTGATGCGCAATTTGGCAGCGATGTTGGCCTTACGCGCCCGCCTGACTGCTTTGAGTGCTCAAACCAATATTGCCTAGTGAGGGGGATTGACGTATGCACCGTTGGCGGCTCGCCTTTGGGCTAGGGTTGATACTTATCTGTTTGAGTTGGGGCAGTTGGCGCTGGCAACCGGTTGCCGCCCAAAACCCCGAAGATGATGATCAGCCGCCTGCCGTTGAACAACCACTGTGTTTTTCGAGCACTGGGTTGTGTATCAACGGGGCATTTCGGCGCTATTGGGAGACCAACGGCGGTCTAAGTCAATTCGGCTATCCAATTACTGCTGAAATTCGTGAAACGACCAGTAATGGCATTTTTACCGTGCAATATTTCGAGCGAGCACGCTTTGAATATCATCCTGAGCACTCGCGTCAGTTCGAGGTGCAGCTTGGGCGTTTGGGGGCAGAACTCTATCGCATCGCCCATGAACGCGAAACTGCCCGCGCTGGTTGCCGCTATTTCGAGCGCACTGGCTTTAATGTTTGTGAGCCGTTTCGTACTAAATGGGAAACTGTAGGCACAACGCCAGGTGCAACCAGCCTCGAAATTTATGGCCTGCCGATTAGCCCACTGTTGGTTGGCCGTGATCCTGCTGGCAACCCAATTTCGTTTCAGTGGTTCGAGCGGGGCCGCATGGAATTGCATCAAAGCAATTTGGTCGTGCTAGGTCTGGTTGGGGTTGAATATCGCCAACGCGAACAAGAGCCACGCCCAACCCCAACCCCGACGATCCCAATTGTGCCAACTCCAGCGCCAATCGAGCCAACCGCCATTCCAACTGCGGTTCTGCCGATTCCAATTAATGTGCCATTTCCCGATCGGCCTTGTCATATCAATGTGCCAGCGCCAATCGAGGGCATTCAAGCATGGGCCACCTTGCCCGTGGTCAGCCCGCCCGAAGATGAAGTGATTTGTGTGCGCTTGATCGTCAATGGCGAGGCGGCGCATCCAGCATTTGTCAATATCTACCGCTATATTGGCAACGAACGGATTCCAGGCACGGGCCATACAACTGGGCTTGATGGCACTGCCAGTTTTGTGTTCCATGTGCGCGATCTGCCGATTGGCACGATTCCGGTTGAAGTGGTTGCGACCTTTGAAGGCCGCGAATATCGCACTTGGACGAGTTTTATTCATCGCTAGCGTTATCACGATTGATCGATGGAACGACGCTGGGGTGAGCTTACCTCAGCGTCGTTGCGATCTTTAGAAGATAGTAATTATGGAAGCGAAAACCTTACCACCCATCCAACTCGAAGCTCGCTACGATAGCCGTGTTTGGGGCGGCAATCGCCTTGCTCAATGGCTGAACTTGCCCGCTGCCCCTAGCCCACTGGGCGAGATTTGGCTGGTCTATGCCGAAAATATCATCGCCGCTGGCCCATTACAAGGCCAAACTTTAGCCGCCGCCGCCGAACGCTATGGAGCATTATTGCTTGGCAGCGTGCCATTTGAGCGCTCAGGCAGCCAATTTCCCTTGTTGGCTAAATTTATTGATGCCGCCGATCATCTGTCGGTGCAAGTGCATCCCGACGATGCGTATGCCCACAAGGTCGAGGCTGCTACTGGTTTCAATGGCAAAACCGAAGCATGGTATTTGCTGCAAACTGAAGCCAATGCCCAATTGATTCATGGCTTCAAGCGTCAAACTAGCCGCGAAGAATGTAGCGAATTGATTGGCAACGATCGCTTGCCCGAACTGCTGCGTTATGTACCCGCCCACGCTGGAACGACAATTTTCGTGCCTGCTGGCACGATCCACGCGATTAACGCTGGCGTGATGCTGTTTGAAATTCAGCAAACCTCCGATCTGACCTATCGGATTTATGATTATGGTCGGCCTCGCGAGATGCACATCGAACGAGCCTTGGATGTGCTGGATTATGCGGCATCGGCTCCGGCTGAAACCTCGCCAACGCGGCTTGATTCACGTCGAACGTTGCTGGTCAAGTGTCGTTATTTCGCCATGGAGCGTTGGCAATTGCATGGCCGCGTCGATTCGGCAACCTTGCCCACCAGCTTTGAAATTATCACGGTGATCGATGGCTCGGCCACCTTGCGCTCATTCCATGGCGTTTGGGAATTGACGCTAGGCACGACCTTGGTTCTGCCAGCAAGTTTGGGCGCGTATACCTACGAAGTTGCCAACTCGGTAACCCTGCTGCGCTGCTATGTACCTACTGAGGAACTCTAATGCGTGTTTTGATTACTGGCATTACTGGGCCAGTTGGTAGTTTTCTCGCCGATTACCTGCTAACCTTGCCTGATCTCGAAATTCATGCGCTCAAGCGTTGGCGATCCGACCCACGACCAATTGAGCATTTGCAAGGTAAAGTAACCTTCCACGAAGGCGATATTGAAGATGCTTTTGCAATGGCGACGTTGCTGCGGCGTGTGCAGCCAGAGCGCATTTTTCACCTTGCAGCTCAAAGCTACCCGAGCGCCTCATGGGATGCTCCAGTTACCACTTTACGCGCCAACACCGAAGGAACCTTGAATATTTTAGAGGCGGTACGAGTTACCGTGCCCCAAGCCCGTTTGCATATCGCCTGCACCAGCGCCCAGTATGGCATCGTTAATCCGGCTGATGTGCCGATTAAGGAGAGCCATCCCTTGCGCCCAGGTAGCCCATATGGCGTGAGCAAGGCTGCTGCCGAAATGTTGGGCTTGCAATATCATCAATCATATGGCTTGCATGTCGTAGTTACCCGCTCGTTTAATCATGTTGGGCCACGCCAAGGCGATCGCTGCTCGATTCAAACATTTTGCCAGCAGATGGCGGCAATTGAAGCAGGCCAGAGCGAGCCAGTGATCCATGTTGGTAATTTGGAGCCACAGCGCGATTTCAGCCATTTCAGCGATGTGGCCCGCGCCTTGTGGCTACTGCTCGAAAAAGCTCCTGCTGGCGAGGTTTACAATCTTTGTTCGGGCGTGGCTACCCGCATTGGCGATATTGTAGAGTTGGTGCGGCGTTTTGGGCGTGTGCCTATCGAAGTTAGGCTCGACCCAAGCCGTTTGCGCCCAGTCGATGAGCCAATTTTGCAAGGCGATAATAGCAAATTGCGCCAAGCTACTGGCTGGGAGCCACAAATTGGCATGGCGCAAATTGTGCAAGAAGTGCTGGATTTCTGGCGTGAACGCTACGGTATTTTGTAGATAACTCCCCGCAACATTGATTGTTGCGGGGTTGTACTTTAATCATTCACCGCGTGCGCCAAAGCTGACTGATACCAACAATCTGGCGCGAATGGTTGGTGCATTTGTAGCACACGTTGTTGCAAACTAGCATGGCTGGGTGCTTGCAACTGCGCTTCGGCCACAATCCGATAATATTCGTAGCCATTGCTGGCCGCCCTTTGAGCCAATTGTTGCCATTGGCGTTGGGCAGCTAGCTCATCACCAGCAGCCTGAGTAATCAAGGCATCAAGGCATGCATGATCGAGGGCAATTTCGCCGTTGCCTGCGAGCGGCAAACTATGGCTAAACACCGTGCGGGCATGTTCGGCTCCCTCGGTTAGCAACATCAACAAGACCGAACGCCGCTCCCAAGCCATGCGTAATAAATTGTTGCTCTGGGCAATTGGCATGGCTGCAATCCGATCAAGGCTTTGCCGCGCCGCCCGTAGATCGCCACGCAATAACTGCCCCATCGCCAAAGTATCCAAAATTACGCCACGGAAAAATGGCTCGCCACCCTCACCGAGCATATGCAATAGATTTTGGGCGATGGCTTCGGCTTGCTCGGTTTGGCCCAACGCCAATAAGGTCATGGCAATTTGGTTGCGCGAATTGTACCAACCTTGCTGATCGTCGATCTGTTGTTTGATCGCGCAGGCTTGTTCGAGGGTTTGCAACGCCACTTGGGGCTGGCCACGCATCATTTGAATAATTGCTTGGGTGTGCTGCATCCGCGCTTGGGCATAGACATCGCCAATCCGGCGCAAGCCTGTAACCGCTTCGTCAATCGTGGCTTCGGCGCGGTTTAAATCGCCTTTGGTATAATAGAGATTAGCCAAATTCACAAAAGCCCGTGGTCGCACCCGTTCCAAGCGAGCAATGCGGGTTTGAGCAATCACATCGAGCCATGTTTGAATGCTGGCATCGACTTCACCAGTATATTGCTGGACAATTGCCAAGGTTCCGCCAGCTCGCGCCCGAATTTCAGCAATCGTCATAATCGCCTCAGGATCAAGATGGCTGGTCAGGGCAATCGCCTGTTCGGCGGCTTGGCGAGCCAACGCAAATTGCGATTGCATTAAAATTGCTTTGCTCAGCGCCATTTGCAACAAGCCATGCAAGCGCACCTCACGCGAATCCAACGTGGCGATGGTTTGTTCGAGCAAGCTTTGAGCGGCAGCAGCTTGATTGCGATGCAACATGGCCCCAGTTAAGCGCCAAACCAAATGCGCCCGTTGATTTGGTTGCCAAGCCAAAGCTAAGGCTTCACGATACATGGCTTCGGCTTCGCTGGCTTGGCTGGTAGCCATCAAAAATTCACCATAACTTTGCAACCACGGAAACAGCAACTCAGGATGTTGTTGCTCGATTGTTGGGCGAATGCTTTGCAAAATTGCCGCCGCCGCGCTGGATAAACCCTGATTCATCAAGGGATCAAGCTGTTGTTGCAGGCTGTTGAGTGCAGCAGGCACGTCGCCCGCCGCGAGATAATGCTGGGCTGCGCGAATTGGGTCAATTCGTTGAGCTTCGAAAACTCTCGCGAGTTGCTGGTGCAGTGCTTTGCGGCGGCTTGGCTGGCTGCGTAGTTGGGCATAAATATATTCTTGCGCCAGCGGCAATACAGCGGCATGACTGGGAGCATCAATCAACTGGCGGCGGGTCAAATCGCTCATTGCCTGTTGCCATTGATACGGGCCATCGACCGCAAAACTGCATTCCATCGGCCATTCAGCATGCAAATTAAGTGGTTGAGCGGCAACCGCCAACAGGGCTAGCAAGCGTTCGCTACTGCTCGGCAATTGATCAAGCATCTGGTCAAGCACAAAACTGGCGATATGTGGCTCGTCGATCAAATGCTGCATCAAGGCTTCATCTGCCCCGCGATCACCCAATAAGCCAATCGTTAAACGCAACAAGGCCGGATTCGCTTGGCTGCGTTCGATCAATTGTTGGCTGTGGCTTGGGCTAAGTTGTGCCCCGTAATGTTTGAGCAAACGTTGGGCTTCAGCTAGCTCAAATCCATGCAATGACCAATAACCAAAGCCTTGCAAATTGAATTGTTCGCGGCTGAGTACCAGGATTTGGCTAGTGGTTTTTTGAGCTAGCTGTTCAATAATCAAACGCAGTTGCGGTTGATCGATCAGCAGTTGGGCATTATCAAAACACAGCAGAGCCGGAATGTGCTGCAAACCGTTGATCAACAAGCCCAGCTGGCGTTCAAAACTTAGGCCAGCTTCGCCATCACGCGGGAAGTGCAATAACGGCTCAACCTGCTCATCGCCGTGGCTCAGCAAAAATAGTGCTAACTGGCGAATTAAGATTTCGCTCGAAAGGCTAATCGTGGGCGTAAAACTCAGCCAAAAACAGCGTTCCCCCCAACTTTGGGCAATTTGGCTGGCGATCACGGTTTTGCCAACTCCCGCTAGCCCATTGACGCACAAACAGCGTTCGTTAGCTAAGCGTTGTTGGACTTGCTTGGTGGCGTGGCGTTCGATTAAAAATGGGGGCAAGGGCGGGGGTAAATCCAGCAGGCCAAGTTCAGTCTGTTGCTGCTGCTCAATTTTTTTGGTGACCGTGACGCTCGTGCCAACCAACGATTCGCCACGAGCCGCCGCTGCTAGCTCCAACAAGCGGGCAACGCTTGCGGGATCGTCACTGAGATCGAGCGCTGGAACCATTAATGCTACCAAGGTCGTTAGGTCGGGCAAACGCTGATCATTTTCCAAGCGCGAGATATGAGCCTCGCTATAGCCTGTGGCGATTGCTAAATCGCGCTGGGTTAGGCGTGCTCTGCGCCGCAGAAAATGCAGCAGCGCTCCAAACGTGCTGAAAGATTCGAGGGTAACTGCTGGCATCGCAAGCCTCCTAACTGAGTGGAAATTATTGGTGGCCGTGAATCGTCATGCAAGCGGGTAGCATCGTTGGGGGTACGTGTCGCGATCAAAACAGGTTGCATATTCAACAAAGAGCTGAGTTTTGACAAGATTTGTCATATTTTACCGCCTTGGCTTTGCTATGCTAGTTCGCAGACGAGGTTCAGCAGCAGTTATACCGAAGGAGTTGCACTATGCGACGAATCGTTCGACGCACGGTAACCACCGTTACGACGATCACTACCACAATCACTTGGCAAGAAACTGCTGCTGATGAGCCACGTGATTTAGCTGAAGCTGGTGAAGTGTCGCATGATGCTGAGTCAACTGCTGAGCCTGATAGTAAACAAAGCGACTCCTTTGGGCAAATTACCAATTGACTCAGCTTAATTTAGTGATTAGATTGAACATATAGCCGCAAGCTGTGTGTGGTAGAACCCAGCGTTTAGTGATGGAGGATTTACCATGAGCAACGATCAATATTCCAACCAACCGCCGGTTGACCCAAATTATCAACCCTACAACCAAGCGCCACCGCCTAACCAACAACCGCAACCCTATCAACCCTATAGCCAAACGCCGTCCAACCAACCGCAACCCTATCAACCTTATAGTCAACCGATCCAACCACAATCCCAAGGTCAATTTGTCGTCCCAAGCGCCAATCAATTAGCTAGTAGCTTCAAAAGTTCATCGCTAGGCCGTCGTTTGGCAATTAGCGGTGGCGTGCTGGCATGGGTCTGCTACTTCTTGCCGTGGTATCACGTGCGATCCAGCATTATTGGTTTTAGCGAAAGCACAAATGGGTTAACTGGCTTCTTACCCTGGCTGGGATTTATTGCCCTAACTTCAGTCTTGGTCAACTTGATTGCCCCATTCTTTGGGCAACAAGTCTATCCGCGCTTTCAACGTTCGTTGAATAATCTCTCGTTGGGCAAGGCCGCATTTTTTGGGTTGGCTGCGGCGCTTGGCTTAGCCCTGATTGGCGGATTTATCGTTAGCCCAAGCGATGGTGGTCTCAGCGAAATTGATACAGGCTTTAGCTTTGGCTTCTATCTCTCAATTCTCGCCTTGGGTACAGCGACCGCTGGCGGCTGGATGATGCAGCAAAGCGGCGAATAACTTCGCTGGTTAATTATCGATGGTGTAATTTGAGCTAAGTTCGATTCCCAACGAGTGTGCTGGTTAATAGCAGGCTGGTTGGGAATCGGCTTTAATCTAGGTTGAACAAGCTAGGTTTAACTATCACTCGAAACCAGGGTGGTTTGTATTCGGCAAGCCTAAAAAGCCATTGATCTCGGCAGGTCGCCATGGAAGACCAAAACCGCGCAAGATCCGCAGGGGGAGATAATCCTCCCCTTTCTCCGTTGCAAAGGCTTTGTGGGCCATCCATCGCAAGACATCAGCATGGAGATCCATGCGTTCAAGCGTTGGCGCATAGTGGACAACGCCAAAGGCCAAGAGTAACAAGGCAAGGTAATCATCATCCCACAGCGGTCTCGTTTCGCCACACAGGGAGGCTAACCATGCGGATGCAACGGGCGCACGCTCGGCAAACGATCGCGCATACAACACGCTGCCACAATCAAGCCAATAATGATTGGTCATCGGTACCTGCTCATAATCAGCAATAAAGGCTGCGTCATGCCCCAGGATTGTCTCAATGAACCATTGATAGCGATCGTCCGGCATTGACGTTGCCCAACGGGCAAGCACGGAGGTTGCCGTGAAGCGAACAAGCGGGTCTCCAGCTTGGGTTGCTGTCTTGTCCAGCCACGCGAGCGCAGCAGGATGGCCACTGCACCATGCCAAATAGGGGTAGGCGGCGCGGAAGGTGGGCCGTGATTCGGTATCCGCGTAGATTTGAATGGATGGCCAGTGTGTGCCATCCTTGGCTAAGCAACACGCCACAATCAACAGGGTGCTATGCACCAGATCCGGATCGGGATCATGGAGCCATGGCATGGTGCTTGGCAACGCCGCTAGGGCTAATGGATAGACCTGTGCTTCCGCGTGATCCGCATCCCACCCGTCATCATGAATGGCTTTATCTGATTCATCGTCATGCTCCCATTCATCATCATTATCAGCATCAAGCTGATCCCATGCATGATAGCGATTGAGTGCGGGAATGGGCGGAACGATCCCTTCAAGAATCTTTAGCACCAAGAAAAGAACATATGAGCGAGTACGACCCGAACTAGTTAAGAGGAGGTGCAGAAGATAGGGAAACGCGGCAATCGCTGCATCACTTACCCATTCTTGATGCACAATAGTGGTTGATAATGTCCAATGCGCTGCCTCCGCCACCTCTGGATCGGGACTGGTCAGATTGCGCAGATGCTGCGGGGTATCGGTAGCATACCCATAGGCATGGCCAATCAGATGCCATGGAATCGCATCAAGTTCATCGGTCATAAGCTACCTTACTTATGTACAAGATTGATAACTTTTCAACGCTATTCATTCAGGTTTGATTGGGGCCGCGAGGCTGGTTACCAAACTGCGCCGAATGGGATATATCGCCCATGCCCAGTCACTTGCGAGAATTAAGCTTCGAGGAACATGCCATGGACTGATCTCTGGTTTATCCGCGACAATAAAGTTATCAGGCTCAAACATGGTGCTACAGCCAGGGCAGGCAATATCATCGAGCCTTGGTTCCATAATAAAGCGATCAAAAATATTATTAGGATCAACATACATGCGATGTTCTTCCCAATCGATCAGCACAATTGTATCGCAGGCGGGGCAGCGCATAAACATACATTCGAGATTGGTCGATGGCTCCTTGAGTCGTTCCCGTACTGCATTATCATCGATATCCAAGATGGTGATAAAGCTATCGTTCATTGCGCACCTCAGTGGTAGAGATTTATTGATAGTATAGCGAATGTGGCTAGAGGGGGGGCAGGTATTTTAAGGCAGGTTGCCTTGACTGGCTCGCTTGCCAACGCGCCCTGAAATCGCCGTGTGAAATATGATACAATTGAAGCGACGGACTGCATTGAGTCAGCCCGCCACCAAAACCAACGGGGGGCTTTTTTAATTATGAATGTACAATCGCTTCTTGAAAAAGCAGTCAATGGTGAGCGTCTTTCGGCTGAGGAAGGGCTGTTTTTGTATCGTGAAGCTGACCTGCTGGATTTAGGCATGGCTGCTGATGCGATTCGCCAACGGCTTGTGCCTGGAAACTTAGTGACGTATCTTGTTGATCGCAACGTCAATTATAGTAATGTTTGCACCACCAATTGCCAATTCTGTGGTTTTTATCGCCCATTGGGCCACCCGGAATCCTATGTGCAAACCTACGAAGAAATTGGTGCTCGCTTAGCCGAGCTTGTCGAATATGGCGGAACCCGCGTGCTGATGCAGGGTGGCCATCATCCTGAATTGCGGCTGTCGTGGTATACCGGCTTGCTGAGCTATTTGCGCGAACATTATCCCAGCATCGAGCTTGATTGTTTCTCGCCTTCAGAAATCGATAATCTGGCCAAGGTTGAGAACATGAGCATTCGTGAGGTACTGGTTGCGCTGAAAGCAGCTGGCTTGGCTGGCGTGCCTGGCGGCGGCGCTGAAATTCTCGATGATGAAGTGCGCCAACGGGTTAGCCCACTCAAGCAAGATGCCGCTGGTTGGCTCGAAGTTCAGGGCACGGCTCAATCGCTGGGCATGGCTACCACCGCTACGATGGTGATTGGCTTCGGCGAGTCGCTTGAACAACGCATGAATCACCTGATCAAATTGCGTGATTTGCAGGATGTTTCGTTGCGCGAGTATAACAATGGCTTTATTGCCTTTATTTCGTGGACTGTACAGAAATCGGAGTTGACCTCGTTGGGTCGCTCGAAGTTCTCGGACGACTACGGGGCAACTGCTGCCGAATATTTGCGCCATACCGCACTTGCCCGAATTATGCTCGATAACTTTAATCATATTCAGGCTTCATGGGTGACCCAAGGGCCAAAGATTGGTCAAGTTTCGCTTAAGTTTGGCATCGATGATTTTGGCTCGACCATGCTTGAAGAAAATGTGGTTTCCAATGCTGCCCACGACACCTACCAATGTATGGGCGAACGCGAAATCCACGGCTTTATTCGTGATGCTGGCTTTATTCCAGCCAAACGTGATACCCACTACAATTTGATTCAAGCTTTTGAAGACCCCAAAGATAGCGAAAGCGTGCCATCAATGGGCATCAAACAGCCACGTCAAGCCAAGCAGGTCGAAATTCCATTAATGGTTAAATAGTTTTTTCTGCGAACGCTATGGATGCTTGGTCGTCCATAGCGTTTGTATTTAAGCAACGAATGGCTGTGTGCGATGTTTACCTGCCGCCATATTTCCAAGCAATTTGGTACGCTGCCCGTAATCGATGAGGTCAGCTTTGATCTTGCGCCTGGTGAGGTGGTAGGCCTGACTGGCCAAAGTGGCGCTGGTAAATCGGTGTTGGTGCGTTTATTGGCGGGCTTGGAAAAACCCGATACTGGGGTGATTTCGACCCGTGGCCAATTAATTAACTCGACCCAAAGTGCCTTTCGAGCTGGATTGGCAGTTATCCATCAGCAGCCAGTGTTGGTTGAACATTTGGATGTGGCGAGTGCGATTTTTTTGGGGCACGAGGTTGGGCGGGGTTGGCTCGGCTGGTTATCGTTGCCCAATCAGCGCCATCACGACACCATGGCGCGGCAAATTTTGGCCCAACTTGGTTTAGAGTTGCCCTCGCTGCGCACCTTGGTTCGTAATTTATCGAGCGAACAACGTCAGATGCTGGCGATTGCTCAGGTACTGATCCGCAAGCCGCAAGTTGTGATTATCGATGAGCCAACGCCATTGCTGCGCTATGAGTATCAACAAACGCTGCTCGAATTGATTCGCGAATGGCAAGCGCAAGGTGTGGCGGTGCTATTTAGCAGCCAAAATCTTGATCATCTCTTTGCGGTGAGTAATCGGATTTTGGTGTTGCGACGCGGGCGCTTTGTGTTCGAGGCGGCCACCGAAAAAACGACTCGCGAGGAAGTGGTACGGGCGCAAATAGGGGCGCGAGATCAGCAACATCTCACACCAATTATTTGGGCCTTGGAAAATTACCATCGAGCCAGCCAACAAGCTGAGGCCTTGCGCCAAAGCCAATCTAGCCTAGAGCACGATTTAGCCAGCCAGAATCAGCTTAATCGCCAATTGATTGGTCAACTCGATCAACAGGTTAGTAATCTTGATCGTGCCAACGCGGCCTTGCAAGAAGCCCAACGCCGTTTACTTTCTGAGCGTGAAGGTGAGCGCAAAGTGCTGGCCCGTGAGTTGCACGATCAAGTAATTCAAGATTTGGTGAGCCTCAATTATGATATTGATAATTTGCGCAGCCAAATTGACGACCCTGATCAAGCTAGCCTTGGGCTTGACGATTTGCGCGATAATATTCGCCAACTGGTGAGTACGGTACGGGCAATTTGTGGTAATTTGCGCCCGCCAACCATCGATAGCCTTGGGGTCAATGCCGCAATTCAATCGTTTGTGCGCGATTGGAGCAGCCGCAGTGGCATCGAAGTCCAACTTGATCTCGACGACGATTTAGAGCGTTTGCCCGAAATGCTCGAAATTTCGGCCTTTCGCATGATTCAAGAGGGCTTGAGTAATGTGCGTAAACATGCCCAAGCCACCAAGGTTGGCATTAGCCTGCGTACCACCGCCCGCCGCACCCTGCTCTTGACGATTGCCGACAATGGGCGCGGCTTGCAAGCTGAGATCAATCTGGCAGCACTGGCGAATGCTGGCCACTATGGGTTGCTGGGCATGAGCGAACGGGTGGCGCTGGTTGGCGGGCGTTTCCGCGTTCACAATCGGGCTGGCGGTGGCCTCATCCTCGAAATCGAAATTCCCTACCAACCACTTTAATTAATCGCGATAGCCTTGATCGCTGGGCAAATTGGGCTGATGAGCTGCCTGCACCGCCAAGCGATCGCAACGCTCGTTATCCTTGACTCCAGCATGGCCAGGCACTTGCACCCATTCAATCGTGTGGCCTTGGGCTAGCTCCAACAATTGTTGCCAAAGATCAGGATTTTTGACTGGGCCAGTCGTCGTGCGCCAGCCATTTTTGCTCCAACGCTCGGCCCAACCTTTGTGCATGCCATTGATCACATAGGCCGAATCGCTATAAACCACCACTTTGCTCGGCTGATTCAAGGCTTGCAGCCCTGTAATCACTCCCATCAACTCCATGCGGTTGTTGGTGGTACGGGCAAAGCCACCCGTTAATTCGCGCATCTCTGAGCCAGAACGTAGCACCACGCCATAACCGCCTGGGCCTGGGTTGCCATCACTGCCACCATCGCTAAACAACACTACTTTACCCTCAGCCAAGGCAGTTTGGGGATCGATCGTCAAACTGACTGGAGTGAGATCAACGTTTTGGGGAATGCGTTGGGGCGCACGGCCAGCCCGTTCGCGATACCATGCTTCGGCATCAGCAAAGCTGGCAAACCCCTTAAAAACCGCCTGATCGATACCCTTGACTTGAGCTTCAGCACCATCGTTGCCAAACCACTCATTGTAAATGCCAGGTTGGCGACCCTTGACCACCGCATAAAATTTACGTTTTGCCATACAACTTTCTATTTAACCTAAAACACCCCAACTCAAACAAGCCTGAGTTGGGGTATAAAAGCTTATTTAATCAGCAACTTCAATGCACCGCTGACACTATCGGCGGGGCTGATTTTGCCTTGAACGTCGATTAAATAGCCGTTTTCGTCGATGATAAAGTGCGAACGAGTTACGCCCATGTATTTTTTGCCATACATCGATTTCTCACCCCAAACCCCGTAGGCCTCAGCAAGGCTATGCTGCTCGTCGGCCACCAGCAAAAATGGCAGATCAAACTTGGTTTTGAATTTTTGGTGCGAAGCCACCGAATCTGGGCTGACCCCGATCACGACGGCATTTTGTTCCTCGATTTGCGGATAGGCATCGCGAAAACCACAGGCTTGGGTAGTGCAGCCAGGCGTATCATCTTTGGGATAAAAATAGAGTACCACACGCTTGCCCCGAAAATCGCTCAAGCGAATCGTTTCACCATTATCGGCGGGCAATTCAAATTCTGGCGCAAGATCGCCAACGTTTAAGTTTGTCATTAGCAAAAGCCTCACACAAAAAGAGTTGATTGAAGGTATTGTAGCCTGTTTTAAGCAAGGATGAAGGATGAATTATGAGGGATGTTAACGCAGCGGTCTGGGGCAAACATGCGAGCTGAGGCTAACCTCAAAATTCATATGGACTGATTGATTTGGGTTCTCTGATTGGCTCTAAGCTCAGCTTAGGTAAAGATTGTTGTTTAATAATCACTTCTAACATCATAACCCATAATATAAATACGAAAAATAACGAAATATCTGAGTTTGATTGCATGGAGAAAAATAGGGTGATTAAAAAGACTAGTATTAATTTGAAGTTTATCTTATTTGTAAATCCATTATAAGATATCCTGAATAAGTAAATTATTGTTGGATATAATGTTATAAGATGAAGATTCCATGAAACAGGTGCAATCATAAAGATTAGAGGCATTGTAATGAATATGATTTCTTCAATAGCATTATCTTCTTTTTTATTTGAATATTTATATATAATGAAAATTGTAATAATACATAATGTTATACAAATGATATACGTGATTACTTTAGCCAATAAAGGATAATTCATAATTTGATATGAATCTTGTTGATTTGTGAAAATTCTTGAAAAAAAGCCGTTAAAGCCTTTATTATAGCTATACGCTGGATCAGGCAATCCTTTTGGCGATTTACCATAACCTCCATTAGGGATAATATTGACAAACCAATCATTCCATACAAATTTTGGGATAAAAAGTATCGATATAGTTAAAATAATACTCATTGAAATGATTGTATTAGCTATTATTTTATATTTTCTATGAAATAATAACAAAAATAAAATAATAATTGGATACATTTTTATGGCTATTGCAAAAGATAAAAAAACTGAAGATATTTTTGGTTTATTATCTTTTAATGTAATAAATAATAACAATGCTATGATTATTAGTGTATTTATTTGACCGAAATAAATATTTTGCATAATAGGATATGAATTATAGATCATTATTATTATTAATAGTGATTGATTTGATAGATTTCTATAATGAAAAATTTTATTTAAAAGTATGATGAATATTATTAATGAAATATGATTGATAATTAAATGAATAAGTAGAGAATGTTCGTAACGGAATAGAGAAAGTGGATAGAAGAAAAGAATACTTGGTGGTGCATAGATAAAAGGGTAGACAGCGAGACCTGTATTTGCTTGAATATAGTCAATATTATAAGGGGAAATATTACGATTAAATAATGCATCGCTAGCCCAATAGAATGATGGAAAATCAAGGGTATGTTTCCCGAGTGCAACAAGAATTCCATAGGTAATAGTAAATTGAATGAAACTAACGAGAGCTATAATAATTAAGCTTGGTCGAATAAATTGCTGTACCCTAGGATGTGTGAATAGCTTAACCATGTAACCTGTTCTCATTCATTGATTATATAACCTAAGTCGAAACTTTACCCTGCTATCAAAACCCTTGCTCACCAAAAATCCTATAACTTCTGATCGATGGGATGCCGCTGCTTGTTAGCAGGCAAATATCTAGGGTGAGCTGAAACTATTATGCTTAACCAGAGTTATCTTGCTAAGATAGGAAGAATAGAAGTCTGAGGCCAGAAAACCCATAAGCGATTGTCGTGCCTATAATTCACCACCTACGCCGATAGCATGATGGGAATAAGTAAGGATTGAAGAACTCCCACCATTAAGCCAAGGATTCCATGGATAAGAACCCCACATATGATCAGTACTGTATTACTGGTGAGGGTTGGTAAAAGCGTCTGCCGAAGCGATGTGAGTTCTGCATAGAGCGTTGGTTGAAGCCAGAAGCCAGTAACGAACAAACCAATGATAAAGATCGCAATACTACCAATAATCCAATGCAGTCCATCAGGATGAGGTGATACCAGCCACCACTGGATTGTAAAAAGTAGTGCTATGGCAACGATATAGATCGGCCATAACCCATAGAAACTAGGGATTAGCCAATTCACAAGCGTATAACCGAAACTCCCCGTAAGCGCCAGCCAATACCGCCATGGATGAGGTGCTTGAATTGCTGATGAACTCATTGTCATTGGACTAGCCTCTATGATTTTAAGGCTGGAAGCTTCAATCAGTAAATAGCATGAATATCTTTATTGCATTACCTAGTGATAGCGTAATCCAAGCCAACATAATATAGAAATAAATCATTGTAAGTGATGAGGTAAACAGGAGTTAGCAGGGGGAAATACCAACCTTTTCTGCTCTCAATCTATTCAACAAAATCCTACCAAAGATCAGATAGAGTGTCAATTAGAGTTCAATGTTGAAACAGGAGATAGAAAATTTAATCACAAGATTCGATTTTGTGCCTAAAATAAGGCTCTTGACTAGAGTAGACGATAATCTACGTAGCCAAGAGCCTATCTTATCCTCTGCGCCTCTGCGTTAAACAACCCTAAACGATTTTGTCCCTTATCGCTAGCGGGATTCCCAACGGAAGAAGCGAATAGAGAGCACTGTCATCACGATCAACCACGCTGCCTGCACAACGAGATTGACCAATGGTGTGCTAATTGGCGGGGCGTTGATCATCACCTGTTTCAAGGCATCAACTGTGTAGGTCAAGGGGAAGGCCTTAACCACGACTTGCAGCCAATCGGGCAAGCCAGTCACGGGGAAGAAAACCCCTGAGAGAAACAGCATTGGGAAGTTGATCAACTGGGTGATGGCATTGCCGCTTTCTTCGGTTTTGGCGATGGCTGCCACGAAGAAGCCAATCGCAATAAACATCAAAATGCTCAGCAACAGCCAGCCAATCAACACAAAGATATTGCCCAAAATTGCTACATCAAACATCAGCTTGCCAACCGCAATGATGATTACGGTTTGCAGCAAACCAATTGTTAAACGCATCGCCACATAGCTCACCAAAAGCATCCAGCGTGGCAATGGAGTTGCATTCAAGCGTTTCAGCACCCCTTGCGTCCGCATGGAAATCATCGGTTGCGCGGTGGCAAATAGGCCAAGCTGCATAATCGACATTGCCAAAATCCCAGGAATCAAGAAATCGATGCCGCGAATTTGGTTTGAAAGCACCGATTGGACTTGCATGGTCAGCATTGGCTTGGATTGAGTAATGTTTTGATCAACCGATGTAATGATGTTATCAACCACGCCTTGGAAGAACGGCGCGAACACTTGGCTGGTTTGATCAACCTTGACCGTGACGCTGACTGGCTGGCCGCTCATAATGCTATCACTCAAGCCGGCTGGAATAATCACCAAGGCTTGCAGATCGCCATTTTGCAATTGGGTTTCAAGCTCGCTGGTCGTGCCACGGCTGAATTTCATATCCGAAAAGACATTTTCTTCAGGATCTTGGCCTTCGCGAGTTTGAGTTAAGCCTTCAATTGCGCTGGCGATTTGGGGGCCGATTGGACCTTGATCTTCCAACACAATCCCGACTTTTTCGTCGAATTTGCTGCCGCCGCTGTAGAGCAAGCCGAAGATGCTAATAAAAATCAGCGGAAACAGAATCGTAAAAAACAACGCCATCCGGTCGCGGGAAAATTCGCGCCATTGCGATAAATAGAGTTGCACAAACATTATTTGGTTGCTCCCACACTTAGTCGCGAATCCGCCGACCAGTCAATTTCAAAAACACATCTTCCAATGTTGCCGCCCGAATCGTAAAGCCACGCAGTTCAGTTTGTTGCTGCTCAACCAAGGCCATCAGTGCATTGGTGGTACGAGCAACGCCAGTTGAATAGAGCGTGGTGATGCCATCTTCATTTTGCACCCGCTCAACCGCTGGCAAACTCGCCAACAACGCTTCAGGCAAACGCTCATCATCGGAGAATTCGAGCGCGGTTTCATGAAAGTTATCGTGAATCAAGGTTTGCGGTTTGCCCAAAGCGATAATTTTGCCATGATCAACCACGGCCACCCGATCACATAAACGCTCAGCTTCTTCCATATAGTGGGTGGTCAAAAAGACCGTTTTGCCGCGTTTTTGCAAATTGGACACAACATCCCACATCGAGCGCCGCGCCTGTGGGTCTAGCCCAGTTGTTGGCTCATCGAGGAAGATAATATCGGGGTCGTTGATTAGGGCAATTGCCACTGCAAGGCGTTGGCGTTGACCACCCGAAAGATCTTTTGAGGCGGTGTTAACTTTTTCTTCTAAGTTAACCAAGCCAATCACTTCATCAATCGGCAGCGTATGTTTAAAAAACGAGGCAAATAATTTAACTAGTTCGCGAGTGGTTAATTTTTGAAATAACGATGTCGTTTGCAGCTGAATCCCAATCCGTTGCTTGATTGGCTCGATATTCTTCAACACATCGTGACCCAAAACATGAATGTTGCCAGCGTCGGGCTTGCGTAAGCCCTCGATCATTTCGGTGGTTGTACTTTTGCCGGCCCCGTTTGGCCCAAGCATCCCAAAGACCTCGCCCTTAGCTACTTCAAAGCTAATCCCATCGACGGCTCGCAATGGGCCATAGATCTTTACGAGGTTCTCAACCTGAATTGCGGTCATAGATTATCGCTCCACACACACCTAGCTAGCCGATTATTGCAAATCAGCATTGCATTGATCATCTTCTTGTGATAATTCTAGGTGATACTACGATACATGATGAGGGTTCGTTGCGCATCGCCCTTAAGCATTAGAATGCATTAGAAGGAGCAAAGTCAATGCATGAATCGGATCTTATTCGCCATTATGCCACTATTCCAGTTGGCACGAGTTTTGTGCGGCCCGTTGATGTATTACATTTGCTTCAAAGTCAGCCGATAGCAGCCAAGCCTCGGGTATTCGATGTTGGCTGTGGTCAAGGCCAAGTGGCGATTGCCCTGGCTCAAGCTTGGCCTGATGCTGAAATTATTGCGATTGATATTTCGCCTGAGCAAATTGCCAAAGCGCGTCAAGCCGCAACCCAAGCTGGCATTCACTCGATTCAGTTTGGGGTTGCCGATTGGCGTGAGTTTGATTTGCCACGCAGCGGAGTCGATATTATTATAGCAGCCCAAGTAATTCAATTCATGCCCGATGAACATGCCTTCGTGGAATATTTGGCTGATGCGCTGGCGCTCGATGGCCAATTGCTCTTGCGCAGTGCTTTGCTGCCTGAAGAAGAGCCTGGGCGCTCGTTTGTCGAGCAAGTTGTCCAACAATGGATTGCGCATTCAATCCGCTTTTACAGCGAACGCAATTTGACCGATTTGCTGCGTGAATGTGGGCTAAGCCGTTTGCGCATCGATAAAGAAGAAATGTGGCTGGACAATCTGCCCGCTGAGCGTCAAGCCAGCCTCAACCGTGCGCTGCAACAGCATAGCCTTGGGATTGACGATGTGCAGCAGTGGTTTTGGGCTGGCAGTATCGTTGGGGTGCGCCGTTGAAGACGGGTCTAGCCCACTGCCAATAGCCATTTTGCTATTTCCTTTGGGCATTAAAACACCACACATCATCGACGATATTGTAGATGCTGTGTGGTGTTTTGGTTGCTTAATCGATGCGGCGTTCGCTGTATTCTTTCCCATCGAAGGTCAACAAGCGTTTTTTATCATCGAGCACAGTTTCAAGATTGACCGGACGTGTCCAGATTGTATGAATATGCTTGAGCGTGTCACGAGCATAATCCATGCGCAAATCGCTACCTTCATGGCGATGGCGCAAATACAATTCGCCCCGATTATTGTAATTGCCATCTTCAACATAAATATAGGGTTGGCCGAAATTGGTTAATCCACTCAGCAACTGCGATTTAATTGCACCAAAATCACGATTGACGATCTCATACAAATCGGTGTCGTTGTTGTGTTTGAAGGTAAATAGCTTGTTCTCGACACAAAATTCAGGCGTAAGAAACTCGTCGAGAAAGGTAATATCGTTGTGGAAGCGCCGCACCTCGAAGACTTTTTCCATACCCTTGCCAAGCTTAAGATCCCATTCGCGCTTTTCGCGCATATCGTCGCATTGTTCCCAATCCTTGCCAAAGCGCCCACGATTCCAGCGATCTTCGATGTCGCGCAGCAGCAGTAAACCTAAACGATAGGGGTTTAGTCGGCCTGGATGAGCTGCGACAATTCCGGCGTGGTGGTCGGCAAAATCGATAATTTCTGAGGTTTCGGCGGCATGAGTAGTCATAATTCGACTATGCCAAAAGCTGGCCCAGCCTTCATTGATAATTTTGGTCATGCCTTGCGGAGCGAAGTAATAGGCCTCGTCGCGTACAATTTCCAAAATATTATGCTGCCAACGATCAAGCGGCGCATAATTCATCAAGAACAACAGCACATCTTTTTGCGGATTTTCGGGGAATTTACGCATTTTTTGCTGTTCTTCTAAGAGTTTTTCGCGTTGCTGGCGTAAAAATTCTGGTGGATTAATAAAATCCTTCATATACGAACGTTCAAACGGCAAGCCTTCAGCAACTTCAATATCGTCATCTTCAACGATTGGCTGGCTCGTTTGGGCTTCAGGGCGATTAATATATGGCGAGTGATAATCGATCAAGTTTTCAATTGATAAACAAGTATCAATAAATGCTTCAACCGTTTCGTAGCCATAGCGATCGATATAGCGTTGTACTCGCCCAGCATGATTGGCCATGGTATCGAGCATTTTACGATTGGTTGGCGCAAACCACATATTATTCTTGAAGAAATCGGCATGGCCGGCAACGTGCGCCATCACCGTTTTCTGATCAACAATCATATTGCCTTCGAGCAAATAGGCATACACTGGATTTGTATTAATCACCATTTCATAAATGATGCTTAATCCATACACATGGCCCTTGATTAATTGATCATACTCCATTCCGAAGCGCCAATGCGGGTAGCGTGTTGGAAAGCCACCCATTGCAGCAACTTCGTACAGTGTATTATAATCAAGGATTTGATAAACAATTGGGTAGTAATCGAGGCCATAACGTTTGGCATGGCCATCAATTTGCTCCCATGCTTTTTGTAAATTGAGGGGTAAATCGTTGTTGCTGAGTGGCATAGAACCTCTCTTTGAAAGGATGAAATATGAAGGATGAAGGATGAATATATTTATAGAAGGATAAATAGATTCATTCTATGACCATTCATATTATCTTTCCTTATGAATCTTCGTAATCATCGAAATCATAAGTTGTAACTGGTTCTTTAAGCTGCAAGCGTTTCTTCTTAACAATTGTTGTAAAAATAGCGATTAATTGCGATGTTTCATCGCGTAATGGATTAATGATTGTAGAAGTTTGAAGGTTAGCTAAAAATAATAATTCAAGCCAGTAGTCGGTTTCTTCAAGTTCTTGCAGGCAAATGCCAAGCTTTGCCACAAACTCGCTATTTGAACGTGAGCGATGGGCCTCTCGGTAATTTGCCCCGACTGATGTCCCTGAACGTAGGAGTTGTTTGCCTAGAATTGTTGCTTCGACTCGACTTGGCAATGAACCATAACATTGGATAATTTGCAGTGCAAAACGGGTTGTGCGCTGACGTAAATCATCACGGCCAACAGCATTTTGCATAGTTACGATCCTCCCAATTTGAATTGAATGCTAGCTGAAACCTAAATACCTTTCAATTTCAGCTAGCATTCTTCATCCTTCATCCCTCATCCTTCATCCTTCTATTTGCCTTTGCCTAAAAAGGCTTTGATTGCATTGTAAATATCGTCGCGGTCGGCAATTTCGGAAACGACCATGGTTTCGTTGGCTCGAAAATTTTCGTTCAGATCATGGGCAAAACGCCCTGATCCATACAACGAACGCACTTGGCCGTAACAGAAAAGGTTGACTTTGGGCAAAATTTGGTTGCGCAGTAGCTCAACACACTCACGGGTATCGCCACCGCCCCAATTATCGCCATCGGAAAAATGGAAGGGGTAAATATTCCACTCGTCGGGCGAATAATGCTCCTCGATCAGTTTCAATACCAAGCGATAGGCCGACGAAATTTTGGTTCCGCCACCCTCGCGAATGCGATAGAAAATATCCTGAGTGACCTCTTTGGCTGCTGCATCGTGCACGATGTAGCGCATTTCTAGATGTTTGTATTGGGAACGCAGCCAAGTTTCGATCCAAAATGCGGTTACCCGTACTAGCTCCTTTTGCTCCTGACCCATTGAGCCAGAAACATCCATGCTATAGATGATCACGGCGTTGCTTTCAGGCATTTCGGTGGTTTTCCAGGTGCGAAAGCGCATATCATCGCGAATTGGCACCACCACCGGATCATCAGGATCGTACTGACCAGAGGCGACTTGGCGTTTGAGCGCTTCGCGGAAAGAACGTTTGAAGTGACGGAGCGAGTTTGGGCCAACCTTGGTAATGCCCGAATATTTATCTTTTTGCGAGATAATATTCTTGCTACCTTTGGGTTGAATATTGGGCAATTGCAGTTCTTCGCCCAACAACTGCGCCAGTTCTTCGATCGTCATTTCGACATCAAGCGAATGTTGGCCTGAATCTTCGCCAGCCTCGCCTGCGCCTGGCTGCGAGCCATCGCCACGCCCGATTGGGTCGCCGTTATCACCCTCGCCCTGCCCAACCCCACCTTGATTTTTGCCAAAGCGAAAGCGCGGCAAATCGATTGATGGTACAGGGATCGAGACCAAGCGTTTGCCTTGGCGGCCAATCATCTCACCGTGGGAAATATATTTGCGTAGATCTTTCTTAATTTTGCCCCGCACAATTTGGCGGAAGCGATTGAGATCACGTTCAACTCGTTGCATAGGCTCACCGTTGATTGTTAGTGGAAGGAACGCACGCAAGCGAACGGATGCCTCATTGAATCCGTTCGCTGTGTCCGAGCCTACTTGCGCTGAGTCGCATCGCCACGAGCGAAAATACTCGCAACATAATTCAGCACATCGGTAGCACTTTGATCGTTATAGCCAAAATCGCGAATTAAGCGGGTTTTGACCACATCGATTTTTTCTTGAGTATCTTTATCGACAACGCTTGAAACTAAACTGGTTAGTTTGATGCTGTCTTTTTGATCCTCAAAGAGTTTTAATTCCAAGGCCCGATGGAGTCGTTCATTCGTGCGATAATCAAAGGTCTTGCCTTCGATTGCTAATGCTCCGATGTAATTCATAATTTCACGGCGGAAATCATCTTTACGATTATCGGGAATATCGATCTTTTCTTCGATCGAACGCATCAGCCGTTCATCTGGCTCTTCATAAGCTCCAGTGAATTTATTCCGCACTTTTTCGCGTTGGGTATAAGCTTTGATATTATCGATATAATTAGCGCACAAACGCTTGATGGCTTCTTCATCAGCCGAAATAGCGCGTTGCACTTCATTCTTAACAATATCAGCGTACTCTTCTTTGACAATTGCTAATAATTCGCGATAGCGTTTGCGATCTTCTTCATTGGTAATTAATGAGTGGGTTTTGAGGCCGCTTTCTAGCTCATTCATCACCATAAATGGATTGATTCCGCCATCGCTTTGGTAATTAACCAAGGCATTGCTAATTTTGTCTTGGATATAGCGTGGAGAGATGCCTTCCATACCTTCACGCCGTGATTCTTTGCGCAGTTCTTTGATATTATCTTCAGTGAAGCCAGGCAATGATTTGCCATTGTAAAGCTTCATTTTCTGCAATAAGGTCAAATTAGCGCGTTTTGGTTCTTCAAGTCGGGTTAAGATTGCCCACATTGCAGCAACTTCGATGGTATGTGGCGCAATGTGTACCCGTACATTCTCTGAATTGAAATCCTTTTCGTAAATTCGAATTTCATCACGCAATCGCGTAATGTATGGGATATCAATTCGGACAGTACGGTCTTTTAATGCTTCCATAAACTCATTATTTTCAAGCTTACGGAATTCTGGTTCGTTAGTGTTATGGCAAACTACGTTACCTAGGCCACAGACAAAATTATGAATACCTTCGCACTCAATATCATAGACCCATTCATCGACAACTGGTCGGGCGGTTAAGCGGTTTTCAAAGCGGTTGTGGCGGCCACCTCGTTTGCCCGAGCCAGAAACGAAGCGCACACGATAGGCAGGAGTACGATCTTCGCGTTCAAGTCGATAAACGCTGTAATCATGGCCAAGCAAGGTTGATAACGTGCCAACTTGAGTTGCTAGCAACGATGAAAGCGTTTTATATTCAAAGAATGTATCGCGATACTCATCGCTACATACTTCACCAACAGCGCGGGCTATTTTGCGTGAGCCATCGGTGCGCATCAATTCTTCAAAGGCATGTTGTTGATATAGCTTGGGCAAATTGAATAAGAAATCGGGTAAGCGCTTGAATTCAGAGTGTTCGCCACAATGATGCTTAACCAGTGCCGCGATTGCTTGCGAGCTGAGGTACAAACGCCAGCAATTATCGGTTTTTGCTCCAGCATCGATTGAACCATGGGCCGTTGTAATGTTGGCATAAGCCTGCCGCACTCGCTCTAACTCATCACGATCGTTTTGGCTAATGACAATGCCCCCATTACGCCCGTTGATATGACCTTCAGTGGCATACCAAACCATTACCGTGATGAGATCTTTAAGTGCTTGTTGGTCGTGTTGTGGGTCATAAATTGCTTTAATTTGGGTTGCATGGCGCGGTAAATTGAGGCGTGCCCAGCCAGGTTGGCATGGTTTGGTCAACTTAGCGCCATTAGCAAAACGTACTACATCATCGCGAATAAAGCCATCAATATCCTGAATCACATCGATTGGCTGCCATTGGGCTTCGGGCTTAATCCACACATCATCAAGCCAGCGCACTGCGGCTAATTCAAGCCCCTCTTCAGGAAAGAAGGTTTGGCCAGAACGTGAATAGATCGAATGATTAGGTGTGGTTTCAACAACCCCCCACTTTTGCGAAGTTGTCAGCAGATCGCCAGTGAAACGATGGCGGAAAATAGTTTTAACCGGAGTCCAAGTTGTGGCGGCCCGATTGAAATCAAACGATAGCACCTCAAGACCACTGCTATCGGCGTTGAATCGAGCGCAAAGTTGTTTCAAAGTTGTCCAGCCAGGTACGCCGTTGTAGCGATAAGGAATCGGGGTATTACCAGCTACACTATGCCCGACGATAACTTCATCGATGTGAGTTTGTGCGAACTTCTTGGATTTAATCCGATGTTCTTGAGAAGCACCAAGTAAATCGTATAAAAATGCTGTGTCGAGCTTAAGCATTTCAACAAATTCAATAATGCCACGATTGGCAATATTAAATTCACCATCGAAGCTAAATGCTCGTGGATCGCTATCAGAACCATAAATAGCAATCTTGCGATAATTAATATCGCCAGTTAATTCAGTGCTATCTTGATTCTTTTCGTCTTTTGGTTGAAACGTGCCGATACCGACGCGATCTTGTTCAGAGAAGACAAAGCGACGAACACGGACATGGCGCAGCACTTTGGCAAAATCGCCATTGTAACGACGCATCAAATCGCGGAAATTATAGCGACAAGAAGGATCAAGATCACCAGTAATGGTAATATGCTCGTCTGGTTCGAGGTTGGCATTGAATTCGTTTAAAAATGCCTCGCGCATTTCCATTGGAATCAAGTGCAAGGGATCTTCGTGCATTGGGCAGGGGTCCCAATCGGCATCCTTGACTCTACCAGCGTCGAGATCTTCGATATCGCCTAAAAACCAATCGAACGTATACAGCGCACCTTCCTCACTGCGTGAATAGCGTTCGAGACCACGTTTCAGTCGGCGGGCGATGGTTGATTTGGCTGAGCCAACCGGACCATGCAGCAACAGCACCCGTTTTTCTGTGCCATAGCCGTGAGCCGCAGCCTTGAAGAAATTAACCAAGCGCATTAATGGGATTTCCAAGCCAAAGATGGCATCTTGCTCGTCAAATTCGTTGGTGGTAAAGAAGTTATAACGAATTAACTTCTTCTTGGCATCGATGAACTCTTCCAAGCCATACGACATAATCATGTCGTAGATCCGTTGGAAGGCATTGCGGGTGACCTTGGGATTATTGGCCACGATGTCCAAATAATCCTGGAAAGAGCCAGCCCAATTGAGATTCTGATAGTTTTGCTGATCTTGTAAGGTACTCAGCAAGGACATCAGTTGCGAGCCGGAGGGAGTCGTCATAGTTGGCCTCCTACATCACCGCCACGCGGCGGGAACAGAGCGACGACGGAGGGGTGGGGTCCGCCGATAGATACCGAGGAACGCGGACAAAGCCGACTGAAAATGAGCCAACACCAAAGTACGGCAATTGTTCTGGCAGGTTGATAAACTTTGAGAATGTGCGCTGCCAGAGGATGGTTTAAGAGGAAGTGCCGTTGCTACTTCGGCTTTTCAATTATAGCAATCGCAAGATTCATCGTCAAGAAACAAATGTGCCGCAAAAGTACCGTTTTTATGGCCTACCATAGGGGATTTAGCCGCCAGTTTGATTACTTCGTAAGGTTGTTTGTAGGCCTAGAATCTGTTGGTATAGCGCTTCAGCATTAGGCACGCCCTCAAAAAAAATTGAAAACCCACTGTTTACGCCAAGGAATAAATATTGGTGGAGCGCTGGTTTATTATTGAAGATAATACTTTGCTGACCATTCGGCAAACGATCAAGCACAACGGAGTCGATTCGCGCTAAATGGTGGCTATGTTGATAATCGCGTTTTAGCCAGCGGATGGAAATCAATGCTCGACGATTGGTCAGCATATAGTAGGTATGGCGGCGTAAGTAGCGCCCCAAAAACAGCCTACCAATGCTCATATAACTTGCAAATAAAACAAATAAGCCGAGGATAATCCAGTCCATCGACGTTGATTGTTGCCCATCTACAAAGAGAACCTGCGTGATTCCGAAATAAAGCCACAATCCACCAAAAACTATGGGCGCAAGATCAACAGGATAAAACTTAAAGCCTTGGACTGGTTGGCCTTGCCACAGAATTTCTTCATTGGGCAGTAGTTTCAAATGCTGATTGTTGACTGGAACGCGGTAGCTCATCTTAATTTCTCCATCGTCTAACATCGACTCCATTGGTACGCTCTAGCATGCTGTTTGTTCCATGACCTCGGCCCATAGTTCTCTTAACATTTGTTCATCCAATGCCGCTTGCATTTGAGCTACACTCTCGTTATGATTTATGAACGGAATTCATAAATAACGTTTTGCGGCGAATAAACTTACTCTATTCAGCGAACGATAATTCAACAACGGCAATACAGCCTGGAGGTGGCACATGACGGTTAAAATGTTACCTGGCCCCAAAGGAACCCGCCTCGGTGGAAGTCGGCGCGATTTACATAAATATGGCCCGTTAGGCTTTTTCGAATATCTCGCAAGTTTTGGCGATTTCACGACCTGTCGGATGGGGCCGTTTCGGGTCTATCTGGTCAATGATCCGGCTGGGATTCAAGAGCTTTTGGTGACTAATCGCGATAAAGTGCGCAAAAATGGCGGTGATCGCGAGTTGCTTTCGCGCTTTTTAGGCAATGGTTTGCTCAGCAATGATGGTGCTGATCATCAAAAGCAGCGTAAATTGGTTCAGCCTGCATTTCATATGAAGCGCATTCAGGCCTATGCTGAAACCATGGTTGAGCATACCCAAGCTATGCTCGACCGTTGGCACGATGGCGCGATTCTGGATATGGATCAGGCCATGATGGAATTGACCCTGACAATTGTGACCAAAACCCTCTTCAATGCTGACATCAGCGAACAAGAAGTGCGCCAAGTTAGCCAAGCCATGGAAGATATTCAGGTTAACTTTACAATTATCTCGGAGCAAAGCCTGCCGCTGCCGCGCTGGATTCCTACTCGCGCTAATCGGGCGCTGGAACATGCCAGCAAGCAAATCGATCAAGTGGTGCAGCGGGTGATTCGCGAGCGCCGTGCCAGTGGCGAAGATACTGGCGATCTCTTGTCGATGTTGTTGCTCTCAATCGACGATGGCAATGGCCAAGGTATGACCGACCAACAAGTGCGTGATGAAGTGGTAACGCTGTTTTTAGCTGGCCACGAAACGACCGCTAATACCTTAACCTGGTGCAGCTATTTGCTGAGTCAAGCGCCTGAGGTGCGCCAACGCTTGCAAGCCGAGGTTGATGAGGTATTGCAAGGCCGCGCTGTCACGTTGCAAGATTTGCAAAAATTGCCCTATACCGAAATGGTGATCAAAGAAACCTTGCGCATGTATCCGCCAGCTTATGCCTTGAGTGCCCGTGTGCCAACCGAAAATATCACTGTGCTTGGCCAAACGATCACCCCACGTCAGGCAGCCATGGTTTCGCCCTATGCCATGCACCATAATCCACGCTATTGGCCTGAACCAGAGCGCTTCGACCCTGAGCGGTTTAGCTCGGAGCAAGAACGGGCACGCCATAAATATGCCTATATTCCCTTTGGGGCTGGTTCACGAGTTTGTATTGGCAACGTTTTTGCTATGATGGAAGCCCAATTATTATTGGCAACCATGATGCAGCATTATGATTTCACCCTTGATCCAACCCAGCGCGTCGAGTATGATCCACAAATTACCTTAGGGGTGAAGCATGGCTTGCGGGTACGTTTAGCCCAACGCCAACCAGTTGAGCAAAGCCTCGAATTTGCAAAAAGCTGAGAGCTATGGTAGTATACGCGGGCGCGTGGGCAGTTAGCTCAGTTGGTTAGAGCGCCACGTTGACATCGTGGAGGTCACTGGTTCGAGTCCAGTACCGCCCACCACTCGTAAATCGCCCTCAACGAGGGCGATTTTTTATTTGTGTAGGTTTTTGCGGTGGTTTAGCCCTTTGAGAGTAGCAACAATCTAGCAAGGAGTTCTGGCATGAGTTTGAAGATTGACCCACGCGATTGGGCCACAGTTCAGCCCTACTACGATTCACTTGCAGCCGAGGAGCTTACGGCTGCCAATGCAACTGCTTGGTTAGGCCGTTGGAGTGAGTTGGAAGCCCATTTGCAAGAGTTTGGCTTTAAGGCCTATCGGGCGATGACCGAAAATACCCAAGATCAGGCCGCCGAAGAATTGTACCTCTACACAATTGAGGAATTAACCCCTAAATCCAAGGTTGCCGCCCAAACCTTGAAAGAAAAAATCTTGGCGCTTGATCCAACGCTGTTGCCAGCCGAAATGCAAGAAATGCTGCGGCGGTTTCATGCTGAAGCCAATTTGTTCCGCGAAGAAAATGTGCCACTATTGACCGAAGTTGAGCGCCTGAGTGCCGAATTTAGCAAATTGATGGGCGCAATGAGCGTTGAATGGCAAGGCGAAACCTTGACCATGCAAGCAGTGTTTAAGCTGTTAAACGAGCCTGATCGCAGTGTACGCGAAGCTGCATGGCGAGCTTATCACAGCCGCTTCTTGCAAGACCGAGCAGCTTTCAACGAAATTTATCTCAAGCAACTCAAGCTGCGTCGTCAGATTGCCACGAATGCTGGCAAAGCCAGTTATTTAGATTATGTCTGGGATCTCTATGGTCGCTTCGATTATACGCCTGCCGATTGCCGTACCTTCCACGATGCAATTGAACATGAAGTTGTGCCGTTGGTAGAAAAATGGTCGGCAGTGCGCCAGCGTGAATTAGGTGTTGATAGCCTACGTCCATGGGATATCGCGGTTGATCCGCAATCGCGGCCAGGCTTAACTCCCTTCCAAAGCGCCGATGAACTGGAAAGCGTCTGTCAAACAATCTTCGATCGCGTTGATCCTGAACTGGGAGCGCAATACACGCGCATGCGTGATGGCTGGCTGGATTTGGATTCACGCCCAGGCAAAGCACCTGGTGGTTATTGCGGTGGGATGTTTGTTTCCAAAGTGCCCTATATTTTCATGAATGCGGTTGGCACCCATGATGATGTCCAAACGATGTTGCACGAAGGTGGCCATGCCTTCCACTTTATGGAATCATCAGCAACCAATGGCCTGATTTGGAATTACGATGGGCCAACTGAGTTTTGTGAAGTAGCTTCGATGGCGATGGAATTGTTGGCAGCTCCGTATTTGGCCAAGGATCAAGGCGGCTTCTACAGCGAAACTGATGCTCGCCGTGCTCGCTCCGAACATCTTTGGAGCATGCTCAAATTTTTGCCCTACATGGCAACAGTCGATGCCTTCCAACATTGGGTTTATATTGAAGCGCCCGAAGCTGTAACAGCGGAGCAGCTTGATGCTGTGTGGAAAGACCTCTATCAGCGCTTTATGAGCGGAATCAATTGGGATGGCTTCGAGGATGTGCATATGACCGGTTGGCATCGCAAGCAGCACATTTTTGAAGCACCGCTCTATTATGTTGAATATGGCTTGGCCCAATTGGGTGCCCAACAAGTTTGGCGCAATGCTTTAGCTGATCAAGCGCAGGCGGTGGCGCAATATCGTTCAGCTTTGGCCTTGGGCAATACCAAACCCTTGAGTCAATTATTTGCAGCGGCTGGGGCAAAATTTGCTTTCGATCGCGAAACCGTTGGCGAATTGGCTCGCTTAGTCGATCACCATATGACCACACTCCACGATTAATTAATTGAGTTATTGCACCCCTGCCCATGATTGATTTCAGGGCAGGGGCATTTTTTGTTTAAACGAAATTCGTTTTGTAACCACGAAGGGAACAAAGGTGTGGCTATAGGCGATAGACTTTTGGCTTTTGGAATGATTGCAATTCTACAAAACGTTCCGATAGCCCAGAGCCTTCAGCCTTGAGCCATATCATATATTCTCTGCGCTATCGTCTGATGTCTAAAAACTAGTCGCTCGGCCTATCGTAGGTATAATTACCCATTATCAAACTGATTGATCAAATGATGAGGCATATATGCATGAAAAACCTGAAGGCTGTTTGTGGTGTGAGTATCGTGGGCCAGTCTTGGCTGGCGACATTATTACGGTGGTCAATCCGCAAGTAACCTTGCAACATGAGCTACGGCGTTGCCCGACCTGCCGTGAGGCGATGGTGGATATTCGCTGGCCCGACCGGATTGTGCGGCGCAAAGTGCGTGAATCGCCGCGTCGGTTTCGGCGCTCGCTGTGGGTGGTAGTTTATCCAGTCGAATGTGCTTGGTGTGGCAGCCATAACACCGATGCCTATGAAGTGAATGCGACTGTTTCGAATCCAGTCAGCACACGTTTCAAGTATGATATTTATCGTTGTTTAGATTGCCAACGGCCAAATGCAATTTCCTATTTGGGGGAAGTCTATGTGCATCGTGCCGATCAAGACAAAGAATTCTTTTCATTGTGGCATTTAGACCCAGAACTTGAGCAAAGCGAGCCACGTGCATAGCTGAAAAAACTGCCAAATTAGCTAAAAACTGGCATGGTCTAATTGCGAAATAGCCCTTTATAAAGGCAAAAAATCGCTGTGCTAGGCGTTTGACGCTCCTTTGTGCAATGTGTTACAATACCGAGTGACCCCGCCTCAGCGTCTGTGCGCGGTATTTTTTTGACATTGCCACGATATCCAAACGACAACCAAGGCGGCTAGGAGAACCTAATAATGGCTGAAAACCCGAAACAATCTGGAGGGCGGCGGATCGTCTCGCAGGCCGAAGCAGAGGCAGTGACTGCTAAAGCAGGCGTTAGCTCTGTGACCCGTACCAAAGTTGGCAAGCCGGTTGGCGAGCGGCTAGGGCTCAATCGGCGCGAATTTATGGCTTATGCGACGGCTGGCTCATTGGCAGTGTTAACTGCGCTTGGGCTGGGCACAATGGTTTCGCCCAACAAAGATGACGATTTAGTCAGAGAATTGACCGGCGGTGGCGAGTGGATTCCTGGTGGGTTTGCCTACCCACGGATTAAAGCAGGCCAGTTTGGCGGCAAATTTACCCTGGCTCGTAGCGGCGAAAGCTACTCAGTCGAAGAAGCCCCAGAATTAAACTCTACTGGTAAATTTTTCATTGTTAAGGTGGATAAGACCAAAAGTGAAGCCGAAAATGGGATCGTCCCAACCAACGATAATAATGTTGGGGTCGAAACCGGCGATGGTGCCTATTTGATTGCGATCTATCAAGTATGTACCCACTTAGGCTGTTTGATTCCCTTCCAAGCTTCACAAAATCGCTTTATCTGCCCATGTCATGGCTCGACGTTTGAACGTAACAGCCATTATGTGCTTGGTCCTGCGCCCCGAAACCTTGATCAGTTTCCGGTTACATTAGAAAATGGCGCATTGGTTGTAGACACTGGGAAAAAGAAGACGGGTCTAACTCACGGCTAGTTTACCCAGTCACGAAGGAGTTTCCGTATGGCTGTATCGCCTGAAAGCAAGCGCAAGGGCTTCGGTGGCTGGCTAACCGAGGTTGGCCGCTCATTCTTCCCTTCGATGGGGGCACGGGAGTGGCGTGAAACGCTCCGTGGTGAGCCAGCACCACGCCCAAACCCACGGATGCGGGTGCACTCAAATAGTTTTTGGTATCACATTCGCCCACGTTCGTTATCTGAAGAAGCCACCGCATGGTACTACACCATGGGGCTTGGCTGGATGTCGTTTTTCTTCTTTGTGCTTGAGGCGATTACTGGTCTCGTTTTGATGATCTATTATTCGCCATCGCCCAACGAAGCCTACGCCACCATGACCCAGATTATGAACGATGTGCCGTTGGGCGGCCTGATGCGGAATGTTCACCGCTTAGGGGCGCACTTTATGGTTGCAGTGGTGATTCTTCACATGCTGCGAACCTACTTTACGGCCTCGTATAAAGCTCCGCGCCAGTTTATCTGGTTTACGGGGATGATCCTGCTCTTTATGACGCTATTGTTGTCGTTCTCTGGCTATCTCTTGCCATGGGACCAATTGGCGTTTTGGGCGGTGACGATTGGTTCGTCGATGGCCGATGCTGCACCTGGGGTTGGGCCGGCAATTGGCCGCTTGCTCCGTGGTGGCGCTGAAATTGGCGCGGGCGCACTCTTGCGCTTCTACTTGCTGCACATCTTTATGTTGCCAATGCTGACGATTATTTTCATCAGTATTCACTACTATGCAGTGCGCAAGCAAGAAATCTCGCCAATTCACGAATTGTTTGAAAACAAAAAACCAACCAAGCGCAAAATTCCTTTCTTGCCAGATCAAGTGTTCTTTGAATTGGCAGTGATTGTGGTTTTGACCTTTGCCTTTATCTTTATCAACAACTTCTTCTGGGATGCCAAGCTGGAAAATCACGCCAACGCTTTGGAAACCCCGCAACACACCCAAGCACCATGGTATTTCTTCTGGTTGCAAGGGATGTTGAAACTTGGTGATAAGATCGTTTGGGGCTTGGGCATCGCTGGGATCATCTTCGGCGCACTGTTCCTCTTGCCGTACATCGACCGCAACCCTTCACGCCGCTTCAAAGATCGCAAATTTGCGGTTGCTGGCGGGATCGTTTCGTTGATCGTCTTTATTGTAGTTTCGTATGGTGGCTTGCCCGCCTTCGGGATTCAAAAAGTCGGTTCGAACGAATTGGCCGTGTCGTATGTACCGGTTGAAGGCGAAGGTCGGGTCATGGAAGTGCCATTCGACCAAGTGCCGCAAGAAAAATTTGTCTATAAAGTCTATTACGATGCAACCAAAGATGCGTTTGTTGATGGTGAGTTTGGCGTAGCCGAAGGTCCGTTGCCAGAAGCACTATCGCCCGTCTTCAAAGAAATGTTGCTCGAACTCAAGCACGATGTGCAAAAATGGGCTGAATATGACGTGTTGTTTGTTCGCCCAACGGTAACTTTGACGATTGAGCCATGGCTCTATCAACAAAAAACTGATGCTGCCGGATTCTCAACAGCAGTCGATGGGCTTCTGCAAAAACGTGTGACCTTGGATATGGAATGGACAACGGCGGGTTATGATGCCGAAGGTAATTTGGTTGAAACTCCCGAAAAGAGCCGCTATACCCAATATAAATTCCTGAATCGCAATGGAATTGTTCACGTTGGCGATACGAAACCAAGAAACTAAGTTTTTTATCCACGGCCTAAGGTTGCTGCTTGGGCCGTGTCGAATAAGGAAACACGTCCTATGACGAAAAACATTGCAGTTTCGCTGCTGTTTACCCTCGCAACAGTTGCCTTGCTTGGCTTTATCTGGTTTGGCCAAACCAATGCTCGTTTGGATGCTACCAATTTACGCCAAGACGCTTTGCAATTGGAGTTCGGGCAGCGCAACTACGAACAATATTGTGCCACCTGCCACGGCTTGGCTGGCGAAGGCCAAGGCCCAGGCAATAAGGCCGCGCCAAAGCTTTCGGATTTGCAAGGGCGCTTAGGCCCAGGCACCGAAGCCTTCACCCGCGAAAACGGTATTCAGAAAAAATATGGCTCGTTGCGCAACTATGTTGAAGCCATTATTGCCTATGGCAAAACTGGCACGGCTATGCCTGCTTGGAAATTGCAAGGCATGCGCGATGACCAAATCAAGGCAATTGCCTCATATGTGATGTCAATGCAAGGTGGTGCAGTCGCTCCATCCGCGCTTGACTCAGCCAAATCATGGTCTGCCACAACTGAAGCTGGTTTGCCACCAACCGCTACTCCCAATGAACCACCGTTGGATGATCCATTGGCAGAAGCTGGCAAGCAAACCTTTAATACCTATTGTATTAGCTGCCACAGCAAAACCGATGCAAGCGGTGCTGGCCCTGGCTTAGCTGGCTTGTTCGGCGAAAGTGGCACTAAAGCCTTTGGTACAACCCTACCCAACGGCAATCCAGTTGATGAAGCAAACGTCCTAGATTGGATCAAGAATGGTGGTGGTGGCCCAGGCGTTGGCCCAGATCCTCAAGATGGCGCTTCGTATGGGGTCATGCCTGCTCAAGGCCAGATCCTCAGCGAAGATAAGATTCTCGAAGTTATCGCCTACTTGAAGACATTGACTCGTTAAAGCATGAGCTGGCGATGGCATGCTGTCGCCAGCCTAAAAGCCTTCTAAGGAGGCCATTCAGTGAAAAAATGGTTGAATAACATAGGCGTGAGCATGCTTGATCTGGTCATTTTTGTGCCATTTGCCTTGATCTATACGATCTTTGGGGCAATCTGGACGACCAGCAGTGGCCCGTATATGGCTGGCGATCTCGCCACCGGCTTGCAAATTAAAAAAGATATTATGTACTACTTGCTGTGGGCTTGTTCAATCGGCTATGCCGTATTGGCCAATACTGCGGTTTTGTGGGGCAAAGCTGCTCGCGGTGGTTTGATTGCCTTTGTGATTACGCTCGGTGTCATGGTTGCAGTGTTCTTTGGCTTGACCTTTGGCACCCAAGCACTTGCCGATACGATTCCGGCCTCAACCAAAGTAGTCAGTATTGCGATCGGCGATATTTTGGTGCTGTTGCCAATCGTGACTGCTACAATCTTCTTCTTTATCGCTTGGATTGTGACCGGATTTAGCAATCATTTACGCGGTCAACCAGTAGCTCAAGGCTTTGTGCGCTTGGGCGTAGCCTTAATGGTTATTCCGGTTGTCCAATTCTTCGTGATTGTGTTCTTGCCACGCTGGGACGACGAAGTACGTGGGGTTGTGTTTGTCCATGCCATGAGCTTGGGCTTGCTCTGGGGCTTGTTCCTCGGTGGTGGGCTTGGTTCGAATTTGCGTAAGCGAAGCGAAACTCCGGCAACTGTCTAAATTGCTGAAATTTCCCGTAAAACCCTTGGATGAATTACTCGTCCAAGGGTTTTTTGGTTTAATTAGGGCTTGCATCAGCTTGGTACTATAATGCATAATATGCAATATCATGCATAGAGTTAGCAATGGAGTGGCTATGCCAGAGATTGATTACACACGCTATTATCGGTTTGCTGAGTTGGTGGAAGCGCTAGAAGGCTTTGCCGCCGAATATCCCGATTTGATTAGTTTGCAATCGATTGGTAAAAGTTATGAAGGCCGTGATTTGTGGTTAGCGACCATTACTAATGCTGCAACTGGCGGGCCACGCGAAAAGCCAGCCTTTTGGGTTGATGCCAATATTCATGCCAGCGAAGTAACTGGCGCAATGGCTGGCTTGCATTTGATCGATACGCTGCTCAAAGGTTATGGCAACGATGCCGAATGTACGCGGTTGCTTGATCGCACGACCTTTTACATTTTGCCACGCTTCAATCCTGATGGAGCTGAACGCGCCTTAACCACGCCCTATGTGGTGCGTTCGAGCGTGCGGCCTTATCCCTATGCTGAACGCATCGATGGCTTGTATCAAGAAGACATCAACGGCGATGGGATTATTTTGCAGATGCGCTTGGTTGATCCCAACGGCGATTGGCGGGTTTCCGAGCATGATCCACGGGTGATGGTCAAACGCAAGCCCCATGAAATTGGCGGCACCTACTATCGAATTCTGCCCGAAGGCTTGATTCAAAATTACGATGGGGTCAATATCAAACTGAGTCGTGCAGTCGAAGGCTTGGATATCAACCGTAACTTTCCAGTTGATTGGCGGCCTGAAGCTGAGCAATATGGCGCTGGCCCCTACCCAACCTCTGAGCCAGAAATCCGTGCTGTGGTGCAATTTATCGTCGATCACCCCGAAATTCATAGTGGCTTGACCTACCACACCTATTCGGGCGTGCTACTACGACCGTATGGCGACCGCGCTGATGATCAGATGAATTTGCACGATCTTGATGTGTTTAAGGCGTTGGGCAAGCATGGAACCGAGTTAACTGGCTGGCCTAGCGTTTCGGTCTACCACGATTTTCGTTACCACCCCAAAGATGTGATTACCGGGGTGTTTGATGATTGGGTCTACGATCACTTGGGTATGTTTGCCTGGACAGTCGAATTTTGGGATTTAGTTGGTTCGGCAGGGATCAAAGATCGCAAATTTATCGAGTGGTTCAAAGAGCACCCTGAAGAAGATGATCTTAAAATTATGCAATGGGTTGATCAGCATGGCGAGGGCTTGTGCTTCTACAATTGGACAGCTTTCGAGCATCCTCAACTTGGCCCAGTTGAAATCGGCGGCTGGCATCCGATGTATGCCTTCCGTAATCCACCACCAGCCAAATTGCTTGAAACGATTGCGCCTGTAACCCAATTTGCCTTAGCTCATGCCGCGATTGCTCCATTCACCACGATTAGCAGCTTTGAGCTTGAGGCCTTGGGCGATAATGTCTATCGGCTGCAAGCAGTGGTGCAAAATGAGGGTTATTTGCCAAGTTATGGTTCGCAAAAAGGCCGCGAACGTAAAGCCACCTTGCCACTCGAAGCCTTGCTGAACTTGCCTGAAGGAGCAAGCCTCAAACTAGGCCAAGCCAAAACAACGATTGGCGATTTGGAAGGTCGCTCTGGACGGGTTTCGTTCTTTGGCTTTAGCAATGGCTCAACCACTGATCGTAGCAAAGTCGAATGGGTGGTGCATGTGCCCAATCCTGGGGTGATTGAATTGACCATCCAAGGCGGTCGCGGTGGTACTGCCCGCGCCAAACTCGAAATCTAAAATTCCAATGGCCCATGGTGCAACGTGTGTGCCATGGGCCATTGCTTGATTCAAAGGATTTTGCTTAGACGCTGGTCAGTTCGAAAATTTCCTTGCCAGCTTCGTGGATTGGGAAAGGATACTTGCCACTGAAACATGCCCCACAGAAGCCATTGGGATCGCGGCGGGTAGCTCGCAGCAGCCCTTCCATCGAAAGATACGCCAACGAATCAGCCCCGATCGTCTCGCAAATTTCGGCCTCAGTTTTGTTGAAGGCAATCAGTTCGGGCTGAGTCGCCATATCTACGCCCATAAAACATGGGTGGCGAATTGGCGGCGCAGACACCCGCATATGCACTTCGGTAGCCCCAGCTTTGCGCAAAAGCTTGATAATTGGCCCGCTGGTTGTGCCGCGTACAATCGTATCATCGATTAAAATTACCCGCTTGCCATTGAGTACATTTGGCAATGGATTGAGCTTGAGCGCAACGCCTTGCTGGCGCAAACGTTGATCGGGCTGAATAAACGTGCGGCCAATATAGCGATTTTTGATCAAGCCGTCGCCATAGGGAATGCCGCTGGCCTGCGAAAAACCTAGCGCTGCTGGCAAGGCCGAATCGGGCACGCCAATTACTAAATCGGCATCAGCTGGGGCTTCCCGCGCCAATTCATGGCCTAAGCGCATGCGCACTTCATGGATTAATTGGCCTTGCAGATAGCTATCGGGACGCGAGAAATAAATATATTCAAATAAACAAAAGGCTTGCTGCTGAGCAGGATGTTTGGCAATCGTGCGTGGGCCATCACGATCAATCTGCAAAACTTCGCCAGGATCGATCTCGCGGATAAATTCAGCGCCAATTGTATCGAAGGCGCATGATTCCGAGGCCACGACCCAGCCGGCATCGCCAAAACGCCCAAGGCATAATGGCCGCAAGCCCCACGGGTCGCGTACTGCATAAAGCGCATCGCGGGTCAAGACTGTCAGACAATAAGCACCTTCGACACAATTGGTAAAGGCATCGATGCGTTGCGACCAGGTATTGCCTTCAAGGCCAGCAAGCAGCATCGTTGCCACTTCACTATCAGAAGATGTCATTAACCCGACACCACGTTCCATCAATTGACGGCGCAGCGAGGCAGCATTGGTCAGGTTGCCGTTGTGGCCAACTGCCAGTGGGCCAAGCAACGTGTGCATTGTAAATGGTTGGGCATTGATTACTTGTGATGAACCAGTAGTTGAATAGCGGGTATGGCCAATCGCAATATGACCTTTGAGATGGCGCAGCGAACGCTCATCGAAAATCTGCGATACCAAGCCCATTTCTTTGTGAGTATTGATGGTCTTGCCATCGGAAACCGCAATCCCTGCGCTTTCCTGACCACGGTGCTGCAAAGCGTATAAACTGAAAAATGTGATGCGTGCTACATCTTCGCTGGGAGCGTAAATCCCAAAAACGCCGCATTCCTCGTGGGGCGAATCACTGAACATGGTTAGCCCTTCCTTGATTCCAAGCTACGGTTGTCGCCGCGTCGTGCGACGGATCGTGTAATCATTATACAACTGTTCGGTAGTATTCCCCGCATCGTTTACAATTGGCCTGCTGCTTGAAATTCTGAGGATGGAGTATGCGCTATCTCTATTGCCATGGTTTTGCTTCGGGGCCAAACTCGCAAAAGGCCAGCTGGTTTGCCCAGCAATTTGCGGCCTTGGGCCACGAATTAATCATCCCCGATTTGAATCGGCCATCGTTTGAATACTTAACCATCAGTGCTCAAATTGCCTATTTGCAACAATTAATTGGTATTTCAGATGAGCCTTGGTGTGTGCTTGGTTCGAGTTTGGGCGGCTTGGTGGCATTGCATGCCGCCGCAACTATTCCGCAAATCGAACGCTTGATTTTATTGGCTCCGGCGCTCTATTTTGCCCAAAATCGGCGGTTAATGATGGGTGCGACAACTATCAACCAATGGCAAACCGCGGGCTGGCTGGAATTTTATAACTATCACAATCAGGCTATGCGAAGAGTGCATTATGGCTTAATTGAAGATGCTGAAAGCTATAATAGCGATACGTTTTCGCGTAGCATGCCGATTTTGATTGTGCATGGCACTGAAGATGCGAGCGTGAGCCACACCCAAAGCCAGCGGTTTGCTCAGTCGCGTGAGTATGTGCGCTTGCATACGCCCCGTTGGGATCACGGTATGCTTGGGCATGTGGCCGAGTTGTGGGCATTAATTGAGCAGCAGTTTGCATGAGGAGTGACATTTAACCATGAAGAGCACGGAGCTATTTTTAGCCACGAATTGCACGAATTACACGAATCATGGTTCGTTGTGTTAAAGCCTTCTATTGCATGTTTATTATTTTGCCTTTTGATTTCTGACTTTTTACTTTAGTCGGCGTTGGCGGGCGGCCTCGAATAATAGCACGCTGCCAGCAACGGCGGCATTCAACGATTCGAGCGAGCCAAGCATGGGGATGGTGATCGTGCTGGCATAGCTGAGGGTGGTGGCTGAAACGCCATTAGCCTCGTTGCCGATAATCAACAGCGTTGGTTGGGTCAAATCAGCTTGATCGTAGGCCAATGCTGAATCCTGCACCGCCGCGAAGCGTTGTTGGCAATGCTCAATCAGCGGCAAGGCTGTTTCCCAATTTAAGCCATCGACGATTGGCAGCCGAAAATGCACGCCCATGCCCGAACGCACAACTTTAGGACTCCACACATCGGCAGTGCCCTGCAAACACAACACTTGGCCAACGCCAGCGGCTTCGGCTGAACGCAATAACGTGCCAACATTGCCAGGATCTTGCACGCCATCGAGCATCAAGATTAATGAGGCTGATTGGCGGGTGAATTGCGGCATTGGTACAACCGCGATGATGCCTTGGGGGGTCTCAACATCGCTGAGGCCAGCCAAAATTGCTGGGGTTGTGGCGAAAGCATTGGGCAATTGAGGAATTTGATCGAGCAAGTGCTGGCCGCGTTCGGTGCTAGCCAACTGCTCAGTCACATAGAGCAGCAAACTTGGTGTAGCAAAATTGAGCGCTTCACCAACCAAGCGTACCCCTTCAACAACAAACCTGCGTTCATTATGGCGATCCTTGCGGGAGCGCAACAACGAACGCAGGTATTTAACGTGATGATTAGCAGTGCTGGTAATGAGGTCAATCACACAGCACCGTGCCTTGAACTAGGCCAATGCTTGCTTAGCTTGAGCGACAATTGCCGTGAAAGCGGCAGCATCGCGGACAGCCAAGTCGGCCAATTGGCGGCGATCGATCACGATCCCAGCCTTGTTCAAGCCATTGATCAAATTGCTATAGCTTACGCCGTTCAAGCGAGCGGCAGCGTTGATCCGCACGATCCACAAGCGGCGGAAATCGCGTTTGCGGTTGCGGCGGTCGCGGAAGGCGTATGAGAGCGCCTTCATCACTGCTTCGTGAGCGGTCTTATAGTTGTGAGAACGACTGCCACGGAAACCCTTGGCTTGCTTCAAAAGCTTCTTGTGACGCTTGTGCGTCATAATGCCACGTTTGATACGTGCCATCGAGATACCTCCAGAAAGAGTAGCTACAAAATGCTGGCGAGACGGTACAGGAGCATTGCAAAGCTTATAACCCTGATCCCGCTACCAACCAGCACCAATTTTCCGACGGGCGAACTACTTCAGGCCGTAAGGCAATGAGCGTTGCAGACGCTTCACGTCTGATGCACTCACTGGGAACATCTTATCGAGAGCCTGCTTGACGCGGGTTGATTTGCGGCGGCGGAAGTGGCTTTTGCCACCCTTGGTGCGCATAATCTTACCGGTGCCAGTGATTTTAAAGCGGCGTTTAGCCTGCTTGTTGGTCTTCATCTTCGGCATCGAAATCAATATCTCCTAATGATGATAATGGTGGAGCCGGTTTATCGCTACGTTTCGCGGGCTGCGTTTTGCTTGGTGATGGGGCCATGATCAACGAATAGGCCCGACCTTCGAGCGTAGGTTTTTGCTCAAGCACCCCATGATCGCGTAAATCCTCGGCAATTTGCTCGAGCATTTCGCGGCCAATTTCAGGGTGAGTGATTTCGCGCCCACGGAAACGTACCGAGAACTTCACTTTGTGCCCTTCTTCGAGGAAACGGCGAGCATTGTTCACCTTAACCTGCAAGTCATGGGTGTCGGTGCGCGGCTGCATGCGAATCTCTTTCAGTTCGACCTGTTTTTGATTCTTGCGGGCTTCGCGTTCTTTCTTGGTTTGCTCGTAGCGGTATTTGCCGTAATCCATAAGGCGGCAAACCGGCGGGCTAGCATTCGGGGCAACCTCAACTAAGTCGAGATCGCGGTCATGTGCCATGTCGAGCGCATCACGGGTGGTGATGATCCCAACTTGGGTCCCGTTTTCGTCGATCAGACGCACTTCACGCACGCGAATCCGATTATTGATTCGTAGCTTGTCTCTGATAGGAGGCTCCTTCCAAAAAAGGACATCAAAACACAACAAAGCCCTAAACGCGACCTCATCAGCGTTAGGGTGTTGGCCCGCCAACTATAGCATATTCTAGGCGATAAGTCAAAGCTTTTTAGGCTATTTGATCAAATTTTTAATCGAATAACACAAATGTTTGGCAAGCATGTGCTATACTAAGCTTGTGTTTGCGCTTGATGTTGTTTGGAGGGGCATGTGGTTGTTCAATTTAGTTTGCCATTACCACCATCAATCAACAGCCAATATGTGACGGTTGGCAATCGCCGTGTGCTGAGTCGCGAAGCCCAAGTTTTCAAACGCCAAGTTAAACGCCAACTAGCGCTCTTACAACAACGCGACACCATCTCCGAGCAATTTCTGGCCCTCGCCCACCAAGGCTATTTGGCAATGTTCCTCGATTTTTATTTTGAAACGCCATTACGCCGTGATCTTGATGGCGGTCTGAAAATTACTCAAGATAGTATCTGTACTAGCCTTGGGATCAACGATAATCGGGTTGTCGATATTCATCTGGTCAAACGAATTGACCCGTTGCATCCGCGCTTAGAAGTGGAGCTAGAAGCGCTCAGCGATTGGCAATTTGAACATGATCGCCAAGTATTGATTAAATAAGCTAAAACCAAAACCCCGCTCAAACGAGCGGGGTTTTTTGTTTGCTTGAAATTGTCGTTTAGATCCGCGTCATTTCGCGGCGAACCCGCACAACGTGGACTGCCATGGTTAGGGCAAAGAGTACCAAGCCTGTTGCTGGAATACCCATGTTAGTAGCTGGGTTGATCGTTCCAACATCGGTTGCTCCAGTACCGTCACCACTACCTTGGCCGCCGCCAATGCCAGTATTTGGCGTGACGGTGGCTGGATTGGCAGTTGCAGCACCGCCACCAACATTACCCTTAGGAATTGCTGTGGCACTGACTGCTGGGGCTTCGCCGACCACCAACACGCTCGAAATATTCGAGTAGATTGGCTGGGCCAGGCCAGCGAAGTTCAACTGTGCTTGGTTGACGATCCGGGTTTGAGCAGCCACTCCATCTTTGATCTTGACTGGAATCATGATCGTTAAGGTTTGGCCTGCTGGCAAGACCCCGACCCGCACGGTAATTTGGTTGCCTTGTTGTTCAACCCGTGCATTTTGGTCGCTGACCTTGATTGGGCCATTGGTTTCCAAGTTGCTTGGCAATTGATCAACGACCACCACATCACGCATCGTACCAGCATTCAATGAATTGGTTGGACTGATGATCGTGATTGTGTAAATCAAACTTTCGCCTGCAAAGCGGCTGCCCCAATCGCTCTTCTTTTGGAACTGCAAGCCAGTCACGATTGGATCGGTGACGAAGCCAGCTGGATTGGTTGGTGTTGCCGTCGCTGGAACTGGTGCATTGGTTGGTGGGTTTCCAGCAGGTGCATTGGTGGCTGAAGGCACTGGTGCACCTGGACGTGGCGTAGCACTTGGATTTGAACCACCGCCTGGGCGTTGAGTTGCTGAAGGCACTGGTGCGCCTGGGCGTGGCGTGGCAGTTGGGTTGCTTGGTGGCACAACCGTAGCAACTGGCACATTGGTCGCAGGCACTGACGTGATATCAGGTCGTGGCGTATTGCTCGGCTGATTTGGTTGTGGCGTGTTGCTCGGCTGATTTGGCCGTGGCGTGTTAGTTGGCTGGTTTGGCCGTGGCGTGTTGCTCGGCTGATTTGGCCGTGGCGTGTTGCTTGGGCCAGTTGTAACAGGCACGCTGGTTGAGCCACCAGGTGTGTTAGTGATAATAATTGGGGTTACGGTTGAACCACCGCCTGGCGTATTGGTTACGATGATTGGGGTTACGGTTGAGTTGCCGCCAGGCGTAACAGTCGAACCACCCCCAGGAGTTACGGTTGAATTGCCGCCAGGGGTATTGGTCACAATAATTGGCGTAAAGCTTGGGCCTGCCGTGCCAATTGTAATCGTTGGCAAGGTATCTGGCACAATCACGGTATCGCTTGCTTGCAACGTGCGATTAGCAGCCGAGGCGCTGACCGTATTTACGATATTTGTGCCCAAGGCCACGCTAGCATTAACCTGAACCTGAATGGTAACCACGATTGGGTTGCCAGCGCTAACTGTACCATTACAGTTGACAGTTGTGCCACCAACACAGGTAGCTGAGCCAAGCTGTTGCACCGCAATGAATGTCACTTGGCTTGGCAATGGGTCGCTAATCGTCACTGAACGTGACGTTTGCCCATCACCGTTATCTTGGAAACTCACCGTGATGATATAACTAAATGTCTCTCCAGGCTGAAGCAACGAACGAGAACTACTCTTCGCCACTGCAATCGGTTCATCGGCAGGCAAGGTGGTTTCGGTCGCTGTTGCAATATCGGTTGGGATGGTTGCAACTGGCGTACAACTTGCAATCACACATGGATCAACCGTTGGAGTATCTGGAGTCAGGGTGATTGAGCCAGTAATCGTGCCGGTTGGAGTTTCCTCGGGCGGGATGGTATCGGTTGGCGGAAGCACAATTGTTGGTGGAGTTGCACATGGATCTGGCGTTTGAGCCAAAGGTCGTTGCAAACGCGTGCTACTCCCCATGCCTCCGCGTGGTATGGTTGGGCTTACCACACTGGTTACTGTTGGTGTCACAACCGTGGTTGCTGTTGGAGCGCTTGGTGTATCAGTCACGCTGGGCGTGTCAGTTGGTGCGCTAGGAGTGTCAGTCACACTTGGTGTATTGGTAGACGTAATAATCGTCGTTGGTGTATCCGTGACACTGGGAGTATCCGTCACACTTGGTGTATCGGTTGGTGTGCCTGGTGTGCCTGGTGTTGGATAGGTTGTGGCAGTCTCGGTTGGTGTGTCGGTTGGTGCGAACGTTGGACACGGTGTGGCAATCGGTGTTTCGGTTGGCACCGGATAGGTCTGGGTTGCAGTTGCTGGCAGCGGTGTTATTGGCGTAGGAATTGATGTTGGCCGAGGCGTGGTTTGCGCCTGAGCATTAAACGGAAAAATAGCACTGCTAATCGCGGCTAACAATGGGGTTGCCATCATAATGATGCTAACAACCAGCGCTGTTAACTCCCAGATTGTCCAGCGAACTTTGCCTTTACCTCGTTCGCGGAGGGATGTCGGGCGTTGCCGACGAAAAAAAGATTTCATGCGAAACCCCTCGATCTATTGCCTCCGCAATTAAGAGGAGAGCGCTGCCTGATCAATCAGCCGAGCTTTGACCACCAACCGTTGGGTGTCCCACGCAGTACATGTGATCATCGTGATAATTGCTTGCTCGGTTGGATACATAACTTCGACTTGGTTTGGCCAAACTTGTTGAATTGTTTGGACTTGATAATGATAACGGGTATCGGCAGTTTCGACGTAGATATCTTGACCAATCTGAAGTTCATTCAGGCGGGCGAAAACACTACCACGAATACCTGCATGCCCAGCAAAAACGCTATTCCCTTTGCCTGGTAAGGCCGTGCCATGATGATAACCCACAGCATAATCGGCAACTTCCCAAATACCATCGCGCAAAAATACTTCACGCACCGGACTATCAAGCTCCATTGTTGGCACGATCATCCGTTTGGGAATAAAGCTCATGGGATCAGGCGTTGGGGTTGGCGATGCAGGTGGCAAAATAAACGCCTGAGCAGGCACAAGATAATCGGGTGCAGCCGCACTGATGGCGGGAGCAATTACTGGTAATTGTTGGCCTAGTACTCGATCAAGTTCAGCGGCACTAGCTCCCGGGGCGAGTGCTTCCCAAGCCACAGCTGGAGCCGCCGGATTGTTACGGGCATACCACCAATCTCGTCCGTAGATGTTGACCACCCAATAACCAAAAAAGATGATTACCCCAACAATCAACAAACGTTCCGAGCGCACTAAAATAGCGTCAAGCACCCCACGGAAACGATAACCCTGAAGTGCAGTCTTCCGCTCTTCTTTGAGCGAACGGAGTTGGGCTGGCCGATGCAATGACGAACGCACTGGTGGTGGTGCTGCCAGCAATTCTTGAAGCAAGCCCAAATCGTCGTGTGTCGAATCGATGGTTGGCGGTTGTACCACTACAAACTCGTACTCTATATGCTTCAATCATCCCTAGAATGGCGCAAATTATATAGCTCTCTTTACAATTGCGCAATAGGACTAAAAGGCTACATATCGCATTAAAGCGTTATTTTGCCCGCTGATTGTAAAGCAAATTCTTAATAATCTGCGATGGCTAATGGTAGGTAGAGCTGCGGCGCAATCGCGGTTACGCTAATCGTCACTGTTGCACTTAGGGTTTGATTCAAGCTTAAATTGCGCACCTGATAGCGAAATGAATCAAGCCCATTATAAACGGGATCAGGCGTGTAGCGAACGCTGCGTTGATCTGCATCGAGCCAAACCTGGCCATGCTGTGGTTGTTCAAGGCTGATAATTTGGCTAAAATTGGCTTGATCATTCGCTAATGGGGTTAGCCGATTGGCCTGCGAATATTGCAAAACTTCGTAATAATCGGCCTGTGGTTGCCAAGTATTGCTGGTCGGTAAGGGCAAACGCAGCGCCGGATCACCAAAAAAAGTAAAGGTGTCGAGCAAATCGGGCGAGATATTAGCCGCTGCTAAATCAAGCTTGCCTTGAATTGTTGCTGGGCCAACCAAACGCCAACCATCGTTGATTATGGAGTTTACAAACCCACGATTCAGATAATCATGACCATGGGCGATGCCTAAACCACTGGCCGCCCACATGCCAACTGCTCCATGCTCAGGCTTCAACACCAGCATTTCGGCCAACGATTCAAGGTCGTTTTGTTGATAATGACCAGCGTAGCAACTCAGTGAGAGCATCAACGGCAAGGCGCTATTGCTTAAACTTGCTATCGATTGCTGATTGAAAATCGTCGGATCAGCCCAGACATCGATGCCCGCATGGCCAACATAATTCACCAAAAATTGGCCAGCGTTGATCTGATTAACGATTTCTGCCCGAAAATTCGTCAGATTGGTGTTGGGTGTGTAATAGAGTTGTTGATCGTCAACCGTTGGCGGCAAAATTTCCACCACCTCGTTTGAAAGCCAGGGAAAATCGCCCGATACATCTGGATCATCGGCGATAAACAACAGCTTGTCCAGCCAATCGGCGTTGTCGGGCGTGGCTTCGTAGCTTAATATTTTCGCAACTACATGTTCAACATCGCTCAGCGAACGCGCTGGAATTCGCCCCAAAAACAAATCGGGCAAATTATCGTTGCCAGCAACTGTCACATAGCGATTGTCGGCAGCAGTTTCGCGCAACCACGGGTCAACATCAGCCAAATAGGGCGGAATAAAATTGGTCACGGGTCGGCCAATAATATCAGCATAATCGTGCGGATCAGCCGTGCCATCGCCAACCAACACCACAAAACTAGGCGCTGGTGCTTGCCAGTTGCGATAGGCATACTTGATAAAATCGGCGATCGCCTGTTGATCAACGCGCCCGTCGCCAAATTGATCGTAAATCTGCTGCACATCAATTAATAACGGCTTGAGGCCTTGGCTGGCGCGTTGAGCAATTAATGGTTGCAATGCATCACTCCAACTCGTGGAGTTGGCTGGGTTATAGCTAATCAGCAAATAATCGGCTTGCTGGCTGCTGCTCAAATCGGGCTGGCTAAACCAAACGCTGCTCAACGGTGTTTGGCGTTGGCTTTGCACAAGATAGCGGCGATTGCCACTGGTTTGCCAGCTTAATTGGCCTTGCTGCAAGTTCCAGCCAATCAAGCGGCGCGGAGCCAAGGGCGTTTGCACATCAAATAGCAACGGATTTTCGCTGGTGATATTGCTAATGCTTTGGTTGGCTTGGCTGCTTGACCATTGCAATTGGCCCGCGACTGCCTGCGCTTGACGCTGATACTCTAGCTCAACCCAATCGAGAAAGCTGGTTTCGCGCTCGGTGCTCATTGGGGTAATTGTGAGTTGGTTGGTTGTGCTAAGCCAGCCACTTGGCAGGTTAATCGTTGGCTCAAGCAGTTGAAAGCCGGTCATTGTGACTGTTGTGAGCAAACGATTGTTCAGGCGAATTTCGGCTTGATGCCGATTGCCAAGTTTGCCGCCATGCAAGCGCAACCGCAAACGGGCTGGCTGATCGAAGCGAGCTGCATTATCCAAATTCCAATTAATCTGTAAAGGCTGAGCGCTTTGGCCGGAGCCTGGGCTATACCAATATTGCCACCACCAACGATTTGTGCCGCTGGCCGGAAAGGCGCTCAGATAGAGTTTTTGCTCTTCCAAGCGCAAGGTTTCGCTGTAGTAGCTCAGGTTTGGGTTGGCCGAATTGACTGATTCGCTAACTAATACATTGCCTGGTTGCTGCGCATTCCAGCGCACAATCACTCTGCCTTGGTGGCTTTGATCGCGATTGTAGGGCGGTAGATAAAAAATCATGCCAGTCGCAGTCAGCAACCGTGGCAGTTGATTACGCCCTTGCCATAGTTGTAAATTGGCCGATTGATTGAGCCATTGGCTTGGTACGCCCGCCGCTTGCAAATCGCTCCAACGAATTTCGCTGATACCAGGGTTGGCAAAACTCACTCGCACCCCATTGGTTACTGGCGTGGTGGTGGTAAAGGTTGGGCGTAATGCTGGATTTTGTAGATCGCTAGGATTGAGCACTTGTTGGCGCAGCAGTTGATTCCAAAATGGATCAGCTCGCAAGCTGCGTTGCTCGGCACTTGCCACGAATTCTAGAGCTATATCGATTGAGCTTGGTACAACTACTTGCTGTTTGCTTGGTTGCCATTGCGCCCCAAAAATCGTTAGCGGCACAAGTTGTTGCTCGCGCACTTGGACGCTCTGACCAAGGCTGGCCCATGTTGTTGGATATTGAGCTTGTTTGACGGCTGCGCTGGGTGCGCTTAGCGCTATGGCCTTGCTTGGTGCGAGTGGATCAACCTGCCAACCACTGCTGGGATTGAGGCTTAGTTGTTGATGATAGCGTTGTAGCTGTTGGGGATTAATCGATTTTAGTCTGAGTTGGTAGCCTGCTGGCACAACTAACCAGTGGGTTGATCGCGGTAAGGCGGGCTGATCAGGCGTGGCATCATTTTGCCAGCCTGCAATGTTGATGCTATTGGTTTGCAGGGTTGGTTTAGGTAATTGCACGTTGATATACAGTTGTTGGTCGTGGCGTTGCAGCGTAAGCGTTGCCGTGGTAATTTGGGCAACCACGGGCTGCCGAATCAGCATCAGCGACACAACCAAACAACCAATTAACCAACGTTGTAGCATACTTACCTCAAATGATGAATTAACCAACGCCGTGCATGGCGCAACCACGCCAAACTCCATTGATACCAACGCCAACCATTACTCATGCTCAATGATTTTTCGGCAGCCTGCCAGGTTACTGCTTGAGCCACAATTGCCGAGCGTTCGATCCAGCCATCGAAATAGGGGCAAGCATCGCCAGCAATCAAATAGTGTGCTTGTTTACGCCAAAGCAAGCGATGAATAACCACCCGTTGACCAACTTTGGCCAAAACCACGCTGCCTAGTGGGATACGATTGGGCAAGCCTGCAATTGTTACTAACGTTTGGTCGGGTAAGATGGGATGCATGCTGCGGCCCGCAACTTGAAGTTCTAATTGCCCACCAGCCTGCACCACGATCTGCGCCAAATCATAAGCCTCGGCGGCGCTTAGCACTCGTTCAGCCAAGCTGTTGGCGCACATAACTAATTACCTCAGAATCGGGCACAAACGCCAAGTGCCATTGGTCCAGCTTGCTAGTAGCATAATCGGCAACCTGCAAGGACTGATCAAGTGCGATCGGATTCCACAAGGGTAGAAATTGTTCTGGCAACCAATGGCGCAAGGCCTGAGCGCTACTCAAACTGGTGGCTCGATTAGTTTGTCCGTGGCTGAGGTAGCAAATCGCCCGAACTGGGGCAGCTTGGGCCGCGATCAAGCCAGCGCTGCTATACCAAGGTGTGCCATAAGCCCAAAGCTGCCCATTTTGCCAGCGCACAATCACGCGATCGTCGCTCAAAATGCAGGCTCCAGCGCTATGCCATAAGCGGGCTGAAGTCGATTTGCCCACACCTGGTGGACCAACTAAGAGTAAGCCTTGTTCACCATCGATCAGGCCGCAAGCATGCAATAAGCCACCTTGATTGGTGCTGAGCCATTCGATCAAAATCAGCTGCAAAGCGGGGTAATCGAACAGCACTTCGGCGGCACTAATGCTGGGATCATGGCTTAATAACCATGTATCGCTGGCGGTTTGTTGCAGCACCCACAATGGCTCAGCATGGGTTGGTGGGTGGCCAACAATGCTGCGAACATGCGCAGATTGCCAGAGCGCCCAAACTTGATCGGCCTGAAAAAGCCGCTGACCAAGCGGGTAGCGGTCAGCGGCAGCACAGCTAAGAATCGTCAGATCGGCGGTTGTGTTGGTCGTTTGAAATTGTTGATCGACCATTGCTGGCCAAGTTGGCAGATCAAGTGCCAGCCGACAACCGCCAATTGTAAGCATAACCATGGTGAAAATAACGCCTAGGTAAAACAGGGTGTAATTTTACAATTTGCGCCTGATGTAGCACTGCTGGTCGTGCGACAAACTGCCAACACATCTTCTTTGATCCGCAAGCCAACCGTTTCGATCGTTGGTTTGACGTAGGCTTTGCGTGGCTTGCGCTCGGGCTGGCTTGATGATTGTTGTGCCATGAGACATCCTCCCGGTACGAGGTTAGCGAACCTCTAGACAAATTGCATTATTGATCCAACGGTCGGCATTTTCGGCAAAAGCAGAAACTCGCGCCTTCGTACTATCACACACCCACTCAATGGGGCGATTTTCCAACGTGTTACGTTCTAAGGCCGACCAACCTGGACAATTGGTACAGACCAAAGACATTTCGCAGGAGTGGCAGGCAGTGGCTTCGGTGTTGCGGGTTTCGCGCACATCGGCCAAGTAGCCATCCCAGACTTCCATAAAATTGGTTGCTCGCCAATCGACAGCGCGGGTACGGGTAATCATACACGGGCTGACCATCCCATAGGCATCAACATGGCCCGATTTATTGGCTGCGCCACAGGTGAAGGTTTTTTCGCCACCCTTCATTTGGTAGCCCAAAAACCCGTTGCAGTAATCTTGCCATTCTTCGACCCGCTGCGGATCGAGTTTTTCAATTTCGATCAGCTCTTCGGGGCTAAGCCGTAAGGTGGTTGGAAAACGATCGCCATTTAAGCGTGGGTGAATCATGCCATCGTAGCGGAAATCCCAGCCATAGTGCTCGGCAACGGCCTTCATTGCCAAAAATTCGTGTGAATTGATGTTCAGCAAGACGGTTTTGAGCACCACATCAATCTCATATTCGGCCAACAGCGCCAAACCTTGCATACACTTGGCAAACGAGCCAGGCACGCGGGTTACAGTTTCGTAGGTTTCGGCGGTGGCTCCATACAAAGTTACTTCGACCAAATGCGGCTTATATTGGCTCAAAAATTCGGCGCGTTGGCGGGTGATCATTGTGGCGTTGCTGTAGATCGAAATCACAAAGCCAAGGTTACGCGCGTAGAGATACAGCTCTTCAAAATCGCGCCGCACCATAATTTCGCCGCCAGTCAGCAGCAACCAAAGCGTGCCTGCTGCCGCCATTTCGTCGAAAAGCCGTTTGCATTCGTCGGTCGAAAGCTCACGTTGGCGGGCAGCTTGGTGATTAACTGGTAAGTTGATATAGCAATGCTGGCAATTTAAGTTGCAGCGCTCGGTTAACTCGAACGACATCGAAACCGGCACACGACCTAAAGCTGCTAATCGGACATTGAACGCCGCATCGTTGGTTTCAGCACATAGTTCCATGCTTAGGCAACCTCCTGAATAACAGCGACCTCAAGCATCGATTCCAACAACGGAATCAGATCGGCTTGGGCGGCCCGAGGCTCAACATCGTATTCAGCACACACGAGGTCGATTAATTCGGCCAGACTTTGGGGTGTTGCCAAAGCTTGCCAAACTAGCGCGGCAGTCTCGTTAAGCGCAAAAATAGCATTGAGGGCAGCGGTATTTGGTCGCACAGGAACCAACACCGTTTCACTCCCAATGCTACGGGTAACAATCGCCGGATCACGGACAAATCGTTGTGGAGCGTGCTCATTCATAAGTGTGTACTCAAACCACAAGGGTCAATTGCAATGATTTTCATCTTAGCATGAACTGATCTCCACGTCCAAGCCCTGTTTTATCCCTCGATTGTGGGAATTTTAGCTTAGATTTGGGGTGGTGCGAGTCGAGCTTGCACCGCGAACAAGCGTAATTCAGCTTTATTGCCTAAACCTAATTTGCTATAAATATTGCGCAAGTGAGTTTTGATCGTTTCTTCACTCAGAATTAATTGTTGGGCAATATCGCTGTTGCGCCGCCCTTCGGCTGCCAAGAAAAAGACTTGGCGTTCGCGCTCGGTCAAGGCATTCAGGGCATCATTGGTTTTGGTCGAGACGGTTGGCTGTGGGCCTTCCAACAGTTGGCGCACAACTTTTTGAGCAATTGGGCCAGCCAAAACCGTTTCACCTTGAGCAACTGCACTAATGTGGCTGATCAAGCGGGAGGGATCTTCGGTTTTGAGCACATAGCCAGCGGCCCCAGCGGCCAGCGATTGGCGAATCACATCGTTGGTGTCGTTGGCGGTCAACATCAACACGCGAGTGCGTGGCGACGCTTCCACAATTGAGCGACAAACTTCATAGCCAGGCATATCGGGCAAGCTCACATCGAGCAGTGCCACATCAACAAATTGATCTTTTGCAACTACAGCAGCGTCGCGCCCATGCCCAAGCACGCCAACAACTTCCATCTCATCGTGGGTTTCGAGTAGGGCACGTACCCCCTCCCGAAACACCGGATGATCATCAACAATCAGGATCCGCATGGGGTACTCCTTCTTCAGAACAGATGCGAAAACGGTCAAAAAATGGACAATGCATATCCACTCTAGGGGTGAGAGTTTACGAACAAAATTACGATTAATTGAGTAATCATGCGGTGTGAGTGTGTTGTTCTAAGGGCAACCAACAGGTGAATTGTGAACCTTGACCAACGGTGCTGGCTACCGAAATTGTGCCTCCCATCAAGGCCAACAACTCACGCACAATGGCTAAACCTAAACCGCTACCACTCTCGGTTGGGTTACTACCGCGATAAAAACGTTCAAATAAGCGTTGCTGATGTTCAGGTGCGATGCCTGGCCCAGTGTCGGCTACGGTGATAAGCGTGCCCGCCTGCCCCGCTTGGATTTGCCGATCAACCGATAGCGTGACTGTGCCGCCAGTAGGTGTGAATTTTAGGGCATTGCTTAGCAAGTTCACGACCACCCGCATAAATTGATCGGGGGCTAACCAAAGCTTAGGCAAATTGCTGGTACATTCTTGAAAAATCAAGCGTTGTTCCCGCGCTTCGGCCAATGGGCGATAGGTTTGGGCTAAGTTGCGCAACAATTCAATAATATCAACCCACTCAGGATTACTATGCATCAAGCCACTATCCAAGCGGGTCAGGGTCAATAAATCTTCAACGATTGCTTCTAAGCGGCCTGCTTCGCTGGCAATAGTTTCGAGATATTGGGGCAGCTTGGTTTTAGCTTTGACTTGCTGGGCCAAACGGGCATACAACTTAATATTAGCCAAAGGCGTGCGCAATTCATGCGAAGCATTGGCGACAAACTGGGTTTTGAGCCGATCATACTCCTTCAGTCGCGTAATATCGTGGAGTACAATCGTCCACCAATCTTCTTGCTCGCTGAAAATGGGGATGTAGGCAATGTGGATGGCCAGATCGGTGGTGGGATTCTGCTCAAGCACAATCTCGGCTCGCACACTATCACCAGTTTGTTGGGCCTCTTTGAATAAGCCCAAAACTTGCTGCGAAAGCTCGTTCAGGTGTTCGGGCACTGGTGGTGTGACTGCAAAAAAGGCCAAGGCTTGAGGATTGACAAAGTGAATCCGACCATCGCCATCGACCAAAATCAAGCCTTCTTCCATAGCGGTGAAGGCTCCCTCGAACTTGCGCCGCTCATCATTAATATCAGCAATCAGCTGGGCATTTTCAATCGCCATGGCGGCATGTTGGGCAATCACATTCAGCAGTGCCTCATCATCCATGGTAAAAAAACCAATTTCAGGATGCACCAAGGTCAGCACGCCGCGCACTCGTCGCCCGCGCAAAAGCGGCACACACAGCACTGAGCGCACATCCAAGGTATCGCTAGGATAATCGATCCAGCGTTCGTCGAGATTGGTATCGGCGATTAAGGCACTTTGGCGATGCTTGAGCACCCAGCTCGCCAGCCCTTCGCGTAAAATACGATTAGTAAAAGGAGTCAAGCGAGCTTGTTGAAAACGCTCAGAAAGCAAATGCATTTGAACTTCATCGTACTCGCCATAGAGGAAAATGCTACCACGCACAGCGTTGGTAAAGCGCGTTGTAGCCGAAAGCACATGCTGCAAAACATTGGGTAAACTTAACATCGTCGCAAACTGTTGAGCGAGGCTATAGAGTAACTGCAACCGTTCATACTCGGTTCGCAAACGCTGATATGAATCTTCGGGGCTTGTCACCTGACCAGGTTCATTCGCGGCCATTGGGTACTCCACAGATATGCGTATTGTTTGAGAATTATAACACTGAGTTTCAAGCCACAAGGGGAGCGGCCAAAGCGCCCCATGCAATGCCTAATCAGTATGATACAATGATTCATCATGAAACCAAATGTTGCTGAGTACCAATTCCAGATTTTCGTGTTTAATGCTGCGCGTACTCATCACCCAAAGTTGAGGTACTAATGGTGTTTGCACGACCAAACATGCACTTAGGCGAGGTTAAGGCGACCTCAAGCCCTTCATGGTTTGCCCAAATTGTTCAACGGGTTCAATTATGGTGGGCTGCTTCAACCATCCGTTCGGATGCTTCGGACGTAGTACCATTTAACGATAATCAACGCCCGCTGCCTGGTGATCCACTGGGCGATAATGTGTTAATTCGCCGAATTGCCCAGGGCGATGAGCAGGCACTATCGCAGCTTTACGATCGGTATGCCGCTACGGTGATGGGGGTTGCCCTCAAAATCGTGCGTCAGCGTGAGATCGCCGAAGAAATTACCCAAGAAGCTTTTTGGCGGGTTTGGCAACGGGCAAGCACGTTTGATAATAGCCGTGGCAATTTTGCCCCTTGGCTTTTTGGCATTGCTCGCAACTTGAGCATCGACGAATTGCGCCGTCGTGCAGCCCGCCCTCAAGCTGCCTACGAAGACCCTGAAAGACCATTGCTTGAGGCGATTGCCGACGAAGCCAATGTGGAAGAAGTGGTGTGGCTGGGTGAACAACGTTCAGTTGTGCGCTCGGCGATGCAGGCGCTCTCTGCCGAACAACGCGAAGCTTTGGAGTTAGCCTATTTTAGTGGGTTGACTCAACGTGAAATTGCCGATAAATTAGGCAATCCCTTGGGCACGATCAAAACTCGCGTGCGGCTTGGCCTCTTGAAACTGCGTGATCTTTTGGGTACACAACAGTGGAACGAATAATGGATACACAATTAGAAGAACTCTTGATTGGTTACGCGCTTGGCATTTTGAGTCTCGATGAGCAACAATCGGTCGAAATTCAAATCGCCAATAATCCACTGCTGCGCACGAAAATTCAGCAGTTGCAACGCACTGTGCATCAATTGGCTTTGGCTGCGCCACGAGTCCAACCAACGCCAATTGTCAAGCAACAGTTATTGGCGCGGGCCAGTGCTAGCAAGCAGGTAAGTGGATTAAATCGCCCGGCAACCCGACGGCTTTCCTTGGCATGGACGGCAGCCTTAGCGTTGTTGATTGCGCTTGGCGGCTGGAATATTGGCTTGCGCAGCGAAAATACTCAATTGCGCACCAATGTGGCTGGGCTTGAACGCGAAGTTGCCAGCGAACGGTTGCGGCGCGTGCAGGCCGACGAGCAGATTGCCCAAGCCGAGCGAGCAGTGGCGTTTGTGGTGGCTCAAACTACAACTTCGCGTCAATTGGCGGGCACTGAGCAATCGCCCAAAGCAGTTGGCACAATGTATATGCAGCCAGGCAACCAGACAGCAGTTTTAGTTGTCGATGGCCTATCACCATTGCCTGAAGGCCAAGTTTACCAATTTTGGCTAGCCCGCGCTGGCCAAGAGCCAATTCCAAGCGATCAGTTTTCGGTAAATGCTGCTGGGCATGCTCAATTAGTCATCACCGCCGATAGCCAAGTTAACGATTTTCAACAGGTGATGGTGACGATCGAGGTGGCTGGTGGTTCGCAGACTGCCCCTGGTACGACCGTTTTAGCTGGTAACCTCTAAATTTCACAGCCACACTCGGCTTGGGTGTGGCTGTCGCCCACAAAATAGGCCAATTGGAATATAGCCCCGCATCCTTATTCATGGTTTAATCATGGCTATGCTGTAGCTGTGAGGTGGTGCTATGTGGCGTGTTTTCGCGATCGGCCTGCTCATTTTTTGCCTGTTACCCTCGGTTAGTGCTCGAACAACCCTACCAATTCAATTTGTCGTTCCAATTGCTAGCGTAACCAATCGCGGGCTGAGTTTCGATAATCGTGGCTTGCCTCAACGCACGCTTCAGCTGTACGAAGCGTGGCCTGCAACCCAAGCCAACCGCCAGCCTGATCCACTGTTACGGGTGGCTGTGCCAAGCTTTCCCCAAAAAATTGACCCAAATTTACAAAACTATTGGCATGATGCTCCGAGCCAGCCGCAAACAATGCTGGTATTTTTGGCTGAGCAAGCCGATTTGAGCTTGGCCAGCACCTTTGATGATTGGGCTGAACGGGGCGATTACGTCTACAAAACCCTGACTGACCATGCTCAACGCACCCAAACCCCTTTGCTGAACGAATTACGAATGCAAGGCCACAACCCACAATCGTTATGGATTGTGAATAGTTTGATTGTTGAGGGCGATCAGCGGTTGGCCTTGAATTTGGCGCAACATCCAGCGGTTGCTAGCATTAGTGCTAACCAAGTTTTTAGTAACCCAAGTTTAACGGCTATGCCAGTGACTGAGCCTGAGAATATAGCTTGGGGCGTGGCGGCAGTCGATGCGCCCCAAGTTTGGGCCGATTGGGGCGTGCGTGGGCAGGGAATTGTGGTTGCTAATATTGATACTGGAGTTGCCGTTAGCCACACGGCCTTGCTCAACAATTATCGTGGTTGGTCGTCCAATGGTTTTAACAATGATTACAACTGGTTTGATCCAATCTATCAATATCGTTTGCCAACCGATCCTGCTGGCCATGGCACCCACACGATGGGCAGTTTGGTGGGAGCTAATGATCAAGAAGGGATGGCGTTAGGAGTTGCTCCAGCCGCCCGTTGGATTGCCGCCCGCGCCTGTGGTGCGTTGACTTGCGATGAATTAAGTTTGATCAGAAGCGCCCAATGGATGCTTGCCCCAACCCGCGTTGGCTGCGAACGCAATCAGCAAATCCCCTGTGATCCGCGACCTGATTTGCGCCCACATATCATTAATAATTCGTGGGGTGGCCCAGGCGAAAGCACATGGTATAGCGGTTACATTACCGCCTGGGATGCTGCGGGTATTTTGAGTGTCTTTGCGGCGGGTAATTTCGGGCGTTCTGGTTGCTATACCAGCACTGCGCCAGGCAATAATGCCAATGTATTTAGTGTTGGCGCGGTTGATAGCAACAATCTGATCGCCGATTTTTCTTCGCGTGGGCCAACCAGCGATGGCCGAACCAATCCCGATCTGAGTGCGCCTGGCGTGCGAATTCCTTCGGCATGGCCAAACGGCTTGACGGCGTTGCTTGATGGTACATCGATGGCGGCTCCCCATGTGAGCGGAATTGCTGCGCTAATTTGGTCGGCCAACCCACAGTATATTGGCGATTTAGCGGCCACTCAAGCTTTGTTAACCAACACCAGCGCAGCCCGTTATTCGGCTCAATGTGGCGATGCACCGACGGCTCGGCCCAATAATGTCTATGGTTGGGGCAGTGCTGATGCCTATGCAGCGGTGCGTAATGCGCGGGTTGATGTGGCTTGGCTAAGTTTGCCCGAGCAGTTGGTTGTTCCTGCTAATACGCTCGTTACGATTCCGATTACCTTGGATACGCGCCAAGTCAGCGCAGCGGGGAGCTATCGAGCCAATGTGCTGGTAGTGGCTAGCTCAGGCACAAGCACAATCGAATTAGAACTGATCGTCGAGGCTGCTGCTAACACCAGCCAATTTACTGGCCAATTAATCGATCGATGGCATGGGCGCGGGGTTTATGGACGGGTCAGCATTGGGGGTGGGCCTTCTAGTTATACCGATCCAACTGGCCATTACACTATGACACTGACAACCGATACTCATCAGCTTGCAGCTCAGGCCACGGGCTATCATCCCCAAACAACGACGGTTAATTTAACACTCCAGCAGACCAATGTACTGACATTAACCCCCGATATTCCGCATATGCTAGCTGAAATTCCGCCGATCAGTGCCAGTTTGGCTTTCGCTGAACAACGCACGTTTCCGGTAACATTGACCAATATAGGCACCCAGCCGTTGGTGATTACGCCCCATGTGCCCAAGCGTGAATGGCAAATTACCCCAACCCCAAGTGCCGCCCTATACGATGCCACTGGCCTCGCCGAATTAAAGCTCGATGATGACCAAATTTATACCGATGCCTTGGATTTGGGCTTTAGTGCGCCGTTGTTTGGCACCTTGGCAAATAAGGTTTATCTAAGCTCAAATGGCTGGGTTTCATTGAATCCATCGCGGAGTGCCGCCCCTAGTTCTAACTGTTTTCCGGCCAACAACCTACCTAATGCCACGCTTGCAGCCTTCTGGACCGATCTTGATCCTTCAGAGGGTGGCATTATCCGTGCTGGTAGCGTCAATGCTGATACCTTTGTGGCGAGTTATGAGCAGGTACCACTCTGGCAAGATGAAAATCTGCCAACGGCTGCGCCGACCTATACCTTCCAATTAATTATTGAGCGCAGTGGGCGGGTTGAATATCGTTATGGACCGATGGGCTATTTGCCAGGTCGCTGGGGAGTTGGCACGCATACCAATAGTAGTGTTGGGCAAGCCTTGGGTTGTCATCAAAGCCATGAATATTTGGCGGCCCACAATTGGCAATTACTTAATCAGTCAAATAGCCAACAATGGCTGAGTGCTACGCCAAGTAGCCTGACGATTGCACCGAATCAACAAGCAACATTACTGGTACAGCTTAATGGTTTTGGGGCAATTAGTTGGTTGCAACAGCCGGCAGTCAGCGTTGTCCAGATTAATAGCAACGATCCGCGCCAGCCACAACGTGAAATAACCGCCAGCGTAGGGTTGCAACTAGCGCCATATCAAACATACGCCAATACGATTGTGATTAGTAATCCGTTGGCAAACCCTTGATATGGCGTAGGCGACATGCGATAATCGAACTAGCTGTAAATTTGGTTTGGCATAGGAAGGTTCGTTGAATGAGTCTGATTGTTCGTTGGCTAATTAATGCAGTTGCAATAGCCGTGACCGTCTATTTTGTGCCTGGTATTAGTGTTGGGGGTGACTCTGCTAATCAGCTATTTGGGATTGATATTAAGACTTTATTGGCAGTAAGTTTGATTTTTGGCCTGATCAATGCATTAGTGCGACCAATTCTGAAACTTTTATCATGTCCGCTCGTATTTTTGACGCTCGGTTTGTTTATCTTTGTAATCAATGCGGCGATGCTGATGCTCACATCGGCAATCTCGCAAGATTTAGGTTTACAATTTTACGTTGAAGATTTTGGCACAGCATTGCTTGGATCAATTGTTATTTCGTTGATTAGTATTGTATTGACCGCTGTTGTCAGCGATGGTGACGATCAACGCGAACGCCGTCGTCGTTAGAGAAGATTTAGTTGAAGTAAGTAGTCGTTGATTGTGTTGAAAGGAACGCCCTTATGAGTAATCCATACCAACCACAAGACCCTAACAATCCTTACGGCCAACAACCACAACAGCCACAACAGCCGTATGGCCAACAACCTCAGCAACCGTATGGTCAACAACCACAACAGCCATATGGTCAGCAACCGTATGGTCAACAACCACAACAACCGTATGGTCAGCAACCGTATGGTCAACAGCCTTACGGTCAACAACCATTTGTCCAAGGTGGCTATGCAGTGCCTAGTGCTGCCGGAATGTATGCCAGTTGGGGTATTCGTTTTGGTGCATATTTCTTGGATGTTTTGATCTTGCTTATCCCGAGCTTTATAATAAATCTCGTTACAGGGATTGGTGTTACTGCAAACTTTAATCTCACCGGAAGCACCAGCTCAGCATCAAGCCTTGGCATGTATATTATTGGTTCGCTTTTGAATCTCGTTATTAATATTGGCTACTTTGCCTATTTCCATGGCACAACTGGCCAAACTATCGGTAAAAAAATCGTGAAAATTCGGGTTATTCGGCGCACTAATCAACCAATGGATTTTGTGGTGGCAGGGAAGCGTTTGGCGATTACTATTGCATCCACAGTTATAAATTTGGTGATTGGGATGATCAGCTTTAACAGTATCGATGATATTGCTGCTGGTAATCTTGGTGCTGCAACAGCATCGATTGGCTTTTTGGGGATTATTAGTTTTGTAATTGGGATTGCCACCCTTTTGGATTATCTGTGGCCATTGTGGGATGGGCAGAAGCAAGCCTTGCATGATAAAATTGCTGACACCTTGGTTGTTCGGGCATAACCTGACAACGAGCATGGTATAATGGACACGCTCCTAAGTTGCACTTAGGGGCGTGTTTGCACATACAAGGAGATTCTCTCATGTCCGATGGCATGCCAACTCATGAGCTAGATTTAGTAGTAGGCTCGATGATCACCGTCAGCCCAGAAGATGATCGAGCAATGTTTGAAGAAGAAAAAGCTTGGGTTGAAGATGTTCAAGACCTGCTGCGCGAAGAAGGCGTTGAGGTTGATCTGCTTTCAATGCCTGGAGCAGAAGTTTACAACGGCGGCATTGCGACATTTGCCGATCTCTATAATTTGCGCCGCTTAGCTGCTCACTCGGAAAAAGGCAGCGATTTGGATAACTTGCCAGCGAACCTCGAAGATGATGAAGTTGACCCAGTGTTGGCAAATATTTGGGAAGGCGAAAGCCAAACCAAATATCCTCACTTGATCAACCATCAAGGTGAAGGTGGCTATTATTTGCCAGTCGATTTCGCTGAGCCAATTTGGCTGAGCTACGAAGGCGAAGAAGCTGACGAAGAAGAATGGGAAGAAGGCAGCGAAGATGTAGTCTCATTTGGCTCATCGGTTGCTTTGGCCCGCGAATTGACTGAACTCGAAGGCCATGTACGCGATTTGCGTGGGGCCGAAGGCCAGGCTGCTCACCAAGCGTTGCACGAATTGCGCGCTGCTGCCCAACATAGTATTGAAAACAATTTACCCTTGATTTTGTGGTAATTAGCGCCTAAATCGCTTGGCTCCACGCTGGTTGACGTACTGGCGTGGAGCTAAGTTTGTTGGTAAAACTCCTTGCGTTTGGGGCATGCTCTACAGTATAATTTTCCTCAGAGAAGCCTGAAATCTACGATTTGAGCACAATACATATGGCTGACGTTGCAACTACCCAAAATCACGCACGTCCAATCAGCGGTTTTCAGTTGTTGGCAATTGCCGAGGCAATCAACAACGCAGCAAATCTTGGTTCTTTGTTAGCTACAGTGGCCGAGTTATGTGCTACTGGTTTTGGGGTTGAAGTCGTTAAGTTGGGGCTGCTCGCTAACGAACATCACAGCGGTTCGTCCACGCCCTATCTTTATGGCAATCCCAGCAAAGCCACCCAAAAATTGCTCGATCAAGCGATTGCCCAAACCATCGAACAAAAAACTGCCCTGTTGCCAAGCAATGACGAGAGTGGCCAAGCCCAATTGTTGGTGCTGCCGTTATTGGCTAGCCAACAATTAGTTGGCTTTTTGGCCTTGCTCTTGCCCAAAAAAGGCCGTTGGTCGGCTGAAGCGATCGAGGCTGCTCAGTTGTTGGCGCATAATTTGGCTCTAGCGATTTCAGCGGTTCAGCTTAAAGAATACACTGCCAAACGTAATCAAGAAATTAATACGCTCAACGATATCGCCGCTACAATCACTTCATCGCTTGATCCACGCCAAGTCTATCGCTTGGTGGTCAAAAAGATCAATGAATATTTTCAGGTTGAGGCTGGTTCGTTGCTACTGCTCGATCCCGTAACCAACGAATTGGTCTTTGTGATGACGCTTGAGGCGGGCGAAGAAAAATTGGCGGGCGTGCGGGTTCCCCCTGGCCAAGGTTTGGTTGGGGCGGCAATTACTACCCGCCAGCCAGTTGTTGTGCTCGATGCCCAAAACGACCCACGCTTTTATCGGCGGGTTAGCGAGGATGTTGGGTTTGTGACACGTTCAGTCTTGTGCGTGCCCATGTTGGTGAAAAATCGTGAAATTGGCGTGATTCAGTTGTTGAATAAGCTCGAAGGCGTATTTAACACTGAGGATACCCAACGCCTACAAGCCATGGCTAACACGGTGGGCGTGGCGATCGATAACGCTAATCTGTTTCACGAAGTTTCGCAAAACCGCAATCGCCTCCAAGCCTTGCTCAACTCCACCACCGACGGTATTTTGATGATCGACCCTGATGATGTGGTGTTGACTGCGAATCCAATGCTCGGTGAGTTGTTTGGCTGGGAATGGCGCAATATCATCGGCGAGGCTGGCAGCGATATTCTGGCTCGCATCAAAGAGCAATCGCGGGTGGTCAACGAGTTGCCCAATAGCGAAACTTGCGAAATTGAAGTGCTACGGCCTCGTACTCGCTATGTGCGCCAAGAGCCATTGCCAGTGCGCAATAATTTTGGCAATGTGATTGGCACGCTGATTGTGTTCCACGATATTACCGAGGAATATCAGCTAGCCCAAATTCGCGAAGATTATATGGGCATGTTGGTGCACGATTTGCGTGCTCCACTAACGGCGATCATTAATGGTATGACCATGGTGCGGCGCGGTTTTGCTGGTCCGATCAACGAGCAACAACGCGAATTGCTGGATATCGCCAACAATAGCAGCCAAGAAATGGTTGGTATGATCAATACCTTGCTGGATATTAGCAAGATGGAAGCTGGCGAATTGGTGCTGAATCGTGCGCCATGCTCAGCCTACGAAATTGTTGATCGTGCTTCGGAACGTTTGATTAACTCGGCTCGCAGCGTTGATATCAGCATCAATCTTGATATGGCCCTGAATTTGCCAATTATCGATGCTGATCAAGATAAAATTGTGCGGATCTTGCAAAACCTGCTGGATAACGCGATTAAATTTACGCCAGTTGGCGGAAGTGTTACAATCCGCGTGCGCCAATTAACTGATAATGAAAAGCAGACGATCTGCTGGAGTGTGATTGATGCCGGACCGGGCATTCCCGAAAGCTATCGTGCTAAGATTTTCGATAAATTTGTGCAGGTTGCTGGCCAGAAAAAGGGTACAGGCTTGGGCCTGGCCTTTGCCAAGCTTGCATCAGAAGCCCACGGCGGGCGGATTTGGGTTGAAAGCGTTGAGGGCGAAGGTAGTACATTCTCGTTTACAATTCCGTATGAGCCAGCAGTGAAATAGCCTTCTATGTTTGTCAACCTGCGGCGACGGCTAAAAAGTCGCATTCGGTATAAAATCACCCTGCCATATTTGCTCTTGCTAGCATTTTTGTCGGGCTTATTGATTGTGATTATTTTTTGGCTGTATGCTCAGAGCTTGCAGAACCAACTTAATCAATCGCTGCGCACCAGCGCCACCAATACTGGCGTGGGCTTGGAAACCATCGAAGCCCAAATTCTCGATAATTTGCGGTTGATCGTCACTTCGCCTGCCAACGAAAAAGAAGCCTTACTAAGCACCGCCGAGGCATTTAGCAAAAACGATGTTGATCAGGTCGAGAAGATCGTTAACAATGCTTTTAACTATTTCAAGCCCTCACGCTTGATTGCGCTGAATGCTGATGGTCAAGTGCTGGTCGATGCTGCTAGTTCAACCGTGCTGAGCCGTAGCCCTTCCTTGGTTGGTAGCACCGAGCTCGCCAAAGATTCCTTGATTCAGGCGGTGCTGCGCGGCCAAGTTGATGATTATGGCGATAAATATGCTAGTCTCTTGCGCATCGGCGCGAATCCGCCTTATACGATGTTTTTTGTGGTTGCTCCAGTTAAATTAACGGTCGGCAGCAGTGAAAAAGTGGTTGGGGCAATTATTTATGCCGAGCCACTTGAGCGGATTGTCAACGAAGAATTACCGCCACGTAACGGCGCAACCATCACCGCCATCCTCAATAGCGATGGCAGTGTGCTCACCAGCAACCCACCGCAAGAAGCTGATGAATTGCTGATTGATGCCAACCAAATCGAGCAAATCAAGGCCAGCCAAACTAACCCCGATCCCGAAACTCGTGGAACTTTGTTTACCACGATTCAACGCGGCGACACCAGCTATCAAGTGATGTATAGCCCAATGCGGATTCGGCGGGCGCTGAATGGCTATTTTGCGGTTGGTTTGCCCCGTAGCAATATTGATCGGGCTTGGCAACAAGCGCGAGTGCTGATTTTCCTGTTCGGCGTGCTTTCGTTAATTTCAATTATTTGGATTAGCGTGCGGGTAACCCGTGGGATTACGGTTCCGCTGGGCGAGTTGGTCAATACTGCTTTGCGGATTAAAAGTGGCGATTTAGAAGGTCGTAGTTTTGTTTCCGAGGAAAACGAGCTTGGTACATTGGCGACAGTCTTAAATGATATGACTGATCGCTTGCTCGATTTGTATCGCACCAGCCGCCAGCTGGGCACAGAACTCACCCTTGATGGCGTTTTGACCCAAACCACCGCTGCGGTTCAACGCTTGATTCCCGATTCGCAAGTTGATGCCTTGGTGGTTGAGCAAGGCATTTGGCATTATGTCACGACTGACAGCGTGCGCGAAATCGAGCGGCCCTTCCCCGCAACCAGCCTTGAAACGCTTGCGCCAATGGTGACGATTACCGAAAATCCAGCCTTGGATAGCGCCTTGCGGCCACTTGCACCAAATCTGCAGTTGGTGTTGCCATTACGCACCCAACAACAAGTGATTGGCAGCTTGTTGGTTAAGAATGATCGGGCGCTGCCGCCAGCAAGTAGCATTCGCGAACCACTCAGCGCGATTTCTAGCATGACCGCCACGGCCATGCAAAATGCAGTGCTCTACACCACCGTCCAAGATGAAGCTAGCCGTAAACAGGCAATTCTGCAAAGTATCGCCGATGGTGTGATTGTGCTTGACCCTGATGGCAAAGTAATTTTGGTCAACCACACGGCCACGGCTATGCTTGGAGCCAGCGAAGCTGATTTGCTAGGCAAAAGTTTTGCTGAATTCCAGCTTACGCCATTGTCGGGCGGCGCTGAATTATTTGCCACGCCCACGGCCACAACCTTCTATGAAACAACTTCGCAGCGCATTTTGACCGTGAATGCAGCGCCAGTTGAGCGCGAAGGCTTGCAATCGGGCGAAGTGTTGGTGCTGCACGATGTGACCGAAGAACGGGCGATGGATCGCGCCAAAACTGATTTTATCGCCACAATTTCGCACGAACTGCGCACGCCATTGACCTCAATTTGTGGTTATGCCGATTTGCTGTTGCGCGGTTTTGTTGGGCCATTGACCGACGAACAAACCCAATTTATGAACACGATTCGCCAGCAAGGCCAGAGCATGGTCGAAGTGCTGCAAAATGTGATTGTGATTGCCAGTATCGAAGCTGGAAATATGGAACCACAAATTGAGCAGCATTCGTTGGACGAGTTGTTGCCGCCAATTGCCCAAGCTTTGCAAAAAGGCTTTGATCAAAAGCAACTCAAATTGATCATTGACCTGCCTGAGAACATGCCGTACATTGTAGTAGATCGCGACCACTTCAAAATTATGTTGACCCAACTGCTGGAAAATGCCCGTCGCTATACCCAAACTGGCACGGTGACGGTGCAGGCCAAAGCGGTTGAGCAGCGAATTCAAATTGCCGTGATCGATACTGGGCCTGGGATTGCTAGCCAAGATTTTGAGCGTTTGTTTGAGCGCTTCCAACGTGGCGGTGAGCAAAGCGGCCTGACTTCCAAAGAGCGCGGGATTGGCCTTGGCTTGGCAATTACCAAGCAATTGGTCGAGCAGAATAATGGTAAAATTTGGGTTGAGAGCGAGCAAGGAGTTGGTTCAAGCTTTATTATGCAATTTCCGCTGATGCAGCTTGAGCCAAGCGAATATAACTTAGTGAATGCAACGGCAACCAACGCATGAGCAATAGCGCATTACCACAACCAAATACCCAAGAGCCACGCGACCGATTGTTGTTAACTATCGGTTCGATTGTGATTTTAGCGGTGTTGTTGGTGATGGGCTGCTCATCATTAATGGTTGTGCGCTGGACAACTCCGGTTAATGCTTCTGGGCCTGAGGTTTTGCTGCCACCATTTGCCAATTATGAGGCTTGGAATGGCACAGCACCATTTCCGATTGGCCAAGAAGCGATTCGCAGCAAAATTAGCGATCAGCCTGCTAACCCAAATTTAGTTGCAGCTGAAACGCCAATTCCAATTGGGATTGTTGATTTGTTGCCAACCGCCACGCCCACTGGCCGACCTACGCCAGCCAACCAGGCCATTGCAACTTCAACCACAACCAATACACCTACGCCAACCAAGGATGAAGGTATTCCAATCGGCAGCGCAACGGCGGCAACAACTGAGCCAACTATCGAATTAACTGCCGAACCAAGCTCAACGCCACGGGTTAATCCAAGCTCGACGGCTGGTACGCGCACGCCAACCCTGAATCCAACGATTAATCCAACTCGGCCAACCTTCGAACCAACCTTTACGAGCACGCCAACCCGAACCAGTGTTGTGGTGGCTACTACGGTTGTGCCAGCGAGTGCAACCTCAACCAATACTGCAATTCCAACGTCAACGCCAACCAACACGCGCGTGCCAACGATCACGCCAGTGCCAGCGACGCTGACCAACACGCCAACCGACGTAGCAACGATCACGCCAGTGCCAGCAACGCCGAGCAACACGCCAACTGACGTGCCAACCAATACGCCGGTGATCGTTACGGCGACCAATACGCCAATTCCAATTTTTACTACGCCGAGCAACACGCCAACCAATACGGCGACCAATACGCCTAGCAATACGCCAACCAATACGGTGACACCGACCAATACGCCGAGCAACACGCCCACCGATACAGTGACACCGAGCAACACGGCTACACCATCGAACACACCAACGCCAACCGATACGGCTACGCCAACTGCCACGCCAGCGCCAGAGCTGTATATTGCTTGGCGCGTCGATGCGATTGTCAATCCAGTTAATCCATCGATGGAAAATAACGATACTAAACAGGTATTCGTGGTGTTTGGCAATGCTGGCGATGCTCCTGCATCGGGCGCACAAGTTAATATTAGCGTAACTGGAACCTGTATTAGCTCGAGTATCAGTAGCAGTGGCGTACCGATTACGCTTGGGGCGCATCAAGGCTTTACGCTTTCGCCCACCATTTCAGCCAATAATGTTGGCAATTGTTCGATTACCGCAATATTGACGGCAATTGGTCAAACGCCAGTTCAAGCAACCTTGAATTGGACGATTGTGTGTGATGGTTGTGCTACGGTAACTCCACAACCAACCAATACGCCAACCCGTACACCAACCAACACGCCAACCCGCACACCAACGCCAACCAATACCGCGACTCCTTCGAACACGCCAACGCCAAGCAACACGCCAACGGCGACCAATACCCATACGCCAACGACGATTCCAACCTTGACCTATACGCCAACGCCAAGCAATACGCCAACGGTCACCAACACGCCAACACCAAGCAATACGCCAACCAACACGCCAACGCCGAGCAACACGCCAACGGTGACCAATACGCGCACGCCAACCAATACACCAACAATTACTCACACGCCAACGCCAAGCAACACGCCTACGTTGACCAACACACCAACGCCAACCAATACGCCAACAGCGACGAATACGCCCGTTGATACAGCAACGCCAAGTGAAACGCCAACACCAAGCGAAACACCAACGCCAAGTGAAACGCCAACACCAAGCGAAACGCCAACACCAACTAGTACGCCAACACCAACGCCAGATCTGTTTGTATTCCACATCATCAATGGTGTGGTTAATCCAGCAGGCTCGATGACGTTGGCGGCTGGGGCGCAAGAAAATGTGACGGTTGTGTTTGGCAATAATGCTAGCGGCTCGCGAGCAACTGGTTTGAATTTCAGTTTCAGTGGTGGGGCTTGTATTAGCGCTCAGCCTGGCTCAAGCGATTCAAGCGATTTGAATGGCGGCGTAAATCGCTCGTTATCAGTCATTGTGACGGGCAATGCTGCTGGCTCATGTTCATTCCGCACCCAATTTAGTGCCAGCAACGCCAATACCGTCAGTGTTGATAGTAGTTTTACTGTGGTCAATACCGCACTAAATCAACCAGCGATTGCTGCAACTGCCACGGCTACCTCGACTGCCACGGCAACGGCTACGGCTACCGCTGAACCAACCGCCACTGTTGCGCCAACCGCTATGCCAACCGATCAACCAACAGCTGAGCCAAAAGCGACGCTCGAACCAACCCTGCCAGTAATTGGCCAAAGTTCAGGGTTACCGCCGATGTCGGGCGGCCAAATGCTTTGGTTGCTGGCGGGCGGGCTAGCTATTCTGCTCAGTGGCTTGCGCGGGCGAAGAAGCTTACCGCTTAACGTTGCCTAATCTCCACCAGATCCATTCAATAACCGATTGACAGAATTCGCCAACCCCGGCAAACTAAGCCTAGTTTTCACTACGATGAGGTTTGCAATGGATGTTGCTGATCAGCCACGCATTGCCATTATTGGCGGTGGTATCGCTGGCCTTAGTACAGCATGGTATTTACAACAACAAGGTCTCACGAATATTCAGCTTTTTGAGCGTGATCAACGGTTGGGTGGCAAATTGCGCACCAGCCATGTTGCCTTGCCCGATGGCGCTGGCGAATTGCTGGTCGAAGCTGGCCCCGATGCCTTTATCAGCCAAAAGCCTTGGGGCTTGCAATTGGCGCGTGAGTTGGGCTTGGAAGATCAGTTAATCTCAACTGAGCCAGCTCGTCATAAAGTGTTTGTGTTGCATCGTGGCAAGCCCGAACCCTTGCCCGATGGCATTAATTTGGTGGTACCAACCGAGCTTTGGCCATTGCTGCGCACGCCGATTCTTTCGCTGCCAGGCAAATTGCGTATGTTGCTCGATTTGGTCTTGCCTGCGCGAAAAAGTAACACTGACGAATCGCTGGCCGATTTTGTGCGCCGCCGATTTGGGGCCGAAGCGCTAGATAAATTGGCCGAGCCGTTGATGGCAGGCATTCACAATGCCGAATCGGATCGCCAAAGCCTCGAAGCGACCTTTCCGCGCTTTATCGAGGCTGAACGCACCCATGGCAGCGTGATTCGTGGAATTCTGGCGGCCAAACTTAAGGCAGGCAAGCCTAAAGGCCAGCAACTTAGCCCATTTATCAGCTTGCGCGGCGGGATCGAGCAATTAATCACCACACTTGTCGAGCAGCTCAACGTTGAAATTCGGACAAATTGCGGGGTAAAAGCGCTGCGCTACGACCCAACCAATGCCTCAGCCTATCAACTAACCCTCGATGATGGCACGAAGATTGACGCTGATGCAGTGGTGTTGGCAGTTCCTAGTTTTGTGGCTGCCGAGTTGGTCGCACCTTGGGCTGAAGCCTTGGCCGAGCGTTTGAAGGCGATTCGCTATGTTAGCACTGGCACAGTTTCGTTGGCATTTCGGCGCAGCGAAACCACCATGGCCTTTGATAGTTATGGCTTAGTGATTCCGCGCAGCGAATATCGCCTGATTAATGCTGTAACGATCAACTCACGCAAATTTGCTGGGCGTGCTCCCGCCGATTATATGTTGTTGCGGGCCTTTGTAGGCGGTTCGAAGCATCCCGAAGTGCTGCGCTTGGATGATCAGGCATTAACTCAATTGGTGCGTGATCAGCTTAAATCGATTTTTGGCCTGACCGCCGAGCCAGTTTGGAGCGGGGTTGCCCGTTGGAACGAGGCCAATCCTCAATATGATGTTGGTCACTTCCAGCGTATGGATCAGCTTGAGGCCTTGTGTCCAGAAGGTTTGTTGTTGTGTGGCAGCGGCTTTCGTGGGGTTGGCATCCCAGATTGTGTCCGTCAAGGCCAAGCAACCGCTCAAGCGATCAGCCAATTGTTCGCTACAGCTAACGCTTAATTTAAAAAGCCCACGGCATTTAGATTTGCCGTGGGCTTGCTATTTTAGACGTTTTTGGTTTGGCTGATAAAGGCTTCAAGGTCGCTTTTTAGCTCGGCTAGCGACGGCAAATGGGTATACATCATATGCCCAGCCTCATAATGCTTGATTACGATATTGTTGCGCAGGGTTTGGTCAAGCCCAAGATGGTTGAACGTATGTAAGGTAGCATAGTAGGGTGTGGCAAAATCGAAAAATCCGCTGGCCACAAACACCTTGAGATAGGGATTTTGCGAGATGGCCGAGCGCAACGCTTCGGTGACGCTCACATATTGATTTTCGTGTTTATCGTATTTCCAAGGCCGAACTTTTGAAGTTAGAATTTCGTAGGGTTCGTCGCTCTCAAATTTGAGTTCGCGCCGCACATAATCGTTGAAGGTGGCGCTGTATGGCCCATGAATCACCGCATAGCTTGGGTCATACTCAAAGGATTCACGGGTTGGATCGCGGTCGATGCCAACGAAGCGGCTATCCAAGCGACCAACCGTACGTTGCTGATCGCGCAGCAATTCTTTGAGAAAGCGAAAAAGATCGATTCGTAGATTACTTTGATCGATAAAGCGTTCGCTCAAACCGGTATAGCGAGCCAATTTACGCACAACTGAGCGGCGTTTGCCCTCGGCCAAACTATCGCCTTGCAACAATGCCGTAGCATATTCGCCAGCAGCAAAGGCCTCAACTTCGGCCAAGGTATCGCTCAAACTCAATTGTAATTTGGCATCAAGCTGGTTGTGATACCAGGCAGTCGCGGCGTAGGTTGGCAAAATTACCACATAGGAAATATCGTTGCCTGGGTCCATCTCCACGGTTTGAAAATCGAGAATCGAGGAGATCAGCATAATCCCATTCAGATACATACCGTAGCGATTTTGCAGATAGTTGGTGATGGCAGAGCCGCGAGTTGTGCCATAGCTTTCGCCAATAATATATTTGGGCGAGAGCCAACGCTTGGCGCGGGTGGTATAGAGCCGAATAAAATCGCTGATCGATTCAATATCTTTGGTAAATTGATGGAATTGGTTGGGATTTTCGCCAGTTGCCGCACGACTATAGCCCGTGCTAATCGGATCGATAAAGACTAAATCGCTTTGATCGAGCAAAGAATATTCGTTTTCGACCAAGCGAAATGGTGGTGCTGGCAAATTACCAGTTTCATCGGCCATCAAAACCCGTTTTGGCCCCAACAAGCCAAGGTGCATCCAAACTGAGGCCGAACCTGGCCCGCCGTTGAACGAAAAGGTGATTGGGCGGGTGGTTTGATCATCAACATCGCTGCGGGTGTAGGCTACATAAAATACCGTCGCTTTGGCCTTGGGCGCTTGCTTAAACTCCGAATCTTCTTCGTAGAGCACGATTGTTCCGGCGGTGGCGGTGTAGGGCACATCGTCGCCCTTGATTTTCACGCGCCCATGAGTCACGCTCACAATCTCTTGCGGCGGCTTGGGGCTTTCCGAATCGCTGCGTTTTTCAGCGCTACCTGCATCTGCCATAGGGTTGCATATCCTCACACTAGAAGCATATCAATCGATTTGATTGTAACAAGTTTTGTCTCATTGATTGTCAATTTTAGGCTGGTTCGGCTTGCAGTTCAGGGCTGCTGCTTGGGCTATCTTGATGGTCAGGAATCAGATCCTCGGCATGGCGCACGACCCGCACGCCATAAGCGATCACGGCTACGGCAATGCCAACGATGCCACTCAAGACCATAATTAAGGCGATACCCGCCCCTTTGCCACTGCCAACCCAACTGCCGAACATATCGACCCAAGCGCCGCCAACCGCCATGCGTGGCTCAAATAGCTTATCGGCCAATGGTCCAACGATCAAAATTGCGATTGGCCCCGAAATTTGGGCGATCATACGTCGCACCGCGAACACCCGCCCTTGAATATCGGGTGGTACTTTGGCTTGCCAAATCGCTTGATTCGAGCCATTCAACATTGGCAGCACGAATAGCAAACCAAAGCCTGCAATCGACCAAACAAGCGTATTTTGCCCCAACCCCATGAGAATGCCGCCAAAAAAACTGGAGAGTGCCATGCCACCGAGCACGCCATGAACTTTGCGCTTCGGGCCACCCCACACACTCAGGATCAAGCCGCCGATCACGCCGCCAATGCCCATTGCCGATTGTACCGTGCCCATAATGGCCGAGTTACTATCGGTGCGGGCCAGAATCATGGGGGCGGTCATGGTGGCTTCAAACGAGCCAACGAAGTTAATCATAAAAAAGGTCAGTTGCAATCCCAAGAGGCTGGGGCGTGCCAAAATATAGCGAAAGCCAAAGCCTGCCTCGCTCCATAAACTGCCCTTGCCTTGCGCCCCCGCCTCGCTCTGCGTTGGTTGGGGAATATTAACAAAGAGCACGGCGCTAACAGCAAATACAAAGGTCACAATATCAATAATCAAGATGCCGCCGATGCCCATCACGGTCAGCAAAAAACCGGCTAGGGCTGGCGCGACAATCCCTGCTGCCGATTCGGCCATCGACATCATGCCGCTGGCTCGGGCATAGTGCTGTTTGGGCAACATCGTCGAAACTGCCGCCGAATAGGCTGGCCATTGAAACGATTGAAAAATGCTGGCAAAGGCTCCGGCCACATACAGATGCCAAATTTGCAGTGCATCGTTGTGGTAGAGCAATAAAATAGCGATCGTCGATAAGCCTGTGGCTAAATCGCTCAAAATCAGCACCAGCTTACGATTCCAGCGATCGACCAAGGCTCCGGCAAAGGGGCTAACAATAATGCTTGGGGCAAACGAGAAAAAGCCTACGAGCGCCAAGGCCGTGGCTTGACCTGTAATTTGCCAAGCCCAAATCGTCAGGGCAAAGCTGCTCATGGAGCTACCAAGCAATGAAACGACTTGGCCGAACCACATAATGCTAAATGCGAGCATGCCGCTCGGTTGCTTGCGGGTTGCTTCAGCCATTACGGCTCCTTTTGGTTATGCTTGAAGTTGGAATGTTGATTGAATTAGTATATCGCTATGCCAATAATTGCATATCAGTCTTTAGTTCTAGGATGGGTTTGTTTAGGGTTTTGTAAGTTTTTGGCAAGGCTTGGTTAAGTGCTGACGGTTATAACTAGACTATGACATTTTATGGAGGCTAGCGGCGATGAAATTGCGATATTCAGCAACGATTATTATTTTTGGGTTGTTAACGGCCTGTGGCACGGCTCCAACCAAGGTCGATGAGCCTTTTCCAACCACCAGCAGGGCAGCCATGGCTACAGCTCAACCAACCATGGATAGCATGATGCAACCAACTGATGCCATGACAATGACCGATGATATGATGCAACCAACCGATGCGATGACGATGACTGATGATATGATGCAACCGACCGATGCGATGTCAATGACCGACGATATGATGCAGCCGACTGACATGCCCATGACCGACGATACGATGCAACCAACCGCAATGCCAACAGTTGATACGATGATCCAACCAACCGCAATGCCAACCACCGAATCGCGGGTTGAGCCAACTGCCGTTCCAGCCGAGCCAGTGGTCTTGGGTGCTGGCAGTTTTCGCGGCATCGATCACAAAAGTGGCGGGATGGCGACGCTCTATCAGCAGCCCGATGGCAGCAATTTGTTGCGCCTCAGCGATTTCTTCGTTGAAGCAGGGCCAGATATGTATATTTTTGTCGCTAAGGCAGCCGAAATTAACCAACCCAGCGATTTACAAGCGGGCTACCTTGAATTAGGCAAACTCAAAGGCTCCGAGGGCAACCAAAACTACAGCCTGCCCGCCGATTTCGATCCTGCACTCTATGCCAATGTGGTGATTTGGTGCGAAAAATATCAAGTCTTGATGGCAGTTGCGCCAATCCAGTAGAATGTTTGTAAGGATGAAGGATGAATTATGAGGGATGAAGTTAAAAAGAACATAGAATTGGGGATTGGTTGCTGGGGGTTGGGGATCGGGATTTAACCCAGAGGCGCAGAGCGATGAGAAGGATGAGGGATGAAGAATATAGAACATAGAGCATAGGATGAGGGATCGGGGATCTATCATTAGAAAAGGCCTATAAATGCCATTCGTGCAATTCGTGGCTAAAAAATGCTCTTAGCGTTCTTCGCGCTTGCAACCTTCGTGCCCTTCGTGTCCTTCGTGGATCAATTAAAGGATTAGGTATGGCCAATATTTTGGTGGTTGATGACGAACCGAATATTCGCGAAGTGGTAGGCTTGTATTTGCGGCGCGAAGGCCATACGGTGCTTGAGGCCAGCGATGGCGAGGCCGCTTTGCGCTTGGCGCGGCAACAACCACCCGATTTGGTCGTGCTTGATCTGATGTTGCCCAAAGTGACTGGCTTGGAAGTTTGTCGGCGCTTACAGAGCGATCGCCGCACGCCAGTGATTATGCTCACCGCCAAGAGTGAGGAGAACGATCGCATTATTGGCTTGGGGGTTGGCGCTGATGATTATGTGGTCAAGCCATTTAGCCCACGCGAATTGGTGGCGCGAGTTGAAGCGGTGTTGCGCCGTGTTCAGCCGCAGCCCGATGCTCCGCCACCTGACGAACGCCCGATTGAGCTTGGCTCACTGCGGGTCGATCCGCGCACTCGCGATGTGCAAGTGGCGGGTAAATCGATCAGCCTAACTGCGCGTGAGTTTGATTTGCTCTATTTTTTGGCCCGCCATCGTGAGCGCGTGTTTACCCGCGACCAGTTGATGGAATTGGTGTGGGGCTATACATTTTCTGCTGATACCAGCACCGTAACTGTGCACATTCGGCGTTTGCGCGAAAAAATCGAAGATGATCCAACCGCACCGCGCTATTTGCAAACGGTTTGGGGCGTGGGCTACAAACTCAGCGCAGGCGAACAATGAGACGTTTTTTGCATCAATCAAGCCTCTTATTGCTGACCTTGGCGATTGCGCTGGGTTTGGTAAGCTTGGTCGGTCACTTTGGCTTGATGCTGCCAATGAGCGAATTAGAAGGCATCGTCAAGCTGTTTGGCTCGTTGGGCTTTGGCGCTGGCATCGTGGCAATCGTCGCCTTACAAAGCCGAATGCTCTCGCTATTGCGCAGTTTGCGGGCGCAAATTATCGCCGCGATTGGCCTTGGCGGAATTTTGGTCGCAGCCTTGTTGCAAGGTGTAGCGCGAGCCATGTTCATCAGCACCGACCACGATTTGCCCTTGCTCTTATTGGTTTTGATTTTTATGTTGGTGCTGGCTTTGGGGTTTAGTATTGCGGTAGGCAATGTTTTGGTAGCCCGTTTGGCCGAGGTTCGCGCAGGAGCCGCCGCGCTGGCCAAGGGCGATTTGGCTTTGCGCATTCCTGAGCATGGCAACGATGAAGTCAGTATCTTGGCCGCCGATTTTAATCAGATGGCTGATGCCTTAGCCCAAAGTGCTGAGCGTCAGCACGAGCTTGAACAATCGCGCCGCGATTTGATTGCGGCGATCTCGCACGATTTACGTACCCCACTAACGGCGGTGCGGGCGATGATCGAGGCCTTGGCTGATGGCGTGGTAACTGAGCCAGCCATGCAGCAGCGCTATCTCAATTCGGCCAATGCCCAATTGACCAACCTAAGCACCTTAGTTGATGATTTATTCGAGATGGCCCAGCTTGATGCTGGGGTGTTGCGCTTGGAATTAGAACGTGCCTCGCTGGGCGATTTAATCTCTGATACACTGAGCAACTTGCAGCCGCATGCCGCAGCCCATGGCGTGCAATTGCGTGGCAGCGTTGCGCCCGAAGCCGATTTGGTGTTGATGAATGCGCCCAAATTGCAACGAGTGTTGTATAACTTGATTAGCAACGCGCTGCGCCACACGCCGAGCGATGGCACAATCGCGATTCAAGCCCAAACAATCAACCAAACCGTGCATGTTGAAGTCAGCGATACTGGCGAAGGCATTCAGCCCGACGATTTGCCACATATTTTCGAGCGCACCTATCGCGGCGAGAAATCGCGTTCGCGTGATTATGGCGGGGCAGGTTTGGGCTTGGCGATTGTGCGGGCGATTATTGAGGCTCATGGTGGCAACGTTTGGGTTGAAAGCCAGCCCCAGCATGGCGCACGCTTTGTCTTTACCCTGCAAACTCCCGCTAACTAACGCGCTCAAGCACGCGCTGATAAACTGCCAATGTTTGCTCAGCGGTGCGTTGCCACGAAAATTTGGCGGCCTGCGCCGGAGCTTGATCACGCAAAACTTGCCGAGCAGTTTGATCATCCCATAAATGTTCAATCGCATCAGCCCATGCCAGCGGGTCGGCAACTGGCAATTTGAGGCCAGCATCGCCGACCACTTCAGGCAAACTTGAGGCATCGGCTACCACTACCGCCGCGCCACAAGCCAAAGCTTCTAAGGCTGGTAAGCCGAAGCCTTCATAGCGCGAAGGGTTGAGATATAAGCGACAGGCACTCAGCAGCCAGCGAATTTCCTCATCGCTTGGGCTATCGATCCAAGTTACAACATCTTCTAAGTGTAATTCAGCGAGGGTTTGCCAAATTTCGCCATCGAGCCAGCCGCGCCGCCCCGCCAACGCCAAGCGATAGCCAGCGTGCGGCTTGCGATCAACTGCAATTCGTAAGGCTCGTAGCAACATTGGGATATTTTTGCGTGGCTCTAGGGTTGAAACAAACAGCATAAATTGATCAGCCTGCCAGGTTTTATCGCCAATGTGGCGTTGAGCATCGCTGACGAGTGCGATTGGCTGGATATCGGTTGCTAGATGAATCACATCAATTCGCCTCGGATCAACATTTAACAAGTTGGTGAGATCGTTGGCGGTGCTCTGCGAATCGGCAATAATTGCATTGGCTGAGGCCAGCGCTCGCTCAATTTGGCCATAATAACGGCTGGCGTTGGCATCCAAAATTTCAGGAAACAATTTAAATGCTAAGTCATGCACGGTGATCACCGCAGGAAATGGGCGATACAGCGGTGGAATAAAATCAGGCGAGTGTAGCAGTTTGGGGCGGCGCAGGCCAATTTCCAAGGGCAAAAGCACTTGTTCTAAGCGGTGATGGGGCGGGGTGAATAAGCGTGCTCGCTGAATGTTGGGGCCAAGCGCCAAAGGTTTAGGGCTTTTGCGATGCTCTAGTACCAACCATTGTTGCTCAGGCGCGATCTTGGGCAAATAGGTCAGCAATTTTTGGGTGTATTGGGCAATGCCACCATGGCGGTAGGCATTCAAACGAGCATCAATCGCAATCATTAGCGGCCTCGTAGCAAAATATGATCGTTATGCTACCACAGCCTAAGAGCGCTGGGTGATCAATTGTTCAACTGGCGGCGGGGCAACTTGCGGCTTATCAACAATCCCGCTAACTTCCTCAAGAATTGCTTGAGCGCGATAGCTGGCAACCAAAGCCTGCCGCAAACTGCGCTGTTGTTGAATGCCCTCTTCGTTGATCGAATTGCCGATTGCTTGTTGCAGTTCGTGAATTTCACCCTGCAAGCCTTGGGCGGCTTGGGTTAATTGGGCAAACACCGCTGGCGGCAAGTTGATCGTGCTGGCATCGATCAGCGGTTTTTTATGCTGATATTGACGTTCGAGCAGGATAAAAATCGACCAACCTGCCATCCCAGCCACGCCCCAATCGATCAAATAACACAGCCACACTGGCGAGCGCGGCGTGAGAACTTGATGATCGACGAGATCCCAAGCGATGTAGGCAGCAAAAGCTCCCAACAACGGGAACCAGCGACGATTGAGGCTAACCTTCATAATTGCGCATCCATTTCACAAATTAATGCCTGAACAATGATTCAGGCCAATCTAGTATGCTGCGCTAATCTGAAATTCTGATGAAAATTTGATGAGATGGCGATGAGCTATCAGCGTGAAATCGTTATCAAGGCTGGTTGGCAAAAATCGCCAGAGCAGGTACGATCAGGCAGCTTTAGCGAAAGGATGCATGATTATGGTTCGGATTGCAACGATCGAACGTAACACCCGTGAAACCCAAATTAAGCTCACGCTCAATCTCGATGGCTCTGGTCAAGTAGCGATCAATACGGGAATCGGGATGTATAACCATATGTTGGAGAGTTTCGCTCGTCATGGTCAATTTGATTTAGCAGTGACCTGCAATGGCGATTTGCATATCGACGACCATCACTCGGTTGAAGATGTAGCAATTTGCTTGGGCATGGCGATTGATCGGGCGCTCGGCGATAAAGCTGGCATCACCCGCACCGCCCATGCCTATGTGCCGATGGATGAGGCACTAGCGTTTGTTGCGCTTGATCTGAGTGGCCGACCGTTTCATGTGCTCAACTTTAGCTGGACAAACCCCAGCATTGGTGGCTTGACCTGCGATTTGGTTGAGCATGTGTTTGAGAGCATTGCGATTCATGCCCGAATGAATTTGCATGCGAAAATCGAATATGGCCGCAACGACCACCACAAGGCCGAAGCCTTATTCAAAGCTTTGGCGCGGGCACTCGATAGCGCCACCAAACATGATCCACGTTTGGGCGATGCGATTCCCAGCACCAAAGGCGTGATTTGATCAACAAAGGCTTCCCTTATACCCAACCCTTCTCCCACCAAACGGGAGAAGGGCGTTTGATATTGTAGGCTCCCTTTGCGATGGGAATTAGCTGGATATAAGGAAATTAAACCGTGAGTTTGGTTGCCATGCCTGGCTCTAACCAACGTGGTTGAATGTCGCTCCCAGCAAACGCTTGATCAATTTCTGCTTGACCTTGGCTAAAGTGCTGCCAACCATCAAAGTGAATTGGAATCAAGCTTTGGGGTTTGAGTAGTTGCGTCGCTTGATAGGCTTGAGTTGCATCAAAGGTAAATAAAGTTGGGCCGGTTGGCGCAAATTGGGCTGCCCCAACATGCAAAAAGACCGTGCCAACCGCGTAGCGTTCAGCAATTGTCGTAATTCCATCAAACAAAACGGTGTCGCCAGAAATATAAATTGGCCCATGCTCAAAGGCTGGGTATTCCAACACAAAGCCAAGTACCTCGCCAATAATCGGTAGCAACTCAACCGGGCCATGTTGCGCTGGCACGGCAGTGATCGTTAGCGGCAAGCCTTGGGGGGTGTTAATGGTAATCGATTGCCATTCGGCTAGACCTTGCACATTGGTTGCGCCCTGCTGTTGCAAGCGCTGGCGGCCCGATTCGGTGGTTAATACATGGCCTGCGTTCGGTAACAAGGCGCGGCCTGCATCATCCAAATTATCATAATGATCGTCGTGCGAAAGTAAAACTAGATCAATCGCGCCAATTTCAGTTGCTGGCAAGGCCGCTGGCGCTTGCTTGTACAGCGCAAATTCAACCTGTGGCCGCACCTGATAAACCCGTGAACTACCAGCCGGATCAAACACCGGATCAGTCAAAATCCGCAAGCCGTCAATTTCCAATAATACCGTGGCTGTGCCGATGTAGGTTACATTGATCTGCATAACAACTCCTTATAAATACGGACGTTCGTGTTTTATTGATGCTAAAAAATTTTAGCTGCGATAGTTTATGATTAAATTGTCGATGGCGGCGCGGGCGGTCGCAAATTGAGCTTCGTGAGAACGGACTGCTCGCCAAACCAGTGCGGCGATTTCGATGCCATGGAATTGCAGCGCAACCTCGGCAATGGGTGTATCTGGGCGAAACTGGCCGAGTTGCACGGTTTCGGCGATGCATTGCTCAATAAAATTTAGATAATTGTGATAATAGCGCAGCACAGCCGCCCGCACTTCCGAGTTATCCAAATCATCAAGCTCAAGCACGGCATTGGTAAAAAAACAGCCGCCCAGAAAAATGCCCTGCTGCAAATAGCTAAACCACGAATCGCAAAGCTTGCTAAGGCGAGCAATTCCGGCTGGCTCGGCCAGCACTTGGCCAATCACGGCGGCTTGAAACAGCTCAGAGGCTCGATCAACCGCCGCAACTTGCAGCTCGGTCTTGGACTTGAAGTGAGCGCTGATGCCGCCCTTGGACATGGCGACAGCCTCAGCCAAACTACCAATCGTCAAGCCATTCAAGCCAGCGACCGAAGCCATCTGCACTGCTTTATTCAAAATAAGTTCTTTGGCACTATCTTTGCGACTCATATTGATAAAATACCATACGTTCGTATTTTATGCAAGCATGAATCTTTGGTGCGCCAACGATGAAAGACGGAACCACGAAGGGCACGAAGAACGCGAAGCAGGGCTTTTCGCTGGTTTGCTTGACAATCTAAGCATGATTGCTGCAACAATTTTTTGCTGGCCTGCGTCCTAGTTAGCAGATAAGCAACCACAAGTTGCAGCCAAATAAGGAGTTTACAATGCAAAATTCAAATCGCTTAGTGCGTGTTCAACAAGATCAAATGATTGCTGGTGTTTGTACGGGCTTAGCTCAATATTTCGCTTTTGACGTAACCTTGGTGCGCTTGGCCTTTGTGCTGGTGACCTTGGCTGGTGGTTCGGGCATATTGCTCTACATCATTTTGTGGGCCGTGTTGCCAGTGGTAACCGCACCTGGCTTGCCAAGCCCAGGCATCAACAGCGGCATTGATGAAATGCGTAATCAAGCCCAAAATGTGTTCAACAAGGTCAAAACTGCGGTTAACAATGCTCAAACCAGCAATGCTAACTCGGCTGCACCACAAAGCAATTGGAAGTTCGACCCACAAACGGGCCAACCAATCAATCCAGCTCCAGCCCAACCAGAAAAACCACGGTTTGACCCATACACTGGTCAGCCATTAAACGACTAATCTAACGATTGAGCTGATACCACAACGGTCGTTGAGCACTGCGCTCAGCGACCGTTTTTTGTTGGGCAGAATCACAAAGTTGCTCAACTTCTTGCTCTAGCAGTTTGAGTGTCTGCGGAGCCAGCCAATAGACCGTGGCTTGGCCTTCCTGCTCGCTTTCTACCACACCAGCTTGAGCCAACACCCGCAAATGTTCGGAGATTGTCGATTGAGCACGATTGGTTCGCTGCACAATATCGTTGCAGATACAGCGAGGATGCTGAGCGATGTAGCGCACAATGCCTAAGCGCAATGGATGGCCGAGGGCATGGCATAAATTGGCGAGTTGGGTCAATGCAGCATCAGCTTGAATCGTTTCCATCTGACAACCTCCGATTGTGGTGTTGATTAAAAACTAACACACGCGCATCACGGCATGGTGCCCGCGCTACGCGTGTGTTGCTTTGCCGTTCAATCTGCAACTTAGTTATTCAAGATAGGCTCGCAATTTACGCCCACCAAAAGCTGGGTGGCGCAATTTTCGCAGAACTTTGGCCTCGATTTGGCGAATTCGTTCGCGGGTAATGCCAAACTCGCGGCCAACTTCTTCAAGCGTGCGATATTTGCCATCGACCAAGCCATAGCGTAGCTCAATAATCCGCCGTTCACGCTCATCGAGCTTGCACAGCACTTCATCAAGTTGTTCGCGCAATAAATGCTCGGTAGCGTGATCAAGCGGCTCGGATGAACGATCATCTTCGATAAAATCGCCGAGCACGCTATCGCCCTCGTTGCCAACAGGCGTTTCGAGCGAAACTGGCTGACGCGCCACTTCGAGCACCCGCCGCACTTTATCGGCAGGCAACCCAAGCGCTTCGCCAATCTCCTCGGCGCTTGGCTCACGCTCCAAGGCTTGTTGCAACTTGTGGGCCGTGCGTTTGACGCGATTAATCGTCTCGCCCACGTGAACTGGCAGGCGAATAGTGCGACTATGATCAGAGATCGAGCGCGTAATTGCTTGGCGAATCCACCAAGTGGCATAGGTTGAGAACTTAAAGCCCTTGTGATAATCGAACTTCTCGGTTGCCCGCATCAGGCCAATATTGCCCTCTTGAATTAAATCTAAAAACGACATGCCGCGGCCAACATATTTTTTGGCAATCGACACCACCAGGCGTAAATTGGCTTGGATGAGATGTTGACGGGCGGCTTCGCTTTCGAGAACTTGCTGTTGTAGGCGGGCTTTTTCTTCGAGGAGATATTCGTGGCGGGCGAGCCGAATCATCGCACGTTCGCCGCGTTCCAATTGTTTGGCCAACATGGTTTCTTCGTGGGCGGTTAGGAGATGCACTTGGCCAATTTCGCGCAAATACATGCGCACCGGATCATCGAGGCTTACCCCTTCCCGAATCAGAGACCGTTCGAGATCGTCGTCATCGACATCGCGTGAACGGAGATGTACTGCAGCGGTTGGCGGTTCTTCCAAAATTGGAATATCTTCTGCTTGGCAGCGGACACACAATTCGTCGAACAGCGCTGTGTTTTTGTCGGAGGGAGGAAGGTGGAGCAGCACTTGGTCGTGCGTTAGATAACGATGCTGACGGGCTGCCCCCATCAGAACTTCAAGTACGTTTTTCAAGTAAGCACCGACTTTCTACTGCTATAGAAAAGCCTAATGATAGACCACTATATCACGGATAGATCTGCGATTCAATACCCTATTCAAGCACATTGGGGGTGAAGTTTCCATAACATGCAACTGATAATTCGTTGAAAAAAACGAAACGATGTATAGTATTTGGCAACAACTGCGAAGGAGGCGGGTTTTTCAGCCCGATTGATGCCATGACAACGATTGCGCTTGATCAGCAGATTATTCATGCGGTTTGCCCTCACGATTGCCCCGATACCTGCTCGATGCTTGTAACTGTGCAAGACGGCAAGGCGATTAAAATTCAGGGCAACCCTGAGCACCCTATAACCAATGGTTTTTTGTGCACCAAAGTCTCGCGCTATGTTGAGCGCACCTACCATCAAGGCCGTTTGTTGTATCCAGCCAAGCGAGTTGGCCCCAAAGGTGCAGGCCAATTCGAACGGATCTCGTGGGAAGAAGCCCTAACCACGATCACCGAACGTTTGCAGGCAATCAGCGCTAGCCATGGCCCACAAGCTATTTTGCCCTACTCCTATGCTGGTACGATGGGATTGCTGCATTATGGCTCGATGGATCGACGCTTTTTCCATCGCTTGGGCGCTTCATTGCTCGACCGCACGATTTGTGCCAGCGCTGGGGCAACTGGCTATCGCTATACGGTTGGTGCGAGTGTTGGTACTGACCCCGAAGCCTATGTTGATGCCAAATTAATTATTTTGTGGGGAACCAACACGCTCACGTCGAATGTGCACCTGTGGACGTTCATCAAGGCGGCACGCAAGGCTGGCGCACGGGTGATTGCGATCGATCCTTGGCGTTCGCGCACCGCTGCCCAATGCGATTGGCATATTGCCCCCTTGCCAGGCACCGACGCAGCCCTGGCCCTCGGCATGATGCATATTATTTTTCGCGATGGCTTGCACGATCAAGCCTATCTTGATCAATATTGTATTGGCGGCGAGCAATTGCGCCAGCGGGTGCAGGAATATCCGCCAGCGCGGGTGGCCGAATTAACAGGTTTGGATGTGGCGACGCTTGAGCAATTGGCCCACGAATATGCCACGACCACCCCTGCTGCGATTCGGATTAACTATGGGTTGCAACGCCACGCTGGCGGCGGTATGGCCGTGCGTACCTTGGCTTGTTTACCTGCGGTAATCGGCTCGTGGCGCGAGCGAGCAGGCGGTATTTTGCTTTCCACCAGCGGCACGTTTCCAATTAATAATGCGGCCTTGGAACGCCCCGATCTGATTCCTGCTGGAACCCGCATGATCAATATGAATCAGCTTGGTGATGCGCTGACCGAAGTAAACGATCCGCCAGTCCAAGCCTTGTTTGTCTACAATTCCAATCCAGCGAGTGTGGCCCCCGATTTGGAAGCAGTCAAGCGTGGTTTGGAGCGTGAAGATTTGTTCACGGTGGTGCACGAGCAATTTTATACCGACACGACACGCTACGCTGATATTATTCTGCCTGCGACCACCCAACTAGAGCATGTTGATTTACATAAAGCCTATGGTCACTGGTATTTGGCCTGGAGCAACCAAGCAATCGAGCCGCTGGGCGAGGCGATTCCGAATACCGAGTTGTTTCGGCGCTTGGCGGCCAAAATGGGCTTTACTGAGCCATGTTTTGGCGATGATGATCAGACGATCGCTCGTCAAGCACTCGATTCAGAGCACCCAGCTTTGGCGGGCATCACGCTCGAACGTTTGCAACAAGAGGGTTGGCTGCGTTTGAACGTGCCAAGTGATTGGGCACCGTTTGCTGAGGGCAATTTTCTCACGCCATCGGGCAAGTGTGAACTCTATTCTGAACGGATGCTGGCTGATGGTTTTGATCCATTGCCGACCTACACCGCGCCCTACGAAAGCCCGACTACCAACCCACGTTTGGCTGAGCGCTATCCCTTGACCCTGATTTCACCGCCGGCTCATCACTTTTTGAATAGCACCTTTGGCAATATTTTGCAGCGCTATGAAAGTGGCCCGACCCTAGAAATTAATCCACTTGATGCGATTGAACGCAATATCGACGATGGCGATCAAGTGTTGATTCGCAATGATCGTGGCGGTTTTGTGGCAACAGCAGTGGTGACTGATCGGGTGCGTCAAGCTGTGGTGGTTGCGCCATCAATTTGGTGGTCGGAGCTAACCGTTGATGGCCGCAACGTCAACCATACTACGCCCCAAGCGCTTTCGGATATGGGCGGCGGTGCAACGTTCTACGATAATTTGGTCGAAGTTGAACGAATCGTCAGCTAAATCGCGAACCAGCCGATTGAGTCGAGAAACTGGCTCAATCGGCTGGTTGGAGTTTGGATTACGGCAATGTTTGATTCGCCATGCTCAGCAATAGGAATTAATCTATGCCATTATTATTTGCATTAACCATTTTTACCAGTGCCAGCCTATTATTTGTAATTCAGCCGATGTTTGCCCGAATGGCTTTACCATTGCTTGGTGGTGCGCCATCTGTTTGGAATACAGCACTCGTATTTTATCAAACCATGCTATTGCTAGGCTATGGCTATTCGCACTTGCTAACCAAATATTTCAAGCCACGCCAACAAGTATTAATTCATTGTGGATTATTATTAATGCCTTTGTTGGTATTGCCGATTGCAATTCCTGTTGGTTGGCAAGCACCGACCACTGATTTTCCAATTGCTTGGCTGTTGAATTTGTTTGCAGTTGCCTTAGGTTTACCATTTTTTGTCGTTTCAGCTAGTAGCCCATTGTTGCAAGCATGGTTTGGCACAAGTGAGCAAAACCGTAATCCCTATGTGTTATATGCGATGAGCAATGTTGGCAGTATGTTGGCACTTCTATCATATCCGTTGATTATCGAGCCAAATACCAGCCTTGCGCTTCAAAGCTCTAGTTGGCGCTGGGGCTATTTGCTGTTGGTATTGTTGTTTATTGGTTGTGGCATACGGGTTTGGCAACGCGCACCCCAAGCAGTTATAAGCCAAAATACGCAGCCAACGCAATCAATTGATTGGCAACGTCGGATCAAATGGATTGCATGGTCAGCAGTACCCTCAAGCTTATTAGTGAGTGTTACAACGTTTATTACCACCGATATTGTGGCAATGCCTTTGCTATGGGTTATTCCCTTGGCTTTATATCTGTTGACATTTATTTTTGTTTTTGCCAATAAGGCTATTATTCCAAAACAAGCATTAATTTGGCTAATGCCAATTCTAGTAATGTTAATTATTCTAACGATGATTTCCGAAGCCAATAGCCCAATTCTATTGCTTTTGATTTTGCACTTGCTGAGCTTATTTGTAGTCACGATGGTCTTACATCAACAACTAGCTGATGATCGACCTGAACCACAAAAATTAACCGAATTCTATCTCTTAATGTCGTTGGGTGGTGTAATTGGTGGTATCTTCAATGGTTTAATTGCACCGTTAATCTTCGATGCAGTTTGGGAATATCCATTGATGTTATGTTTGGCGCTGATGCTTGCGCCATGGCGCAAACCTAAGCCCACGAATCGTCAAGAATGGCTTAAATTATTGCGTGTACCTGGATTGATGGTTTTATTAAGTATCGGGTTAGTTTTGGGGATTAAGGCCTTTGATTATCATGGTCAATCGGTTGGCTATGCAATCTTATTTTCGGTGGCAATGCTGGTTGCCTATACCCAATCGCGTAATCCTTTAGCGTTTGGTTTGAGCCTTGGTGGATTTTTTAGTGTTGTCTCAATCATTGGTTTTAGTCAGTCGACCGTTATTTATCAAGAACGCAGCTTTTTTGGAGTCAATCGGGTCGTTAATTCAGCCAATCGTTTGCATTTATTGATGCATGGAACTACCCTGCATGGCATGCAATTTCTTGATCCAGCGTTAAGCAAACGCCCATTGACCTATTATAGTTTGAATGGGCCGCTGAACGAGATTTTTCAAATTGTAAATCAACAACCAGCCACAAAAACGATTGGAGTTGTTGGTTTGGGTAGTGGGGCAACCGCTTGTTATGCCAAACCGCAAGATACTTGGCGCTATTTTGAAATTGATCCTGTGGTGATTGAGATTGCCCAAAACCAGCGATTTTTCAGTTTTCTGAGCCAATGCACGCCGCAAGCACCAGTGATTGTGGGCGATGCCCGAATTTCTTTAGCCTATGAAACTCAGCCATTTGATTTGTTGATGATGGATGCCTATAGCTCCGATGCAATTCCAACCCACCTAATCACGGTTGAGGCAATTGAATTATATCTGAGCAAGGTTAAACCCGATGGAATTATCGCTTTTCATATTTCAAATCGCTATCTCAATTTAGAGCCAGTTTTACATGATTTAGCGGCAGAGCTTGGTTTATTGGCTTTAGTTCATGAATATAACACCGACCAATCAGTGCTCGAAGAGGGCAATATTAGTACCAAGTGGGTGGTTTTTACCAAGAATCAAGCCTTATATCAACAATTTATCGATCAATATCAATGGCAAGCCTTACAAAATCTTCCTAACGATCGTTTATGGACTGACGATTATTCAAGCATTATTACCACGTTGTATGCGTGGCAGTAATGAACCACGATAGATTTTGATCCACGAAGAGCACGAAGGGCACGAAGGACGAAACCGCGAAGGACGCGAAGGGCACGAAGGATGCTATTATTCCCCTTTGTGGCCTTCGGGTTCTTCGCGGTTAATAGTGGTATGTTCGATGTTCTTTGCTCTATGTTCTCTTTTTACGCTGCTTGTTGCTCGTTAATTTGCTTAACTTTGGCTTCGCTCCACTCCCAGAGCTTTTCAGCGGCAGCTTGATCATGCGAAGCTGGGCTGGATTCACGCGGTTTCTTTTTATCGAAATACAAGCCCGTGAGATGCTCAACTTCGTGCGATGTCGCGAGGTACAAGGTGGTTTCGGCACCTTTTTCGGCGCTGATCGAACCAAGATCCATCAACTTGCGCATGGCAATACCAAAGAAGCCGTTGTTGGCAGCAAAGCCCGTTGAAACCACACCTGGATGCAAGCAGTTGACCGTGACATCGGTGCCTGCCAAACGTCGTGCTAGCTCTTTGGTAAACAGAATATTGGCCAATTTGGAACGACCATACATGCGCCAGCCGCCCCATTTGCGCTTGCCTTCAAGATCGTTGAAATCCATCGCGCCCATTCGATGGGCCTCGGATGAGACATTGATAATTCGCGCTGGAGCGCTAGCTTTGATCGTATCTAACAGTAAATCGGTTAATAGAAAATAGGCCAAATGATTGAGCGCCATGGTTAATTCGATGCCATCGGCGCTTTCTTGGCGCGAGCTATAAAATGCTCCAGCATTATTGACCAAAATATGTAATTGATTATGCTTGCTCAAAAATTCAGCGGCAGCCCGTCGTACCTCAGCTTGCTTGGATAAATCGGCCAAAATATAGCTAACATTGGGATTGCCAGTCTCGCGTTTGATCATCTCGGTAACGCCTTCGGTGCGCAATGGATGCCGCCCAATAATCACGACCGTCGCACCTTGACGCGCCAGTTCTAAGGCTGTTACCTTGCCGATACCACCCGTTGCCCCGGTGACCAAACAAACTTTACCTTTCATAGTGCCTCCATAAAAGCCACAAAGTACATGTGCTACTAGCAGGATGCCGCGATTTACGCAGTGTGTCAAGCCATGGCAACAAACGCTAAAACAAAATGCCCCGCTCTCAACGAGAACGAGGCATCATGACATCAAAATAGCGTTTAACTAGCTTTGGTGGTTGGTTGTTTGCCAGCTCGGCTGCGGGTGCTTGTTCGCCGAATCAGGGTTGGCATTGCACCATCACGCACAGTTTCAGCAGTGATCACGCAGCGCACCACATCGGTTTCCGACGGCAAATCAAACATCACATCGAGCAAAATTTCCTCGACGGCAGTGCGCAAACCACGAGCGCCTGTTTTGCCAGCCAATGCTCGCTCAACAATTGCTTCCATGGCATCGCCACTGACTTCGAGTTGCACATGATCAAGCGCCAACATTTTTTGATATTGCTTGATGATTGCGTTGCGTGGCTCGGTCAAAATCCGCATCATGGCATCTTTATCGAGTGGTGTGAGCGCAGCAACGACGGGCATGCGCCCGATAAACTCAGGAATAAAGCCAAAGTGCAGCAAATCATCGGGGTTAACCAGCGATAACAATTTCTTGGAACGTTCGATCCGCTCTTCTTTAACAATCGCCTTGCCAAAGCCTAAGGTGCCGCCACTACCCAAACGTTGAGCGATATGGTGTTCTAAGCCTTCGAACGCCCCACCACAAATAAACAGCACATTGGTGGTATCAAAGGGAATAAATTCTTGCTGAGGATGCTTGCGGCCTGGCATTGGCGGCACATTGACCACCCCACCCTCAAGGATTTTCAGCAAAGCTTGTTGCACGCCTTCGCCCGAAACATCGCGCGTGATCGATGGATTATCGGCTTTGCGGGCGATTTTATCGATTTCGTCGATATACAAAATGCCCATTTGAGCACGCTCAACGTCGCCATCGGCGGCCTGAATTAGGCGCAGCAGAATCGTCTCGACATCTTCGCCAACATAACCAGCCTCGGTTAATGCAGTGGCATCAGCGATGGCAAATGGCACATCAAGCATGCGTGCTAGGGTTTGGGCTAGCAGCGTTTTGCCTGAGCCAGTTGGCCCAACTAACAAAATATTGCTCTTTTGAATTTCGACATCGGTATCGCCTTGAGCTTGGGCACGCAAGCGCTTGTAGTGGTTGTACACCGCCACCGCCATCACCTTTTTCGCCCGATCTTGGCCAATCACATATTCATCGAGATGATCGCGAATGGCGTGCGGAATCGGCAGCGTTGGTGGTAGGGTTGGGGCATTTGGAGCATCTTTACGCTCCTCGTTAGCAATAATTGCGCTTAACAGCTCAATGCATTCGTTGCAAATAAACAATGCCCCCGGACCTGAAACCAAGCGATCGACTTCATCTTGGTTCCGCCCGCAAAACGAGCAGTAATAGGTCGGTGGCATAAAGGCGGATTGCGCCATTGGAATTGCTCCCATTGGTGACGACGCGAGCTTCGTTGCTCGCGTCATCATCCTTGTTGCTCAATTAATCTTGTTGCCCAGCTTCAATGTGGGTCGTAATTTCGTCAATGATACCATATTCTTTAGCTTGTTCTGGTGTCATAAACAAATCGCGGTCGAAGTCGCGGGCGATGCGTTCGATTGGCTGACCAGTATCTTTCGATAGCAAGCCACGCACAATATTTTGCAAGCGCAACAATTCTTTAATTTGAATTTCGACATCAGGCGCATAGCCGCGAGCACCACCACCAGCTGGGTGCATGTGGATGGTTGAATTAGGCAAGGAATAGCGCTTGCCTTTGGTGCCACCAGCCAGAACTGGCGTAGCCATACTGCCAGCAAAACCAACACACCAGGTCGCAATATCGGGCGAAACCATCTGCATCGTATCATAGATCGCAAGGCCAGCGTTCACTTCGCCGCCTGGGCTGTTGATATAGATTGAAATATCGCGATCGGGGTCATCGTGTTGCAAGAACAATAATTGAGCCACCAACACATTCGCAATTTGCGAATCAATCGGCGTACCGAGAATGATGATCCGCTCTTTGAGCAAACGTGAGTAGATGTCATAAACTCGTTCGCCACGGCTGCTTGTTTCTACAACGTAGGGAACAACCATCGAGGGCGATTTCGCTGCCACAATGTCGTGAGCAGGTGAGAGCCATTGAAACCAGGACATAGCAAGCCTCCTTGCAACGGTGCGCATCGGCGCACTTCGGTCGATGCTTCTAGTCTACCCGAAAAACCTCGCGCATGGCAGAGGGCCATTCCATTGCATCACAATGTTAACACGATTCCAACACTTGTCGATGCCACCATTCTGCTGGTTGATTATCCACCATTCAGGGGAACTACGCAACCACCCGTTGGAAGGATGAAGGATGAATTATGAGGGATGAGGGAAAGCCAAAAAGAACATAGAGCATAGAACATAGAGCATAGAGAGCTTAACGCAGAGGCGCAGAGAACCCATGGCTATTGGCTGAAGGCTTTTGGCTATGGGAACAAGAATCAAACAAATCTGTGGAATCTGTGGCTAAAATAATCATTCGTTCAATTCGTGCAATTCGTGGCCAAAAACGTCCTTCGCGTGCTTTGCGCCCTTCGCGGTTTCGGTTTTTGTGCTCTTCGTGTCCTTCGTGGATCAAAATCTGACCCCTGAACTCTAGCCCCTGATCCCTCCCCCTCGTTTTAGTACAATTCAACCCGCCGATCACGGAAGACTGGCAGGAAGTCGCGGGCTTTGGCAATGCTGTCGAGATCAATGCTTGCAGTCAATAGGCTAGCTTGATCATCGCCCTCAACCAAGATATTGCCCCAAGGATCAATCACCACTGAATGGCCACCAAATTGATTAGCACGGTCGCTGCCAACCCGATTGCAGGCGATGACCACAGCTTGGTTTTCGATAGCCCGCGCTCGCAGCAAGGTTCGCCAATGCTCAATTCGTGCGGTTGGCCATTCAGCCGGAATAATTATGACTCCTGCGCCAGCCAAGGCGTAACGCCGAAACAACTCAGGAAAGCGCAAATCGTAACAAATGGCGCATGCACTTGTGCCCCAAGCAGTTTCAAAAACTTCGGCTTGCTGGCCAGCACCCAGATAGCGATCTTCTTGCATTAAGCCAATCAGATGGGTTTTGCGATAGCTATGCAACCGTTTGCCCTGTGCATCATACAGCGTGGCCGTGTTATAAACTTGTTCGCCATCACGCTCAAGCAGTGAGCCAACAATCGCCAAATGATGGCGGGCTGCTAAAACCGCGACTTCTTCAAACAAGCCCTTGCCCAGCGCATCGCTCAGCTTGTGAGCTTGCTCAAGCAGATAGCCAGTGCCCCATAACTCTGGCAGCACCAATAGATCTGCGCCCGCCATCTCGGCACGCGCAGCAATTTGGCGTATCGTCGCTAAATTGGCTTCACGATCACCCAAGACTAAATCGATTTGAGCAAGTGCCACGGTTAACTGCATTGGTTTTTCCTCTATTGGCCAGTGCTGCCAGCAGCAGGCGCAGGCAAATTACCATTGATATCGGGAAAGGCCTCGCCATTATAGGCTCGTAGCACATCAACCACCGCTGGCAAGGCCAATGTCCCCGAGCCGTCGCCCAAATCGCCAGTGCCTTCGAGCATTGCCAAAATTGCTACTTTAGGATTATCGAACGGCGCAAAGCCAACAAACCATGAGTGCGAACGCAAATATGGCCCTTCGGCATATTCGGCGGTTCCGGTTTTGCCTGCCAAATCCAGCCGATCGATATCGGCCAAAATTGCGCCTGCTGGTTTGTTGTTGCCGTTGGCGATCCGATTGTAGGCATCGGAATCACGGACTGAGCGCCGCATGCCTTCGCGAATAATCGCCCAATGCTCTGGGGCAAGTTCAATCGTGTGTTCAATCACTGGGGTGAGCGTGATCGTGTCGGTGCGGTTCAAATCGGTGATCGCTTTGACGACTTGTGGTTGATAAACTGAACCACGATTGGCGGTGGCGACGGTAGCCCGTAGCAATTGCAGTGGGGTAACTTGCACATCGCCCTGACCAATTGCGGCGATATAGGTATCGCCAACGCCCCAACGTTCGCGGCGCTGTTTCTTCCACTCTTTATTCGGAATAATCCCCGAATCTTCGCCCGGCAAATCGATTCCAGTCAATTTATCGAAACCAAATTCGCCCGAAACCGTCTCATACAACCGATCAATCCCCAAACCGCCTTTGATTTGCGGATCGGTTGGTTTGAGATTGGTAACATAATCGGTACCGCCAGCAACCGTGTTGAAAAAGACGTTCGATGAAACTTTCAAAGCATCGGAAACGTTGATCAGGCCATTGGCGCGACGGTTGGAGTTAGGATATTGGTTGGTCAAGGCTTCGTTATATTCGTTGCGCACAATCAAAAAGCCTGGGTCTTGAATCTGCGTGCCAGGATTGATGATATCGCTATCTAGGGCTGCGGCAGCAGTAAATTGCTTGAAGGTCGAGCCAGGTGGATATTTACCAGCAATTGCCCGATGCAGCAATGGCGTATTTTCTTCATCGGTAAATAAATCGGTAATTTCTTCAACCTCACCGCGATTAAAGGCGTTGTTATCATAGGCTGGCAAGCTGACCGAGGCCAAAACCGCCCCCGTGTTGACATCCATCACCATAATCACGCCTTTATTAATGCGATCATATGAGGCATATTTGGCTTGATCTTTGCCCGGCGTGTTGGCTAAACGCACGCGGCGTTGATCTGCAACATCGAGCCATTTTTGTAAAATTGCTTCGCTGGCTCGCTGCAAATTCATATCAATATTCAAAATCAGATTTTTGCCATCTTCCATTGGCTGTAACACTGTTGGTTCGCCGACAATCCGATCCCAAACATCAACCGAAATTTGATTCGTGCCTAGTTTGCCGCGCAAGGTCGATTCATAATAATTTTCGATCCCATCAACCCCAATCAAATCGCTTTCGAGATATTGACGCGGGCCGTCAGCATCATTAGTGGGATTATAACGAGCCAGTTGCTTATCGTTAATCCGAATCATATAGCCTAATAAATGCGAGAGCGATTGGACTTCGGCGCTCAGTGGGTAATCGCGCTGGAAGCCATCGACCACCCGCACACCGGGCAAGGCCAGCGCGTTTTCGCGAATCGCCAAGGCCACATCATCAGGAATATTTTTGGCGACTGGCACAACCAAATAACCAGGCAGATTGGCTTTGGCTAATACCTTTTCAACCCCAGGTTGCAGGGTAATCACATCGGTGTAGGCTTGGCTCAATTGCAGCGCGGTCAATGCCTTACCCATCGGCACTGTCACCGTGATCGATTGCGCTGGGGCGAAGTTGGTATCGGCAGGTAAAATTGGCGAGATGCCATAAATTGCTGCGGCTAAAGCTGGATCTTCTTGTAATTTGGTGGTTGGCGAGAGCGTGAAGGTATCGCTGAAAGGCAACAACATGCTCAGCCGCATATACACCGCATTGCGCTCAGCGCGTTTGCGCGGCAGCGATTCGGCTTGAATCCCCAAGATCGAGGTTGGAACCGAGGCTGCTAGCAGGGTTGTGCCATCGCTGGCAAAAATCTCGCCACGTTGAGGGGCAACATAATCGCGGCGGGTAATATTTTGCTCAATTGAAGCGCGTGAAGTTGCGGCGCTACTGCCAAATTGCAATTGCTGCAATCGTGCGAGCAAGACCACAAAAATAATTAAGCTCACGACCCGTAAGCCGATCAAGCGACCGCGCATAGGGTTCTCCTTGATGATAAAGTTTAGTGGCGGATTTTGCGCTCGTTCCACCATTGCAAAACGAGGAAGGTTGGCAAAACCGCAATTGCATTGATAATCATGGCTGGCACAAGCACCACAATCGCCCAACTCAGCCAATCGTCGGTGCCACCGCGAAACACTTGGGTAACTAAGTGATACAGCGGGGTCAAGCCGATGGTTAGTAAGAGCGATGTTGGCCATGTATCGGGTGGGAAGCGCTCGGCAGCAAGGCTACAAACCCAAGTAACCAGCAATAAAGCCAAGGCATGGCTGCCAAACGGCGAGTAGCCCACCACATCAATCAGCAAGCCACCATACATGGCGATGGCAGCACCCTTGGCAGCATCGGCTAGCAAGGTCCAACAAACCACCGCCAACAACACCAAATTTAAGTGCGCATTAAAGATCGTTGGCAATAGGGTGGTCTGAATAATCACGGTTAATCCAACGATCAGGGCCAACCAAAGCTGCCCGCGCAGCCGTTCGCTTAATCTTCGCCGACGATAATCCATACAGTCCGCACCACATCAGGATCAAAATATGGTTCAATATCGGCTTGTTGGCCGTGGCCGTCGGGGCGAATTGCGCTGACCCGACCAATTGGCACGTCGGGCGGAATCCGCGCAGCAGGTGCATCGAAGGCCAGTGCTTTGCTAATGCCAGCGGTCAACACATCGTCGCCAACGCTGAATTTAGCGTCACGATCGATATGGCGCATAATCAGGCGTGAGCCAAGCTGCCATTGACCAAGCACATCGCCCATTGGTTGGCTAATGCTGCCGCTTTCTTGTTCGCTGGTTACCTGCGATAACACCTGGCCGCTCACTACCGAACGCGCATCGGTAATGAGCAAAACTGTGGCGTTATGTTGGCTGACCGTATCGACCAAGCCAATTAGCGCATCGGGGCTGCCATTGACGTGTGAAACCACAGGCATGCCCACGGCCAAACCATCAACCGTACCACGATCGATGCTAATTACCCGATTGCCAGCATCGGCGGAGCGACTGACCACATTGCCAATGACTGTGCGCCAGCCATAGCGTTCGCGCATGCCAGCAGTGCGGCGCAAGGTTGTGTTTTCAGCGGCAGCGCTGCGCAATTGGACATTTTCGTTTTCAAGTTCGGTGACGCGTTCTTGCAAGGCCGCCAAATCTTGGGCGGCCTGCGACGAGCCAAAAATACCGCCGAAGGTATCGCTAATTGCTAAACGAATATTCGTCAGTGTGCGGGTAACTGGAGTCAAAACGCGAGCCGTATTGTCGGTAACCGGCGTGAGAATTCCTTGTTGATCGAGCAATAACAGCACAACCACAAAACATGCCAGCCAAACAATTAGCTTGGTTGCCCGTTGGGCGTTGCCTGAGCGACTTAACATGACTACCCACGTTTGATGCGACGCGATTCCTGCGAACGCCGAATCGTGTCACGGTATTTATCAAATTCCTCGATCATTTTGCCTGTGCCGCGTGCCACACACGACAACGGATCTTCGGCGATATGCACTGGCATTTTGGTTTCAGCAGCGATCCGCCGATCAAGGCCACGCAGCATTGAGCCACCACCAGCCAAGGTAATGCCATGCTCCATAATATCAGCGACCAATTCTGGCGGGGTTTCTTCCAAGGCCGTGCGCACCTCAGAAACAATATTGGCAACTGGGCCAGCGATCCCTTCACGCAACTCAATGCTGCTAATTTCAATCGCTTTGGGCAAGCCTGTTAGCAAATCGCGGCCACGCAGGGTAACTTTGATTTCTTCTTCAAGCGGGTAGGCTGAGCCAGCGGCAATTTTGGCTTTCTCGGCCATGCGCTCGCCAATCAGCAAGTTATATTCACGCCGCGAAAAAGCAATTACAGCCTCGTCGATTTCGTCGCCAGCGGTGCGCAACGAGTGGTTAATCACAATCCCGCCCAGCGAGATGACGGCCACTTCCGTTGTACCACCACCAATATCGACAACCATTGAGCCAGTTGGTTCGGTCACAGGCAAGCCTGCACCAACAGCCGCCGCCATTGGTTCTTCGATCACATAGGCTTCGCGAGCGCCAGCATTCATTGCGGCATCACGGGCGGCGCGTTTTTCCACGTCGGTCACGCCCGATGGCACACCGACGATCACCCGTGGGCGGCCAGCGATGCTAGCGCCAACATGTTTATGGGCTTGGTCGAAAAAATACTTCATCATCTTTTCGACAACATCAAAATCGGCAATCACGCCATCGCGGAGCGGGCGGACTGCTACAATATTGGCAGGGGTTTTCCCAACCATGGCCTTGGCCGCAGCGCCAAAAGCTTGGGGAATTCCAGTGCGTTTATCAATAGCCACCACCGATGGCTCAGAAATAACAATGCCTTTGCCGCGTAAATAGACTAAAGTATTGGCAGTGCCTAAGTCCATGCCAATATCGCGGCTAAATGAGCGAAAAAATGATCTAAACATATATGGTGCGATGATCTTTCTGCTGCAGCGCTCGCGTGGATGATTGGTAAGAAGTCAAGGTGCAGGCCGGAGCCACAGCCCCGCAAGCGGGTTTTTTATCCAAAAAAGAAGGGCTTTTGGCCCTCGTATACGCGCCATTATAGCATAATCGCGTCAAGCGAGACCCGTGTTAAGCTGATAGCTAGCTGATAGCAAGGCGCTAAAACCGCCATCACCGAGGATGTTGCCATGATTCGAGTTGCAATTGTTGAAGATCAACGGATTGTTCGCGAAGGCTTAATTGCTGTTTTAGAGGATGAAACAACGATTGAGATTGTGGGCGAGGCTGCTAACGGTCAGGCAGCCCTCGATCTGTATGCCCAAGAACTACCCGATGTCGTTTTGATGGATTTACAAATGCCCGTGATGGATGGCCCCACCGCGATTGGTCAGCTCTGTCAGCGCTGGCCCCAGGCTAAAGTGCTGGTGCTCACCACCTATGCAACTGATGAGTTTATTTGGGCCGCCTTGCGAGCCGGGGCCAAGGGCTATCTATTAAAGGATGCTTCGGCAGATGAATTGGTTTCGGCGATTCAGGCGGTTGCCAAGGGCAGCACCCACCTTGCGCCGGATATTGCCGCCAAACTGGTGGCTGGCGTGAGCAATCCCCAACCTGAATCGTTAACCCCACGCGAATTAGAAGTGCTGCACCTGCTAGGGCGTGGCCGCTCCAACGGCGAAATTGCGCTTGAGTTGGATATTGCTTTGCGCACCGTTAAAGTGCATGTGCAAAATATCTTGGGCAAGCTTGGTGCGACCAATCGCACCGAGGCCGTTAGTATTGCCGTGCGCCAAAAATTGATCAGCCTCACATGAGCAAGGATGAAGGATGAGGGATGAAGGATGAAGGAAGTTAATCACATAGAACAAATTAAGTTTTAACGCAGCGATTCAAAGAGTTGGCATGGCTGAAGTTCCAGCCAATCGATTAGCACCACAGAATCAACCTTTGTGTGCTTCGTGTTCTTCGTGGTTGAAAATCGTATCCTTGGAACCGCGAAGAACGCCAATGCTAGGTTGGCTGAAGTGCCAGCCAATCGATTAGTACCACAGAATCGGCCTTTGTGCGCTTGGTGTTCTTCGTGGTTAAAAACTGCTTGTATGTAAACTTAAGCTTCTTTGATGATGCGTAGGGCTTCGCTGATATGTTTGTTGGCATTCAGCAACGATGAAAAAATATGCTGAATTGAGCCTTTTTGATCGATGATGTAGGTGACACGGCCTGCCAAAATGCCCAAAGTGGTTGCACCATAGAGTTTACGTACCGCCCCTTCGCGATCGCTCAACAAGGTAAAAGGCAGCCGATGATTGGCGGCAAACTGCTCGTGCGACTCGACCGAATCGCTGCTAATGCCGATCACTTCGGCTCCGGCTTGCTTGAATACCTCATATTGGTCGCGAAAGGCACAGACTTCGGCCACGCAGCCAGCCGAATGATCCTTGGGATAGAAAAATAAAACGATTTTCTTGTGGCCGAGTAGGTTCTGTAAATCGACGAGTTGGCCCGCTTGGTTGGGCAGGCTGAAGGTTGGGGCTTGATCGCCAACGGCTAATTTGCCAGTAGTTGCAGTAGTCATTGATTAATGCTCCAGTTCAAGATTAATGTTGTTGCAAAATGCGTAACGATTCGTCAATGTGTTTTTGGGCATTCAAGCGTGATGAGAAAATATGCTGAATTGTGCCTTGTGGATCGATAATGTAGGTGACGCGACCTGTAAAAATGCCCAAGGTGGTTGCGCCATAGGCCTTGCGCACAGCACTATCGCCATCGCTCAACAAGGTAAAGGGCAAGCGATGTTTGGCGGCAAATTGTTGATGCGACTCAACTGAATCGCTGCTTACGCCAATCACCTCGGCTCCCGCTTGCTTGAACACCTCGTATTGGTCGCGAAAAGCACACACTTCGGCGACACAAATGAGCGAATCATCTTTGGGATAGAAAAACAGCACAATATGCTTTTTACCCAGCAAATCTTGTAAATCGACAAGTGCTCCAGTTTGGTTGGGCAAGCGAAAGCTTGGGGCTTGGTCGCCAACTTGAAGTTTGCCAGTGGTTGTGGTTGTCATGGGTCTTGCTCCAGCACTAAATCTTGTTTGCTGGTTTGATTATCGCTGGCGGCTTTCCCGTTTGGTTTCCCAAATCGATTCCGGCATTTGGTGATTTTGGTTTAAAATGGTTGCCTAGTTGACTTTGGGTTGGGAATTGGCGATGGAGCTACGCTGCTATTTTTTGGGGCAGCCCCAAATTGTTTACAACCAAACGGCAATCCATGTGACCAATGCCAAGGCTATGGCGCTGTTGGCCTATTTGGCATGTCACAATCAACCGCAACCGCGTGAGCGAATTTTAGGCTTGCTCTGGGCTGAAAGTAGCAGTGGTGCTGCGCGGAAGAACCTGAGCAATTGTCTTTGGCAGTTGCGCCAACAGCTCGGCGAGGGCTGCATCTTTAGCCACGATGATCGGCTGAGTTTGGGGAGTGCGGTCTGGAATGATTTACAGGCGCTGTGGCAATTGGATCAGCCTGATCTGCCAACCTTGCTTAATTGTTATCATGGCCCGTTGCTCGATGGCCTAAACTTACGCGATGCGCCTGAGTTTGAATTGTGGTTGTTGCAGGAGCGCAATCGGCTGCATCAACACTATCTACAACTGCTTGAGCAAGCCTTGCAAACGACCAACGATCAGCAGCAAAAACTGCAACTTGCCAATTATGGTTTGAGCATTGATTCCTTGCACGAGCCATTCGTGCAAGCGGCGATTCAGGCTTATTTGGCGCTTGATCAACGGGCTAATGCCTTGCAACACTACACCAATTTTCAACATCAGCTTGAGCAACAACTTGGCTTAGAGCCAGCCGCCGCCACCCAAGCCTTACGTCTGCAAATTCTCGGTACGCCCACAACTCCGATCATTCAACCGCCGCGCTTGCCAACCCCGCGCAATACCAGCAAATTAATTGGCCGCGAGCCGGATTATGGCTTGTTGCATGCTGCTTGGCAACGTAGTTTGCAAGGCCAAGTGCAAGTTGTGTTGCTCACAGGCGAGTTGGGCATTGGCAAAACCAGTTTATGGCAAACTTGGCTAGGCCACATTCGCGAGGAACATCAGGTTGTGGTTGCACGTGGGCTAGAAATTACTCAATTGCTGCCATTTGCGCCCTTTTTAGCTTGGACTGACCAAACGGCGTTGTTCGATTGGCTATTTGGCGCACAATCGCCGCTATCACCCTACTGGCAGAGCGAATTAGCTCGCTTGATTCCCGATTTCAAACAGCGCGAGATTATTCCGCCGCTGAGTAATGCTACGCCTGCCGAAGAACGCCGCCGGATCTTCGAGGCTATGTTACAAGTATTAATGCTCTTTGCTGATCAGCCGTTGGTATTGGTGCTTGATGATGCGCACTGGGCCGACCAACTTTCGCTGGGATGGCTGGGCTATGCCGCCGAGCGCTTGCAATTCAAATCTGCGCTGATCATTTTGACCTATCGAGCTAACCAAGTACAAGGGGAATTGGCAAACTTAATCTGGCATTGGCAGCGCAACCATATCGCCCAGCGCCATGAATTACAACCACTTAGCCCGCTCGAAAGCGAACAATTGGTGCTCCAACAGGGCGGCGATCAGCAGCGCAGTGCCCAACTGTATCGGCGTAGTCGCGGCAACCCTTATTTTTTGCAAGAACTATTGCATGCGCCAAGCGAACAAATTCCTAGCTCGCTGGCCGATGTCGTTGGCTTGCGTTTAATCAACTTACCGAACGCCGCCCAAGCCTTGCTTTCTGCCGCCATGATTTTGGGCATCAACAGCACCCTCGAATTGCTGCAACAGGTCAGCCATTGCGCCGAAGATCAAGCGCTTGATATGCTTGATCTGTTATTGCAGCAGGGTATTTTGGCTGAGCAAGCGGGCCAATATCAAATTGCCCATCCCTTGATTGGCGAAGTTTGGCAGCAGCAGCTGAGTCCTGCTCGTCGCCAAGTATTTCATCGGCGGGCTGCTGAAGCCTTGGCCGAGAGCTATGCGGGCATGTTGCCAATGGTGGCTGTGCAATTAGCTAGCCATTACGAAGCGGCTGGCAAAGCCCACGAAGCCGCTCGTTATGCCGAAATGGCGGGCTACCATGCCTTGATTATGGCAGCTGGCTCAGAAGCAGTGGTGCTGTATCAACGAGCCTTAACCTTAGAGCCAACGCCATTGCGCCAACTTGGTTTGGGAAGGGCATGGGTGCTGCAAGGCGATTTGGTCGCGGCTCGTGCTAGTTTTAATGCAGCGCGGCAAGCCTTTGAGCTACTTGGCGATTTTGAGGGCGCAGCCCAAGCTAGCCTTCAGTTAGCGGCAAGTTATCAATAGCAGTCTACCTAGTGTTTTGCGGCGAGATATGTTTGCAAAAATGCCACCATCTTGGCGATTGCGGCAGTTGTATCGGCTGAGGCTTTGTAAGTAAAGCCATGGGCTGCCTCAGGGTAATCGTGGCATTCGGTGGCAACTCCAGCGTTTTTGAGCATTTGCTCATAGCGCAAAGCCTCATCGTGCAGCGAATCGCGGCCCGCCAGAATAAACAACGCTGGCGGCAAGCCCACTAAATCGGCTGGCTCAGCATACACAGGCGAAACATATGGATGCTTGGCTTGGCTGGTTTCGCGATAGCAATCATCGAACATTGCCGCCATCTGCGGCGGAATTGCGCCCTTGGGATTAGGCTTAGCAAACGGGCTGGTCGCAAGATCCAACGGTGGATAATCGAGCACTTGGCAGACAAATTGGAATTGGCCTTCGTGCTTGGCTTTGAGGCATGTTACAGCGCTTAAATTACCACCAGCGCTATGCCCACCAATCGCCATCAGATTGCGAGCAATTGCGTAGCGCTCAGCGTTTTCATAAAAATGTTTGACCACCGCATACACCTGATTAACCGCCGTGGGATAGGGAAATTTAGGCGCTTTGGCATAGTCGATGCTGATCACTTTGCAGCCAACTTGCTGTTGAAATTGCAAATTCATGGCTTCGTCCATATCGGCACTGCCCAAAATAAAGCCACCACCATGCAAATCGAATAGAATTGGGCTTGGTTTGGGATTTTCTAAGCCATAGCCGAGCACCCGAACCTTGCCAAATTCAGTTGGAATCGATAGCTCTTGGCGGCCAACTGAGCGTTTGAAACGGTAGAAAAATCGCTGAATTAGGCTCACTAAACGCTGGGCATTGGCAAAACGTTGGGCTTTTTTGATATGTTGTTCGCGAGTTGGTGTGGTTGTCATTGGAAGCCACCCTTCCGCATAAATCGATTAATCAGGAGCTATTTTAGCACCAGAATACGATTCAGATCACTAAAGCAACTTGACAAGTTGCCAGCTAAGCCGTATTCTACACAGCGGTAGATTCGACTCCGTAGCTCAGTGGATAGAGCGTTTGCCTCCGGAGCAAAAGGTCGCGCGTTCGAGTCGCGCCGGAGTCGCCAAAAAAACCGTGACGAGCATTGCTCATCACGGTTTTTGTTTTTTTAGGAATTTAGGGCTGCTTACGGCTGATATTCCAACGGCTGGATTTAACCGGTTTAGGTTGCGGGTTGGCAATTTGTTCAGTCCGCCAAACGTGATAGATCCGTTGAATGGCGGTGATATTGGTGAAAATCGCCAAAATCCATAGCCCAGCCATCAACCAATTCAGAATCAAGCAGGTGCACAAAATTGTGATCCGTTCTGGCCGACCAAGCCAGCCAGTTTCACAAGGAATACTCAAACCTTCAGCGCGTGCCCGCGCATAGCTGACCATAATCGAGCCAATAATCGAACAATAGACCAAGGTCAACGCTAGCGTGGTTGGTCCAACCATCTTAGTATGAATAAAGATCAACAGGCCAAAGAATACGACCGCCTCACTATAGCGGTCCATAATTGAATCGAAGAACGCCCCAAAGCGGCTACTCTGATTGGTGGCACGCGCCAGCGCCCCATCAAACAGATCAAAAATACTGGACAGAATCAACAAAATGCCGCCGACCTGTAAACTGCCATTTGCCAGCACAGCCGCAACTCCAGCAGTCAACAAAACGCCAATCAGCGTGACCATATTGGGCGTAATTCCGAGCCGACTAAGCACTGGAGCGACAAAGTGTTCCATTAAGCGACGTGCCCAGCGTTTGATGCCGGTGCTATACATAGAGCCTCCTTGAACATCCTAACCAGAGAGAATGCCACGGTAGAAGGCAAACACACGTTGAGCAACTCGATCCCAGGCATAGAGTTGCGCCTTAATTGTACCCGCTTCTGCCATTGCAGCCCGTAATACTTGATCTTCGATCAGTTGCAAGATCGCAACCGCCAAAGCTTGGGCATTGCGGGCTGGCACCAGCAACCCTTGCACCCGATGATCCAACACATCGCGATAGCCAGGGTTATCAGCAGCTACCACTGCTGCCCCAGCGGCCATGGCCTCAAGCAAGACGATGCCAAAGCTCTCGCCACCAGTTGAGGGTGCGCAAAAGAGGGTGGTTTGTTGGTAAAGTGCAGCTAACTGGGCCTTGCTCACATAGCCCAACCATTCCACATGGCGAATTTGCCATTGGCGAATGGCTGCCAGAAATGGAGTTGGGTCGCCACTGCCTGCAACAATTAAACGTGTATCAGGGCGAGTTCGTTGCACATAGCTCATCGCTTCAAGCAAATAGCGAAAGCCTTTACGTTCTTCGTTGAAGCGGCCCACAAACAAGACACTTGGGCTGGCTTGGTTCAGGCCAAAACTTGGTTGCTGGGTGCTGTAGGTCGCTACATCAACCCCATTCGGGATAATTGTATAGTCTGCGGGAAAATAGCGATGGGCAAATTCTTGAGCTGCTGCCGAAACCGCAATTCGTCCATGCAATTTTGGTTCCAAGCGCCGCAGCAAGGCTAGAATTGAGGTATAGCCAATCGAGCGCGTGCCTGCCGCGTGGAAGGTTCCAACATTTGGCACGCTAGAACGGCTCAGAAAAGTCGTTGGCAGGGTTGGCGAAAATGGCTCGTGAATATGCGCAATATCAAAATGATGCTTTTGAAAAATTTGACGAATTTTAGGCCCAAGGGTTAACGAAAGGCTTACCCGCGCAACCGAACCATTGACCGCAACCGGTGTAACATGACCAAGTGGAATAAAATCGGGATCAGGCGGCGTGCCCTTGGAATAGGGCGCAATTAAGGTCACGCGATGGCCCCAGGCCCGAAAATAGTGGGTTAGTTGATTGACATGCTCAGTTACCCCGCCAGCGTAGGCCGCATCGTATGGCCATACGAGGGCAATATGCAATGAATCGCTGGCCATAGGCTCCTCACAAGGTTTCTCCATTGAGCAATGACTCAATCAAGGCAATCAGTTGCTCATCGGAGTAGAAATCGATGCGGACATAGCCGCCATTGCCTTGGCGTTTAACTTCCACTTTGGTGCCAAGTTGACGGGTCAGTTGATCGACCGCTGCCGTATCGTCAACGTTGGGTACGACTGGCTCGGCTGGCATATTGTTGCGGGTTGGGGCGGCTGGCGTTGGTACACCGTTGCGCCGTGATGCACGGGGAGCCGCGCCGCGTTGCTGAATGGCGATTCTGGCTTGAGCGGGGGTTTGGCTTTCGTGCTTAATCAACTGGGCCATTTTTTCGGCCTCGCGCACCGAAAGCCGAAACTCCAAAATCTGCTCCATCGCCAAAATTTGGGTGCGCTCATCCTCGATCGTAATTAACTGCTTGAGATGCCCCGCCGTGAGTTGCTGCTCCATCACTGCTTGTTGCAAAGGCGATGGCAGTTTGAGCAAACGCAGCGCATTGGTGATCGCAGGGCGACTTTTGCCCACCCGCTCGGCAATACCTTGATGGCTCAAGCCAAACTCATCGTGCAATAATTGATAGGCTTGAGCTTCTTCCAATGGATTCAAATCGGCTCGCTGGATATTTTCAACCAAGGCCAATTCAAGCCGCTCTTGGGGCGTGACCTCTTTGATAATTACCGGAACTTCGCTTAGACCAGCTTGTTGAGCTGCTCGCCAGCGGCGTTCGCCAGCGATCAACTCATAGCCAGTCGCGGTACGAGTCACCACCAAGGGCTGCAAAATTCCATGGGTCGCAATCGAAGCGCTCAATTCTTCGAGCGCTTCGGCAGTGAAAATTTGGCGCGGCTGATGCGGATTCGCCTCGATTGATTCGATTGGCACGCTATGCAACGCGCCAACCATCGGCGTTGACGTTGTTGGATCAGGGCGAATCAGCGCTCCTAAGCCTTGGCCCAAACCACGTTTTTTGGGGTTCATGCCGCCTCCAGCCTGCGACTTAGTTCATCGACCAGCATGGCATAGGCCATTGCGCCCTTGCTGGCTGGGTCATACTCGCGAATCGTTTGGCCATGGCTGGGGGCTTCACTCAGGCGAATCGAGCGGGGAACTAAGGTATTGAAAATTCGTTGTGGAAAATATTGGCGCACCTCGGAGACGACCTGCTGCGCTAAATTGGTGCGACCATCGTACATCGTCATCACCACCCCTAAAATACTCAAAGCGGGGTTAAGCGATGTGCGCACCAGATCGATCGTATTTTTGAGTTGCGCCAAGCCTTCCAAGGCCAAATATTCGCATTGCAATGGGATAATAACCCCATGAGCGGCACATAAGGCATTCAGGGTTAGCAAGCCCAACGATGGTGGGCAATCGATCATAATTGTATCGAAGGTGCTGGCGATTGGAGCCAGGGCATCACGCAGGCGATGCTCGCGCCGATGCTCATCAACTAACTCAACTTCGGCTCCAGCCAGCTCAACAGTTGCTGGCAGCAGTTGCAATTGCTCACGGCCAGTTGCGGTTAACACAATTTCGGTTGGTGCATTGCCTAGAAGCACATCATACACCGTAGCTTTGAGCGCTTTTTTGTTAATGCCCAAACTGGTGGTGGCATTACCCTGCGGATCAAGATCAATCACCAACACCCGTTGGCCGCGGGCAACAAGCTCCGCAGCGATATTCACGGTCGAGGTGGTTTTGCCAACGCCGCCTTTTTGATTTGCTACTGCAATAATTCGTGGTGCCATACACTTATTTCACAACATACTATCTCGCGCCGAATTGTACCATACCATCGCTGTTTGGTCTTGTCTATCACTAGAGTATTTTGGGGGAAATTGGGGTTAATTCCAAACCAGCAACCAATTGGGTGTTGCTGGCGCTACGATTTGGCTTAGCACAGCCTATAGTTGGCGAAATTGCTCAATTTGCTGGGCGGTGGGCAAACCTGGAATTGCTCCACGCACAAGAGTCGCTAAGGCTCCGGCAATACAGGCCCGTTGTAAGGCCCGCTCAAATCCAGTTTGATCAGCGGGTAAGTTGGGTTGCTGAATTAATTGGGCTAATAAGCAGGCGACAAAGCTATCGCCAGCACCGGTTGCATCGATTGCCTGCACTTTGGGCGCGGCCACATGGCCCGATCCAGCGGCAGTTTGATACCAACAGCCTGCGCCGCCATCGGTTACCACAATCACTTGGCTGCGTTCATGCCATAAACTTTGAGCAGCGGCCAACGGATCGGCTAGTGCAGTCAGAAATTCGGCTTCTTCACGGCTGAGTTTAACAATTTGGGCTAATGGCAAGAGCTTGAGCATCACCCGCCGTGCTGCTTCCAATGAGGGCCAAAGCGCTGCCCGCAAATTGGGATCAAACGAGAGCACCGCGCCATTGGCATGCGCTAGCTCAATTGCACGTAAGGTGGTTTGGTAGCCCAAATCGTTGCTGGCGCTGATTGAGCCGAAATGCAAAAGCTCAATATTAGCAAATTGACGTGGGTCAAGATCGCTTGGTGCAAACAGCATATCAGCGCTGGGATGGCGATAAAACATAAAATCGCGTTCGCCATCAGCTTGCAGCGCCACAAATGCTAAGGCTGTGCGAGCCTGCTCAGTGCGACGCAGGCCTTGGATATTGACATCGTGCTGAGCCAGTGTGTCAGCCAAAAAATCGCCAAAAGGATCGGCTCCGACCATGCCCAAAAAGCCACTGGCAATCCCCAAACGTGCTAAGCCAACTGCAACGTTGGCAGGCGCACCACCAGCGGCGCGTTGCCAGAGCGGTGTATTGGCAACCCCTAAACCAGCTTCGGTTGGCACAAAATCCACCAATAATTCACCGAGACATAAAGCCTGTGTCATGGCAACTCCCGTTATGCTTGGCTGAGTTTGCTGCTGCTGGCGCGTTCGATCAGATTGACGGGCAAGGTATAGAGGGTTGGGCGGCGTGTGCCTTCATTGAGCGCTGCCAACAAAACTTCGGCTCCTTTACGGCCCATTTGCTCCATTGGCTGATGAATTGTGGTTAAACCCACCAACTGCGCCATTTCGAGATCATCATAGCCAACCACGGCCATGTCTTCGCCCGCCTTCAGGCCGCGTTCGCGCAAAGCATCAATCACGCCAAAGGCTAAATCGTCGTTGGCAGCAAAAATAGCGCTCGGTGGCTCGGGCAAGGCCAGCAATTCAAGCGCCGCCTGATGGCCCCAATCGCGCCGATCAAAGCCTGGTCGCAGATATTCAGGCTGCAAGGGAAGATGATGCGCAGTGAGAGCAGCTTCGTAACCTCGCCGCCGATCACGGTTGACGGTAAAACCCAAATCTGGTTCCAACTGACCCGAAACAAAGCCAATCCGCTGATGGCCTTGGCTGATTAGATGTTCGACGGCTTTGAATGCCCCACCCACATTATCGACGACCACTGAGGGTAAATTGGCAACTTGAGTGTCGATCATAACTGCTGGCAAATTAGCCGCTTGCAAGCGTTTGATTTCAGGCTGAGCCAAAGGCAACGAAACGATTAATAGCCCATCGGTACGCCCCAAAAATGGCAGCGTATTAAAATAGCGCGTGCGTTGTTCCGGCGAATCAACATTAAAAATAATCAGCTGATATTCAGAATTAGCCACAACCGCTTCGATGCCCCGCAGCACTTCAATAAAAAATGGCCGCGTAAGGAAGGGCAGAATAATCGCAATCGCATTGGTTTTGGCGGTTACCAATTGGCGAGCAGCATGATTTGGCCGATAACCAAGCTCGTCGATTACTGCCAAAACTCTGGCACGGGTTTCTGGTAGCACGTTGGGCGATTCGTTGAGTACCCGCGAAACGGTTGCAATGCCAACTCCCGCCCGTTTCGCCACATCTTTAATCGTATATGCCATGGGTTTGTACTCTCCAATGAGCCATGGAAACGCTTCCAGAGCATCTTATCCTGAGTATAGCCAGCTTGTCAAGCGTGTGCGAAAAATCATACCATAGGCCATGCAAAAGGGCGATAGCTTAGGGTTGGCTATAGACAATTGTCCAATAGTGGCCGTAGGTGGCTTGGGCATTTTGGGCATGGCCGATGCCAAACTCACTAATATTGGGGTTGAGCAACTCGGCTTGTAAGGCCGGATCATTGATCAATGCGTTGAAGGCAGCCAGCGGTGTGCTATGACCCGCACTAATATGTACATTCCAAAAGCTGGCGATATAGTTGGCTTGGCGTAGCAAATCGCCAATGGTTTGGCCTGCTTGATTGGAATTGCTGAAATAGTTGTTGGTGGACATATCGCTGCTGTGGGCTTGCGCCACGGCCAGCACTTGCGGTTGCAAGGTCAGTGGGGCAACTCCATTTTGGCTGCGAAACTGGTTGATCAAATCAGCCAGTTGGCTAATTTCGGGAGCAAGCGGGGTTGGCTCAGGCGTTGGTTCAGCGGTTGGTGGCACTTGCGTTGGCTCAGGGCTTGGCTGAATCACGGCGGTTGGTAATTCGGGGGTTGGTTCAGCAGTTGGCTCACTGGTGGCAGGAACGCTCGTAGCGGTGGGCGTGCTTGATGGTAAATTAATAATGCCAATCATTGGTGATGTCGGCGTTGCTTCGACTGCGCCAGCCGATTGCATCGTCATCAGCACTTGCCAACCAATCAGGCCAGCAATAATTAACAAACTAACAATCCCCATCGCATACCAACGGGGCTTGATTTTGACTTGAGCTACTTCCGGCAGCTTGGCCCCATTGAGCGCAATGGTGGCTTGGCCTGCACTCGAAACCACCCGCGGCCCACGCACAGTATTGTTTTCGTTGGTGCTGGCCGTGGCTTTGCTTGGTTGTTTGAGCAATTGCAAGGCAACTTTAGCCGAATCGGGCCGTTTATTTGGATCTGGCTCCAACAATTGTAAGATGAGCGCATCCAAGCCTGCTGGCACATTATCGGCCAATTCATTGGGGCGGCGCAACCGTACATGGCCTGAAATCCGCGATTCAGCTGGCACTGGTGCATGGCCAGTCAGCATGTGGTAGGCAGTTGCGCCAAGGCTATATAAATCGGAGCGGGCATCGGTTGCTCGACCACGAGTTTGCTCAGGTGAGGCATAAAATAGCGAAAAGGCTTTGGCGGCAGTTTCCGTGCTTTGGCTGCGCTTGGCGATGCCAAAATCGAGCAACACCAAACGCTCATCGGCGGTACGCTTGATATTCTCGGGCTTGATATCGCGATGAATAATATTGAGCGCATGCAATTGGGCTAGTTGGCCTAGCATAATGGTTAGAAAATGCTCGACAATATTAGGGGCAATGCGTTCGTGGGCTTCGATTAATGCGCCAACTGTTGTGCCGCTAATGAACTCCATCACCAACGCAATTACATTGCCATCGCTCCAAATATCGTAAATTTCGGGAATAAATGGCAGTTGGCGGGCATGCTGAGCCAGAATTTGCGCCTCAACGTTGACCTGTTCGCGCATGGCTGGCGAGTTGGCAGTAATCAATTTAATCGCATAATGACGGGCTAAATCGATATCAAAGGCCTCATAGACCACCCCAAACCCACCTTGGCCGAGCAAGCCTTTGACGCGGTAGCGATTGCGCAGCAGCAAGGGCTGATGACATTGCGAACAACGAACATCCGTTGCTGTCACAACGGTTTGACATGCATAACAGTTGATCGTCATAGTGCCACCCTATCGCTAAGCCAAGAGAACCAATAGCCCTAGCCTACACCAACCATGCGGGTCAATGCAATGGATAATCAGGCCTATTTTACAACCCACGACCCCGCGCCAAATGGCTGCTTGCAGCTAGTCCAAATGCTGTCGCTGGGTGTGAATTCTGCTACAATAGAACTATGATAAAACTACTGATGAGTTGGAATATAGCAGAAGGCCGCGAGCAAGCTCATCTTGAGTATGTCACGAGTGAGTTTGTTCCTGCTCTGATGAAGCATGGCGCGATCAGCGATGCCTGGCTTTCGTTGGGTGGTACGCCTGAGGCTCCCGAAATGATCCTCGGGATAACCTCGGATGAAGAAATCGAACTCCGCTCGTTTATGCAGAGCAACGAATGGCAAGAATTGAGCGCCAAGCTTAGCCGCCATGTTGCTGATTTTCGCTACTGGTTCACCAACAAAATCCAGAACCCTGGTGGGTTTCAGATGTAAGCTAAACCAAGCAAGGCGATCTAGCTGATGCTAAATCGCCTTGCTTGATAGTGCCAACAGCAATTGCCTAGGCTGCAACCGCCTCAACCTGCTTTAGCCTTTTTTAATTAATAAGCGAATCGCGGTGCGTTCCTCTTCATCGATGGCAACATCAATAAACGAAGGCACACACACAATATCGATTCCTTCTTCTTGCAGATACGAGCGGGCGATTGCTACCGCTTTAATCGCCTGATTGGTTGCACCAGCGCCGATCGATTGAACTTCGGCATGGCCCGCCTCGCGAATAACTCCGGCAATGGCCCCGGCAACAGCCGATGGGCGTGAACGGGTAGAGACCTTTAATACTTCGGCATCTTTGTGTACTGCGCCAGCATTGCTGGGAGCATCGGCTGAAGTGGTCCGTTGGTCGTCGTTGCTAAAGCGATCAAGTTGATACGCCATTGCTGCCTCCTTGAAAAGGAACGGTAGAGATTGCTGTCATGCACGCATCGCGCCTTCTCGGTTTGAGGGGGGAGGGCGATGAACACGGACTTGCCAAGCCGCATGCCCACGATGGTACAAAAACCATCTTGGCCCTCTCCCTCACACACAGAGCCTCGCCCTATGCTTACCGTGCATAATCAACCGCACGGGTTTCGCGGATGACGGTAACTTTGATTTGACCTGGATATTGCAGGGTACTCTCGATCTTTTTGGCCACTTCGCGGGCCAAATGGATACTTTCAAGATCATCAAGCGCATCGGGTTGCACCATAACCCGTACTTCCCGACCGGCTTGAATTGCGAATGCCCGTTGAACACCAGGAAACGATGTGGCGACATGTTCAAGAGCTTCGAGCCGCTTAATATACAAGTCGATGGTCTCGCGGCGAGCGCCTGGGCGACCACCAGAGATGGCATCGGCGGCTTGAACAAGAAAAGCCTCAACAGTTTGAGGTTCCTCATCGTTATGATGGGCAGCAATTGCATGAACTACCGCCGCGTTGCGGCCAAGCCGTCGGGCAATATCAGCCCCGATTAACGCGTGCGGCCCTTGTACATCGTGGTCAATGGCTTTCCCAATATCATGGAGCAGCGCTGCGGTCTTGGCAACCTGCACATTGGCACCCAATTCTGCTGCCATCGCTCCTGCCAAAAAGGCACATTCTAACGAATGCTGCAAGACATTTTGGCCGTAGCTAGTACGATATTTCAACCGCCCCAGAATCTTCAAGAGATCTGGATGAAGGCCTTGGACGTTGGCTTCGTAGGCCACGCGTTCGCCTTCTTCGCGGATTATTTGCTCAAGGTCTTGGCGGGTTTTATCAGCGACTTCCTCAATCCGGGCGGGGTGAATCCGACCATCTTTCAACAATCGGTTCAGGGTTAAGCGGGCTACTTCACGACGTACTGGGTCGTGGCACGAGAGTGTAACCGCTTCGGGCGTATCATCGACAATAATATCGACACCAGTAATTTGCTCGAATGCGCGAATATTGCGCCCTTCGCGCCCGATAATCCGACCCTTGAGTTCCTCGCTGGGCAGTTGTACCGTGCTTACAGTAATTTCGGCGACATAATCTGATGCACAGCGTTGGATCGCCAACCCAACGATTTTGCGTGCAATCCGATCGCCATCGAGCTTTGCTGCCGCTTCGATTTCGTGGATGCGGCGAGCAGCCTCGGCACGGGTTTCTTGTTCAACACGAGAGAGAATAATTTCACGTGCTTGTTCGTTAGTGAGACCTGCGACCCGCTCTAGCTCAGCTTGTTGGGCTGTGCGTAGGCGTTCGGCTTCGCTGTGTAAGTTTTCGACCGCTCGCTCGCGCTGGCCTAACTGGCGATCGCGCTTTTCGGTTTGGTCGAGCTTACGTTCGAGAGTTTCTTCTTTGCGATTGACCCGTTCTTCTTGTTTTTGCAAGCGTAAGCGGGCTTCGCGGAGTTCGTTTTCACCAACTTCCCGCAGTTGTTGTTGTTCTTCGCGGGCTTTTAATTGCAATTGTTTGTACTCAGTCTTGGCTTGTTCTAATTGTAGTTGTGCTGCTGCTTCAGCTTGGGCCAGTGCTACACCAGATTTTTTCGTTAACCAAACATAGGCACCGCCTGCGCCTGCAGCTAGGCCAATGAGTAAAGCCAGAGCTGGAAGGATAAAGTCCACAGGGTTTCCTCCTGGCTCAATTGTTAAGGTTCACCGACGAAATGGCACGATGATAAGCTGTGTTAAGGGTTTGCTAAGAATTCCGTTTCCTGCCGTATCATAGACGTTTTGCTAGGTAGTGTCAAGCTGATACGTGATACAGATTCCTCCCTTGGTGTTATCCCTCTGATCCTACACCATGAGCGGTTTTATATCCCCTTTATGTGGGATGATTTACGGGGGATATTTTCTCCAAGTTTCTCTAGATTCTCTCCATTTAGGCGCATTTTTCTCTAAACTTGCTGCAATTGCGAGGAGCCTTATGATCATTATGCTTAATTGAACATAGCTTTTTATTTAAAATATTTCCTAACAATTATCAACATTTATCAGTTGAAATCCGTGCTAAAACACCAATTCAGGCCATGAATGAATCATTCAAAGCCTAGATTGCTCGCTGGTAAACGGCACATTTGTTGGGAGTTTTGGGAGTTTTTAGGGTGATTGTTACAAAGTTTTAATCAAAGCTCCGTTTGGATTGGCTATTCGAGTCCAGCTCGTGGATCAAGTATGAACAATACCATACATCAACCATGCTTTTCCAACTCCAGGATCATCGATCTGCTGATGTTCCTCTGTGTGTCCAAAAGACCGCAATACGCATCCAGCCAATCAACAAAGCTCTGCCTGAGCATAGCCCGCGTCACGGGGTCGCCAAAGAGCGCATCAAACTGCTGTTTTTTGGTTCGGTTGGCGTGTGAGAGTCCCCCATAGACCCACAGATCAAACACCTGCCGCTGGGTGAGCGGCGTTTCGATCCTGCCGATCACGTTTCCATCGTGATCGACGACTTGCTCCCGATCAATCAGCTCCGTAACTCCATTCAATGCAATAGCGAATAAGTCTCGATTCGCAAGATAGAGGTAGGCATGCTCGGTGCCAATCGTTGCATCCTGATAGTAGTGCGCAAGGTTTTCCAGCGAACATTCTTCAGTATCGTCGAGGAAGCACCGCATGGTCAGCACAAACGCAGCGGTTGCTTCGGATCTGGGTCCTAGAGCTATCGCATTGGACAGATACTGGTCGTTGGCTGCACATGCAGCTCGTATTTTGGCTTCGTTCCGACGTTTTACTAGCGACTGGATAAAGGACAATTTCCATTTAGATCGCTTCCGACGGTGGTAGGTGCGCCCTTCCCATCGTTTGGCTTCGTTCTCGCGCCTGATGTGCTGGACAAAGGATAAGCCCAACAGCGTATCAACCTTCTCATTAAAGCGCCGCAGGATAGCGATAAAGTGCTCAATGTTCGATGGCGTGGCACGACGTAACACCGCACCGTAGGCCACGAACCGCTCTCCAACCGCCGTGATCGGCTGAAACTGGATACTCTCGGCGTGGGCCTCCAGCGATTGCTTGAACGCAAGAACTTCCGCTCGTAAGTCGCCTTCAACCCGAATCCTCACCATGGCTTTTATGATTCTCCTATACTGTTCATCATCCGGAGATGATTCTGTGGTGGCACGCACGAGCTTCGCCCCCTTGGTGAGGAGATCACCATAGTTATCTTGAAGGGTTAACATTCCTGACACCCCAGAACTGAGTTTGGGCATGCTCACGTTATACGCGCTAATCGCGATCACCACAAAAGAGCCTTTGTTTGCCATGGAAGTTTTGTCGGGAAGGCGAATTTCGAGAATATCCCCGATACAAATATCAGTGAGTGCTCGTCCACCAACGTGCCAATATTGTGAAGAACGAGGCTCAATATGGATGAGGTCAAAGGCTAAATTGTTCATGGTCTCTCCCTCGTGTCTGTGAGATGTGGTCACGATTTAATGGACAATCGTTCATGCAGCAAACGCTGTCTGCAACAGTGCGATCAATTGTGGGTGATGCTGGCTCATCCATGCCTTGCTCACCTGCATTCGGCGAATTGCCTGAACTAAGCTGGTTGGGCTTGGACGCTCGGTTTTGCTCACGGCCCAAATTACCGGAATTGCGGTACGCAGGCCAATCAACTGCGGCATGGCAGCAATTTCCGGCGCGGTCAGTGTGATCCATTCGGCATAGCCGCAGCAAAACTGCGCAGCCACCGCCCACGGGTTTGCCGGATTACTATCGAGTTGCATAATCATGCGCAAGGCCATGGCTACATCGAGCGCTCGTGCCGCTGGGCAGGCAAATTCAAAATCGAGAATCGCTGCCACTCGTCCATCACGCATAAGCAGGTTGGACGGAGCAAAATCGTTATGGCAGAGTTGCTGAGGTAAGCTAGGATACTCATTCGTCACAAATGCCATGAGGCTGGTTGCTTCCATCCGCCACCATGTCCACAGAGCTTCATCATCCGACGAACCGCCAACCTGAGCGACTGAGAGTTGAAGCGGATCATAGCGTGGTTGGGCATAGTTGAGAAATGACTGGAACAGCGCATGGGGATGACGCTCACGCATGGGGCATGCTTGAAGCAGCGTCTGCAATTCGCCAAGTGCTGTGCCCATGGCATAGGCCCAGTGCTGGATGGATGGGTGCTGCTGGCCGTTGTTTAGCAGCCGAAATTCTGGGGTTTCGCCAGCAATAAACGGGGTCAATATGAATAATCCCTGCACTGTCGATCCTAGGTATGAGATACTACGACTCATGATCATTGGTACGGGTACGCCAAAGGAGCTAGGATGGCGGGCAAGCCACATGATCAACTGATGCTCATAGAAAAGCGAATTTTGACGCTCATATGGATAGCATTCCAACACAAAATCGCCATTGGCTGCGCGAAGATGTAGATTAAGGTTATTGGTACTTGCAAGCTGGGCAATCACCTCAACAGGCTCGATTAAATCAAATGCCCGAATTGCCGCAGTAACGAATGGATTAATATCGTGCATGATTGTTTGCGCTCCAAATACAGCATTGCTGCCTGCTTGCTTAGTCCGGCGTGTTCGGCAAATTGCGAAGTTGTAAAAATTCAATGCAGTTTGGCTTAAGTTCCGGCCAGCGACCGACAATCTGCGCAACAGCCGCGTGACATGCTTCATCGGAGTCAATCAGCGCAGCTTGGCAGATTGCAAGTGCTGCTTTGACTTTTTCGATCTCATCGGAGTAGAGCCATTCACGCATAACCCGATAAATATCTGCTCCTCCCTGAGCATCCATTAGCCAGATTAACGCTTCTACTTCTGCGGCAAAATATTCTGGGGAGACTTTTTTCGTCAGCCTAATAAAGAGGTATTCAATGGCCAGATCAATCGTAATATTCATTTTTTGACACTTCCTTATAGTAGTTTTTATGACCCTCCCATATTTGTTGAAATTCATAACACATTGGCTCAAGTTCCGGCCAGCGGCCAACAATCCTCGTGACGGTTGTTTGATAGGCCTCATCAGAGGTAAGTAAAAGCACTTCCTCGATCGAGAGTGCAACTTTGACTTTTTCGATCTCATCGGCGTTAAGCCATTCACGCATAACCCGATAGATATCCGAGCCATCATCATCCATAATCCAACTAAGGCATTGTAATTTTTCTGAAAAAAGGCTTGGCGGCGTATAGGGGGATAGGCGACTTAATAGGTATTCTAAAACCTCATCAAGCGTAGTAGTCATACGTTCTCCTGCTGACTAGATTCAAATTGCTATACTAGCTCCAACAGGAATTGGTTCACTCACTTTTTATGCTTTGGTACGCTTCGACTCTCATTCTCTTGGCTTGTCACTCTTTTGCACCCACTCATAGCCATTTGGATACAAGCGATCATTGCGATCAATTGCTAAAGTGAGGCATATTCATCGCGTGAAGGGAGTTAATCATGCAGCCAACCTATCACATTCCAACCTATCAGACACCGATTTGGAAGTTATTGAAGCGCAATATCTTATTGCTTTTCATCGCTGGTTTACCTACAGGCGCAATTATATATTCTAGTATTCCCATTTATCAGGCATTTGGGTTGGGTTCCCTTATAAATATTTTATCTCATAGCATCTACCCAATAGCAATAATACCCTGTATTGCGCTAGTTCTAATTGTTTCTGTATTGATTGGTATTGATTGCTACTACTTTGTGTTTAGCAGATCTTTACTCAATCGTGGATATCGATGGGGACTTGCTGGCGTAATAATATTATCTGTTTATGTATTAGGTGTTTGGTTTTTTATCATGCCACTTGCTTCATAAATCACAATCTATGCCTATTAATCAGTATTTATATAAAGAACGTGGATTGAATTTTCAGGCACGATTCAAAAATACATGATTTAGTGTAATCACCAATTTTGTGATGATGTGGTGATTACACTGGTACTTAATTCTGAATAAAAGAGCACCTTGTGTTACCAAGTATGGCTTTAGCAATATTATTTTTTATTTTGCTCCCACAATTGCTGGAATTTGATGCACATCGGTTCGAGTTCAGGCCAACGTTCAACAATCCGTGCGACGGTCGTATGATACGCTTCATCCGATTCAAGCAACAAAACATCAGTAATCGCAAGGGCAATTTTCACCTTCTCCTTATCATCGGAGTTGAGCCAACCGTCTATGACCTGATAGATATCCTTTCCATTATCATCCATAAGCCATGCTAATTGCTCCAAGAGTCCAGCAAATAACTCTGGTGGTAGAGAGTTGGGTATTCGAGTAAACAAATATTCCATAACTTTTTCAATGCTCATAATCATCCATACTCCTGCATGTTGATGTGGCCACAATTTAATGGAAAATCGTTCTTGGCTGTTCCAATCAGCTTTAATTATCACTAGCAATTGGGTAACCTGGCCTAAATCGAGACTTGGGGATAATTATCGTTTATTGCGCTCCCACGCTTGTTGAAATTTATAACACATTGGCTCAAGTTCGGGCCAGCGGCCAACAATCTAGGTAACGGTCGCATGATATTCTTCATCTGATCGTAGTAACAAGACTTCCGTAATCGACAGAGCAATTTTCACCTTCTCCTTATCATCGGAGTTGAGCCAATCGTGCATGATGCGATACATACTCACCATATTGTCATCGGTTATCCAAGATAACTGCTCGAGTATTTCGGCAAAAAAGACGGGTGGGGTGTGCGCGGAGAGTCGTCCTAGCAGATAGGCAAGAGCATCATCGACGCTTATAGGCATTGAAATCTTCTTCTGCAGCAGCACGTAGCGAGAACCAGCGCTCCGTTCATGCAGCAAACGCTGTCTGCAACAGTGCGATCAATTGTGGGTGATGCTGGCTCATCCATGCCTTGCTCACCTGCATTCGGCGAATTGCCTGAACTAAGCTGGTTGGGCTTGGACGCTCGGTTTTGCTCACGGCCCAAATTACCGGAATTGCGGTACGCAGGCCAATCAACTGCGGCATGGCAGCAATTTCCGGCGCGGTCAGTGTGATCCATTCGGCATAGCCGCAGCAAAACTGCGCAGCCACCGCCCACGGGTTTGCCGGATTACTATCGAGTTGCATAATCATGCGCAAGGCCATGGCTACATCGAGCGCTCGTGCCGCTGGGCAGGCAAATTCAAAATCGAGAATCGCTGCCACTCGTCCATCACGCATAAGCAGGTTGGACGGAGCAAAATCGTTATGGCAGAGTTGCTGAGGTAAGCTAGGATACTCATTCGTCACAAATGCCATGAGGCTGGTTGCTTCCATCCGCCACCATGTCCACAGAGCTTCATCATCCGACGAACCGCCAACCTGCGCAGCTGAGAGTTGAAGCGGATCATAACGCGGTTGGGCGTAGGTGAGCAACGATTGAAACAGGGCCAAAGGACGACGTTGCTGGGCGGGGCGGGCTTGCAGGATCGTCTGCAATTCACCAAGGGCTGTGCCCATGGAATAAGCCCATTGCTGGATCAATGGATGATACTGGTCATCCGTACCGACCCGAAAGTCGGGTGTTTCGCCCGCGATGTAGGGAGTTATGCTATAAAAACGATCGCTATTATAGTTATAGTGCGAATAGTCGATACTTCTTCCCCTGAGCGGCAAAGGCACTGTAAACGAGGCTGGCCGCCATGAGAGCCACTGCACCAACATGTGTTCATAGCGCCGTGTTGCTTCATCCTGATCGGTGGCGTAGACCTTGATGACAAAATCGCCATTCGCCGCCCGTAGTTGGATGGACTGATGATTGACACTGGGAAATTGGGCAACCACCTGAACTGGAGCGATCAGATCAAACTGTTGAATTGCATTAGCAATGACGGTATCGAGCACGTCCATTAATATATTTCCCTTCACTCATGATGCATGATTCGCGGCGAAAACCAGCGTCGTTATCGATGGTTGGAGAGTGTTGTCGTCCGTAGTTGCGGCGAGCTACGGCACAGCGGCTCAAGTTCGGGCCAACGACGCACAAGCTGTTCAGCGATAGCATGGCGCTCGGCATCCGATTCTAGCAAGGCCATTGATTGCATGGACAAGGCGACCTTGACTTTTTTAAGCTCATCGCCAATCAGCCAGCCCCGCATCGTCCGATGCAGATCCATGGTCGGATCATCAATCAGCCAGCCTACGTCGTCAAGGATTTCAGCAAGAAGTTCAACTGGTGTTTGCGCAGCTAAGTGGTCAAATAGCGCGTCAATCGCGGCATCCATGGTCATACTCATCAGCTCTCCTTTTTGGCTACCTACCCTGGCTCTTGCTCCTAGCCATTATTTTTCTCATAATTCGGAAATTTAGCTAGCTAGGAGTACTGCTAGCGTTTATTGCGCTCCCACTGACGCTATTTACTACACAACGGTGCGAGGTCGGGCCAGCGCTCAATAATTCGAGCGACAACTGCCTGATCGGCGGCATTTGATCCAAGGAAGAACGCCTCGCTCGTGGTGAGGGCAATTTTTACCTTCTCCTTCTCATCGGAATGGAGCCAGTCGCGCATGATCTGATACAGACTTACGCGCTGCCCATCGACGAGCCAACAGAGTTGGTCGATAATTTCGGCAAAAAAGACTGGTGGGGTATGCGGCGATAGTCGGCTCAATAAATATTCTAAGGCCTCATTCAGCGTGTTATTCATGGGTTCTTTGGCTGGCTGATAGCGCTCATACACCCATTTTCGCCAACTTAGGTCTTCATAGCAGGAGGCTAGATAGCTGCAAAAGTTCTGTTCAGTATCATCAATCTGATCGTAAACCGGATCGATAGCGGCCACAATCGCTGGGCGTGATTTCCAATAGCGCGTTTGGATGAGCTTGGTTGCGCCAGCGTTGATGCTCAGCTTGCCCATAAATGTTCCCGATTCGTGGCGAATAGACAAGGTGGGTATGAAGGGCACAACTTTTTTATCAACAATTAAATAGAGCTGGTCAAACGCGATCACGCCGATGATTGCTTGGCTGCCATCAACCTTGCGCAAGACTGTACCCATGCCAACAATCGAGCGCTGATCGTCTGGAGCCGTAAGGAGCGCAAGTGATGGGAGTTCGATGGTGGTTTCTCGGCTGGGGTAATGCTCAAGCTGCATCGTGCTTCTCTCCAGTTATTGTCTATTCAAAAATCACGCCAAGCCTTAATTGTCACTTGAACATAGCTATCTGTCTCGTCTACCATAGAATCGAGATAACAGCCTAAGTTAACAAAATCGACTTTACCTAAATGAAGTCATACTACCTTAGTTTTTTGGTTTGTCGGAATTCGCCAAGCTGCACACTCAATCGTAATCTGTGGTGAGCAATGGTTGCTTGATGAACTTAACATGGGGTTGCATGCTTATCTTAATCATTCTTCGTGCTCTTCGTGCTCTTCGTGGTTGCGATTTATAACTCTTATTTAGCTCAATTCAACCTCAACCACAGAGCAAATACGGGTTTGCTGGCTGCGCAAATCGTAGAGGGTCAGGTTGTCGCTGGTGGTGTCGTAGATGGCGCAGGTGTGGCTATCGCGAATAGTTACGCCATAGACCGAGCCTGGATTGAGCACCGTCAGATGGCCGCAGCGCACATGCATCGGGCGATGGGTATGCCCAAGCACAATAATCTGATCATTGGGATGTTCGCGTACCAGCCGTTGCCATTTGACGTTGCGGCGCTCTGGCAACATATCTACGACATCGCTCCAGGGTGCACCATGAGCTAGCACCAAACTGCGATGCTCCACTTGTAAACGGAGGCTAGTTGGTAGCGCAGCAATATACGCTAAAGTGGCTTGGGTGACGATTCGGCCCCGACTAGCGAGGCGTTCGCGCTGGCTACTTTGGCTCCAACGGCTATGCTCGCGCAGCAAGGTGAATTCGTGGTTGCCTTTGATACAAGGAATTGAGCGAGCAATCAGCACTTGAACAATCGCATCAGCATCCGGCCCGCGATCAACCACATCGCCAGCACACAGGATTTGCTCAATCGCTTGAGACTCAAACCAAGCCAAGGCCTGTTGAAAGCCGACACCATCACCATGAATATCGGCTAACAACCCTAAACGCATTTAGGCAACCCCAATAAAATTAAAAGCCCGTTGTAAATATTCCAAGGTATTGCTGGGGTAGGCATGGCGCAAGCCTGGAATAATTTCCAGCTCGCAGGGAATTCCATTATCATTTAATAGTTTGACCATGCGTTTGATTTGGTCGTGGGGAATCGTGCGATCATGTTCGCCAACCAAAATATAGCCGCGCAAATTGCGGCCTTTGGCTTCGCGAATTTCCGGCAACCATTCCTCAGGGTCGTCGATGGTCGGGCCGCCTGGACCAAGCAATACAAAGCCACGCGCTTCGATTGGCCCAATCAAGGCTAGGCGTAAGGCCGTTTCGCCGCCCATCGAAAAGCCCGCCAAGATAATCCGCTCAGGGTCAACTTGGTATTCGTTGCCAACATCGGTGAATTGCTGCACCAACTGACGCAAGGCCGCCGATTGGTTGTTCCACACATAGCCATCGGATGATTCAGCCTGAGCCGATTGCGGCGCAGCCAAAATCCAATCAATATCGATCAGATTATTCCAGCCATATAAGGTGTGCATGCTGTTATCGCCGTTGCCGTGCAAGGCAAAAAACAGCGGATACGGCCCTAGCTCATCTGGCCCCAAAATATACATCTTGGGATCTTTGACTGCTTCCATTTGGCGCTGAAAACAAACCGCTGCCAAGCGCTCAAACTCAGGGTCGCCTTGCAAACTAATCCACGAAGGCGTTTGACGAATCGTTTCGGCTCCATACCAAAAACCACGGGCCACGGCCTCGCTGAGAATTTGAATTGCATGTTCGGGCAGGCCAATCCGTGCGGCCATACACGAGCGCAGATAGGCAATCATCGATGCGTGTTCGGGAAATTTCGCTCCCTCTACATCAAGTAAATCGAGCGTTTCGCGATATTTTTGAGCCGTATAAAGCTCAGATACCACTTCAAAGAGGTCGTCGTATGTTTCGAAGCTCATCGCCGTGGAACTCCTTTTGCCAAAATCACTACGCGGGGGAGCGATGCTCGTATTGTAGCGTTAATCGCCCTGAACGAAAACATGGATTTTTGTCCTATGATTGGGTTATTACCTGGATGATTATGTTTGGCTAAAAGCGCGGTACAATACTCGTTACGATTGTGCTGGAGGTTGATGATGTTTTCGCAGCGAGTCAATAGCCCTCACCCGGCGCTGATCGGGGTCATTATTGGGCTGGTGTTAATTTTTTTGGTTTCAACTCGTTCTTGTAATCCTGATAGTGAGCAAACGCTTCGCAGTCGTTTTGCCGAAGCCAACGCCACTCAGGTGGCCAGCCAAGATCTTGGTACACCGATTTTGCCTTTGCCTGCTCCCGTGCAGGAGTGGAGTTCAACCGCAATTGCGCGGCTTCAAGGCGGCGAGGCGGTTGTGCCAATTACGCCTGTGGTCACCAACAATAAGCTCAAAGTTGATATTCAATCGCTCCAACAAGTGGGCGATGGCCTACAAATTAAAGGCCTGGTTACCAATATTAGTAGCAAAGAATTGCGCGTGCCCTTGTCGGCCTTTCGTTTTACCGACCAATCGGGCACGGTCTATGCTGCCCAAGGCGATGCAGCGGCCAATTTGCCGCCCAACGCTAACACAACGCTTGATCTCACCTTGCCGATCAAGAATCCAACCGCATTAACCATGGTTGTCGAAATTCCTGCTGAGGAAATTCGGCTGGAAGTTAATTTACTTGCTCAACAACAATAAGTTTAAGGAGTTTTCATGACCCGTCAAAAGGGACGTGGTGCGCGTGAACAGAACCGAGCTGATCGGCGCAACGAATATGCAACATTGGTTGCTCCGCATTTCAAAGGCTTGGTTGTGCCTGAATCACCAGCTGATCGGATTATTTTGTTTGGTGATGAACTGGTCGATTTGGCGGTGCATTTGGCGCGGCAAATTCCCGATGGTCAGTTGGTGCTGATCACCAGCGAGTATGATCGTTGGCAGGCGGCCAGCGAAGCGTTGGCCCAATTTGCCCACGCTACAGTTTTGCAAGAACTTGACGAATTGCGCGACCCCGATGGTTTTCCAACTGAGCCATGGTCATTGGCGGTAATGTTGGTGCCGTTTCAGCTTGGCTCCAAAACTGTGCTCGATTTGATGCGCAATTTGTTTGGCTGGCTCCGCGCTGGCTCACCGATTTACCTTGGTGGCAGCCGTATGCACGAATGGCAAATTACCAGCGAACGATTTAGCGCTATGGCTGGCCCGCTGACCATGCTCTACAACGGCGATCCCGTGCGGATTGCCAAAGGGATGGCGCGTGGCGGCAGTTTGGTTAGCGCCGAATAACCTTCGTTGGTTTCCTACGACCCCTCGTCCACTACAGTGAGCGAGGGGCTTTTTATTGGCGAGTGGTTGAGTCAACCATTAACGTTGCACTACTGGAATAAACATCTGATCAGTCGGCAAAAATGGAATTGGCTCCTCAAAAATTGGCCGTGGTTGTTTACTGGTGATCGTTTCAAGGTTGCGACCTGCTGGCGGGTTGGGTATCGCCGTAAACAGATAGCGACTAGTATCACTGCTACTAACTTGTATGATGTATTCGCCAGCTAATGGCGTTGGGTTATAGCTAATCTGATCCAATCCAAGGCTGGTTGATTGCTGAGTTGGGGCTGTCCAGATATGTGGCTCCCAAGCGTGCAAATTGCTATTACCAAGTTGGCTTTGTAAACGAAAGGCTTGGGCTTGGTCGCGCTTGAGGCTAAATCGATAGATATGTTTTTGGTTTTGGCTGATGATTGCGGGCAATGGCGCATAATTTAGCCGCACGATTGCCGGAATCAAGCTATAGCCATTGCTCGAATAGCCCCAAATATACAAGACCACCGCGCCAGGATCTAAGCCTGCTACGCTTAATTGTACTGTTGGTAAATTTGGTTGATTAATCGTGGTAGTAGCCCGTAGCACTGGTGTTTGCAAGCGTGGGTTGGCAGCATTGCCCTGATATTGATAGGCTTGGATAATCACTCTTGAAACTGGTGTACCACTGCCCGCTTGTTGCTGGACTTTCAGCGTAACGGTTGGGCTATTCGATAATTGCAGATTATTGAGTGTTGTCGCATTTAACATCGGACGGCGCGGCACGGTTGGCGCAATATTTAGCGAGCGGGTAAGCACATTATTATTTTCGTTGCTTTCTTGCACATGCTGACCGCCATCGCCAACGACCCGCAAGCTATAAACACCAGCGTTGGTTGGTTGCCAAATTTTTTGGGCAAAGATTCGTTGGCTCCCTGCCTCAAGTTTGGTCAACATCAAACTATCAGTAAATACAATGGTTCCATTCAAAACAACCTCAAAGCAGAGATCGCTACGTTGCACTGCGCGACTAGCATTCAGCATAACACTCAAACGAATTGATTCGTTGACCGCCAAGTTGCTATCGGTAGGGTTGAATTGACTCACGCTGATATCGGCGCGAGGAGTCGATTGATCGCGGGCAGCAGGTAAACTGGGCGTACACAACGCCGTTTGTACCTCAATATCGCGCCAATATTCCTGAAACACTTCATCCCAGCCGTTGCGATGAGTCACATCGGCTAAAAATGCCAACGGATGCGGATTGTCGAGCTGGGTATCATCATCGTGATACCAATGGGCCTGCCAGCTTAATTCGGTTGCTCCCGCCACCGAAAGACCTTGCAAATCGGCATATAAACTTAAGCCAGCGGCATCATCGTCAATCCCAAGCTGGTTAGGGCCATCAAAAATCCATTGGGTTGGCGTTGGGTCGAACCATGGAAAATCGTTATCCACCAAGCGATAAACCACAACCATTGGATTACCACTGCTATTGCGAATCCGATCGCGGGTTTGCGCAGCAAAACTAGCAACTTGCGGATTGAGATTGGCGAAACTTTGGCTCAAGCCATGGGCAAAACTGCGCAAATCGACCAAGCCATCGGGCGCATTCAGCTCCCAGTCGCTTGGCTCACAATAGGTCAAATCGTATTTTCGGCTCTCAAGGTAGGCGTTAAACAAGGCTGTGCGAGTTACTTCGCGCTGGCTGGGATTGAGCAAGTTGGCATAGATTGCGTTCGAAGCACTATCCCACGTCGTTTTGAGATTGTTTAATTGATCGGCATCGATCACGCTTAAAATGCGTGGATGATCGCTGCTTGGCAGTTGATTATGGTAGCTATTGAGGATGTGCTGGGCCATTTGTAGCGGATTGGGGTTACTATTCAAGCCAAATAGCGCATTACCAGGCATCGTTGGGTCGAAAAAGGCATAATTGGGCGAGGCAGTCAGATATTCAGCATACGGTGCAAGTGGGTATAAGGCCTCAATCGAGCCACCAAAGCACATCAACACATCGAGCACGGCCAAGCGTGGGCCAACCGGAGCCGCAATTGCCAAGGCCAAAGCCAAATCATTGGGCGAAAGCGCATTATAGCCGCTGATACTCGTGGTCAGCGTGTGATCGGTCACATCGGCATTGGCCCCAATGCGGGTGGGCAATGGTGGCAGATTGACACTGCTGGCTGGGCGTTCGGGCTGGCTGAGGGTTGAAATCTCGATATCGGGCATAATTGGCACACCATGGCCAATGTAGCTCAAGGTGTAGTTTTGGCCAACGTAACTGCTTTTGGCCCACAATAAAAAACCGCCCAAGGTTTTGCCATCGGTCACATCATATTCTTTAAGGTTGCTATCAATAATTCCATCAAAGTCGGGCAAGCCAATCAAGGTATTGACATTGCCATTCTGCACAACCCGCACATGGGTATCATTCATTCCTGCCAAATCAGCCAACACAATCGCCGTGAGATCGGGCTGGCCAACAGTGGCATTGGTGATGCTAGTGAGAGTTGCATCATAATAGGGCGTTAAATTCATCGTGCTATCAAGCCGATTATCGTAGGCCAAAATATAAATGGCCACCAATGGCGCTGCTTTCGGTGTTGCCTCCACGATTGGCGGAAGCATGGCACTTAACAATAGACCGATCAGCAAGCAGCACCGCAGCAGACGTGTTCCCATGGGATAATCCTCCGCAAACGCCAACGCCTGCCCAAGCCAAAACTGGCTGAGCAAGCGTCGGTAACCTCATTGTTTGAATTGGCTAGCAGTGCCGTTTATTTTTCGTAGGTTGGCGCTGGTTCGCCGTTTGGCACAAGCGTAACATCGATTCGATTGACCCCAGGCTCATCGACTGAGATCGGTTGAGCTTGGTCGGCGGTGGCGGCATCTTTGTACCAAATTGATTGGTAGCCCGCTTGCTCGACGAAGATCAAGTATTCACCATTGGCTTCGCCGCTCACTTCGTAGAACCCTTGTTCATCGGTTTGGGCACTGGCAACCAACTCGGGAGCTGGATTGCCAGCAGTACCACGGCGATACAAGTAGACATTGGCATCAACAAGTGGCAAGCCAGCAGTATCAAAGACATGGCCGCTAACCACGTGGGTCAACAAGACCTTCAATTGATAATCTTCGGTTTCGCCGTATTCCCAACCAGTGTTTGGGCCACGACCATCGGCGGCGGTTGCCGGGGTGTTGCTGATGGTGATCCGCAGCCAAACTGGCTTGAATGGCAAGGTTGGTTGATATGAATAGAACACTGGCGTTACTAAGTTGTAGACATTTGGGCCGCTAAGATTGACGACCTGATTTTGGACAGCCCACTCGCGAGCTACCCGCGTAATCCCAAGTGAATCGACACAGCCATAGTTTGTACCCCATTGCCCATTCGCGCCCCAATCGATCCAGACATTGACATAGGCGACCATCGAGCCAGTTGGGGCTGGATTATTGGGCAAACGCACGGTATAAGGCAAAGTATTGGCGCGGCAGTGGCCGAAACTATTGGCAGTCGGTGGACCACCGGCAAAGGTATCGTCGGCGCGATCAAAATTGCCCCGGTTCAGCGCTGTTTGAATATTAGTTGTGGCATCGTCATCAAGCCCAATATCGGCATCAGTTTCAGCGGTCAACGATTTGCCTAGCATATACGGCATGCCCAAGTTTTGGTGTAATGGGCCTTTGGGCAAAGCGGCTGGCACACGGTTGAAAATCGTTGGGAAGAAACCTTGAGTTGCTGGCGAATAGGCGAGGATGCTGGCTCCTGCGCTATTATTGCTATCCGGCGCATCGCCCAAATCGGGCATGAAGATATAATCCTCGGTTTCGCCAAACTCCCAACCAGCATTTGGCCCACGACCATCAGCGGCGCTGGCAGGTGTTGGGCTAACCGTCATGCGGAACCAAATCCCAGCCCGTTGTGGTGGATGGTAGGGGAAGAACGTAGGCGTAGTAAAGGTATTGACCCCAGGAGCCAGTACAATCACTTGATTTTGCACCGCCCATTCATTGGAAAGCCCATTGGGACATTGGAAGGTTCCGCCCCAATTGCCGCTGCGGTTCCAATCCCACCATGAGTTGAAATAGACCGTCAAAGGTGATGCAGTATTATTGGTGACGGTGTATGTAAACCGCGTAGCACTACAGTTTTGATACGCCTGCAAGGTGCGTGGGCTAACCAAACCATCATCAGCCCGATCTTGGTCGTTCATGTTGAGGGTTGGTGAGATGTTATGGGTATAATCCATGTCGAACGAAATGTCAGCTTCTTTTTCGAAGGTTACACCTCGGCCAAGGTGGTAGCGTCGGGCATCGCGGTGGAAGGGGCCAATTGGCGCGGGGCCACCAAAGACGGTTGGGAAACGGGCAATCACGCCAGTAACATAGGTGGTCATATTGACCGCGAAATTGTTGCTTGAATCAGGAGCATCGCCCAAATCGCTGATTGCTGGCAGCGGGGTTGGGGTATGGCTTGGAGTCGGGGTATTGGTTGGCGTATTGGTTGGGGTATGAGTTGGCGTGTGGGTTGGCGTTGGGTTGGTGATATAGCGCAGCAGATAATCTTCGGTTTCGCCATATTTCCAGCCACTGCTTGGGCCACGGCCATCATCGTTGGTTGCTGGGCTATCGCTGATCGTGATCCGAATCCAGATATCGCCTAAATTGCTGGTTTGAATCCCACTCAAGAAATTGGGCGTGACATAGTTGCCGCTTACCACAGGGATCATTTGGTTTTGCACGGCCCATTCATTGGCCAAGCCACCATTACATTGGGTTGAACCACCCCAGAAACCACTGCGGTTCCAGTCAATCCAGACGTTGACATACAGGCGTGTGACACCTGATGGAACACTGTTGACCGTTACTTGATAGTCAAGAGCCTCGGTTTGGCAGGCGGGAATAAAGCTGTTGACCGTGGGCACGCCCAAATAGAAGGCATCATCAGCTTTATCAAGGTTGGGTAAATTGGTGCTTGGCTGAATATTGTTCACGCCATCGGCATCGGGGCCAATATCCGCCTCGCGTTCAAAGGTTGAGAGGTTGCCAAGCACAACTTGTTTGGCATCATAGTGCAATGGGCCTTCAGGCAAGCCTGTACTGGGGTCGAACACGGTCGGGTAGCGAGCACCCGTCGCTGGAGCATAGGCCAACATACCAGTTGAGAAGTGGTTGGTCGAATCCGGCGCATCGCCAAGATCGGAGATAATATCATTGCCACTTGGGGTTGGCGTTGGAGTAAATGTCCGCGTTGGTGGCGGGGTATTAGTTGAGGTAGCCGTCGCCGTATTGGTTGGCGTTGGGGTAAAGGTGCGGGTTGGTGGTGGGGTTGGGGTAAACGTCCGCGTTGGGACTGGAGTTGGGGTAAAGGTTTTGGTTGGTTCTGGGGTTGGCTCATCGCTACCGGTTAATAGGTAGTCCTCGGTTTCGCCATATTTCCAGCGATTGGCTGGGCCGCGACCATCGTCATTGGTTGCAGGTGTTTCGCTCAACGAAATCCGCATCCACAAGGGTTTGTTGCTATTGGTATTGACTGGCAAGAAAGCCGAGGTGCTGAAAATATAGGTGCCAGGGCCAGTGATCACATTCACATCATTTTGGACTGACCATTCAGTGGTGGTCGCATTGGCACAATTGAAGGTTGCTCCACCCCAATAGCCGCTGCGATCCCAGTCGAACCACAAGTTGGTATACAGCTTGATTGTGCCACCAGTCCAGCTTGGGTCAACTGTCACTTGGTAGCGCAGTTGGGTTGGTTGGCAGTTGGGCAAGCTATTGATATCCAATGGGCTGAGGAAGGCATTATCATAGCGATCTTGGTCGGGGGTGTTGGCGCTGGGGTCGATGTTATTTGGGCCATCAGCATCAAAACCACTATCAGCCTCATCCTCTTGGCTTACGCCGGGGCCAAGGTGAATCAACTTAGCCAAGATGTGTGAAGGGCCATTCGGCACAGTCGAGAAGACGGTTGGATACTTAGCAGGCACGCCGCTATAGGCATCCATCATTAAACCAAAATTGTTGTTTGATGAGGGTGCATCGCCAAGATCGATGCTCACATCATCGGCCAACGGAGCGGCCTTGGCAGAACTGCCAATCGCTAATGCTAAAATAAACATGACCATAAATGCGATCATGCCAAACCGACGTAGAACCAACGACATACAATCCTCCTTACACGGGGTGGAACGTGACAATGGCGGGGACGTAGTGGAAGCTGGTTTTAGTATCGCAGTCAGCCATTCCTAACTCAATCAAAAAAGCTCTAGCGTTTTTAGCTATTTTTAAGCGATTCGATTCGTCTCATGACCTGATTAGCCAATGGTTCGGGGTATGCGGTAGGAGTGAGGAGCAGCCGCAATTTGGACAAGGATGTACCATGAATCAGCCAGACTTGTTGGCCTACAACCTAGCAACGATTGAGAAAATGCTGGCGGAAGCCTTGCGCCATGCTCGTGAGGGTGATGTGTTGTTTTTGGCGAGTTCGCCTTTAGCAACCTGCCGGGTAATCGAACGTTGGTATGTTGCTGATACGCCCCAAGGTTCGGCTGAGCTTGGGCGAGCAGTTCAAGCACTGTTGTGGTGGCTGATTGAGCGGATTCGCCCCCACGGTGAGCGCCATTGGCTAGCCTTGCCTTGGCGACCATACAACGTGTTGGCAGGCTTTTATATCGAAGGCTTGCGAATTGCCGATCTCGCCGAGGCCATGGGCGTGGTCGAGCAAACAATCTATCCAATTCGCAACCAAGCAGTGCAAAGCTTGGCAAAATTGCTGCTCGAAGAATTACAGCAACCAAGCACCACGATTCCTAACCATGCGATTATTGGATTGTATCCGCAATTAACGGTTGCGGAACAAACCCTTGCACGAATGCTGGCTTTCAATCAGCAACCACTAGCCCAACGTTGGCTGGAGCATTGGCTCGAATTAAATGCTATTGCCGAACCCACAATTCAACAATTAGCCGATTATGGCCTGATTAGAAGTGAGAGTTTGGGTTTGGTTGAAAAGCTGCGATCCTTTTTACAAAGCCAAATTAGCGCTCCCGAACGCCGCCGCTGGCATCAACAATTAGCGGAGTTGCTGCAACCAAGCGAGCCACTCCAATCAATTCAACATTGGGTTCAAGCCCAAGCCTACGATCAAGCAGCTAGTCTGGTCATCGCTGAGCATCAAACGATTGTTGATAATTTGCAGGGTCGCGCACTGCGTGAATTGTTGGCCCAGATTCAAGCCCACGATATTCAACAACCACAGCTGTGGTTTCGGCTGAAGTTGGTCAGTGGCGATGTAGCCATGACCATGAACGATGTCCAAACCGCCTTGGGTGAATATCAAGCAGCTTTGGCCGCCAACGAGCCATTGCTCAAAGCCGAGGCCTACTACAAGCGGGGCAAGGCTTTTCGTTCGCAAAGCACCATGGAAGCGCAAGCCCACTTCAACTATAGCATCGCGATTTTAGAACGGGCCGCACCCAACGACCCCTTGCGCTATCGGGTTTGTTTGGAGCAAGCATGGATGTGGTTTCAGGATCAGCGTGATTTTGAGCAAGCCCAAACCAGCCTTGAGCAAGCCGCTAGCTTGATCGATCCGCTTGATCGCGGGGCTTGGGCCGAGCTGGCTAACGCCCGTGGGATGTTCTACGCTCATCGGGGCGAGCATGCTGAGGCGATCAACCAGCATCAAGCGGCATGGTTGGCGGCCAATGAAGTGAACCATAGTTTACTCATGACCCATATCGCCCATAATTTAGGCTACGATTACCTTGATTTGGGCCATTACTCGCAAGCGCTTGATTATTTTGAGCAAAGCCTGAATTTGGCTGATCGCACGGGCAATCGGCGCATGCAAGGCCTATGTCAAAAAAGCATCGGCGCATGTTGCTTTTGGATGCAAGAATTTACCCTCGCGGTCGAGCATTATCTGGCGGCCTATCAGATTTTTGCGGCCATGCACAACCACAATTGGCAAGCCAATACTTGCTACGATTTGGCCGAAGCCTATGCTGAGCTTGGCCAAAGCCAACTGATGCGCCACTACTATGCCGAGGCGATTCAATTGGCTCAATCGAGTGGCCTTGATCGCTTGTTAAACGATTTGCATGGCTTGGCTGAAAACTACCCGGGCCTGTACCCACCAACGATCGAATTAAATGAGCGTCAGCAGCGAATTTTCGATTATCTCAAACAACATCCATCGATTACCAACCGTGATTACCGTGAGTTAACCCAAATTTCGCCCAAACAAGCCGCCCGCGATCTCAATGATTTGGTGGAGCGGAATGTTTTAGTGCGTTCTGGTGATGGTCGTTCCACCAGCTACCAACTACCTCAATCGAAGGCCAACGAAGCTTAATCGCCATAATTTGACCAACGATTAACCTCAGCATAACCCAAACATGGTCTGATCAAGTCTAACGGCGTTGAATTGCGCAATTGCGCATCACGGAGGCTTGATCGCTTATGGTTCACCTAGACGATGCGACCAAACGCTTGGAACTCGTGCGCTACCACATGCAACAAGGCTGGCAAATTGATGCTCCGGTACTTGGCCGCCATGCCTATCTTGATCAACGGGGCAGTATTCGAGCGGTTGAAGTGGTGCTTTCGCGCTCAGAAATGCGCCAAGTTGTAGCCTTGCCCGATACGGCTTCGGTGCGTGAATTTCTGCATCATTATGGGTTAAATGTAATTGACGTTTAACGCGCCAATCCACCGCACTCAGCATTGTACTAACATTTAATCGGAACTTAACACAGCGATCAAAGCAGTTTAAGTATAGCGATTTAGACTGCTCTTACGTGATGCACGTAATTCAATTTGCAACTTACAGAAATATCTTTTTCGGAGGAATCCAGATCATGCGGAAACTGCTGAGTTTAATGCTTGCCTCAATCATGTTGCTGACAATGCTCGCAGCATGTGGCGGCGACAGCACTCCAACCACTGCACCAGCCACTACAGCACCAGCTACCGCCACCACTGGCCAAGTTGCTGCTACTACTGCCCCCACCACTGAAGCTGCTGCAACTCCTTCAGTTGAAGCAACCGCTGAAGTTTCTGTTGGTGGAGAAGTTGACCCAGCAACGGTTAAAGGCGATATCGTGAGTGCTGGTTCATCAACGGTCTATCCGTTGAGCGAAGCCGTGGCTGAAATCTTCACCGAAGACGGCTATACTGGCAACATCACGATCGATAGCATCGGTACGGGTGCAGGTTTCGAGCGCTTCTGTACTGCTGCCGAAACCGACATCGCCAACGCCAGCCGCGCAATCAAAGATGAAGAAGCCAAAGCATGTGCCGACAAAGGCCGCGAAGTCGTCGAGTTCCGAGTTGGTACCGATGCGTTGGCCGTCGTGGTCAGCAGCAAAAATACCTTCGTTAGCAACTTGACCGAAGCCCAAGTCGCCGACATCTTCTCAGGTACCTACAAAACGTGGGACCAAGTTGATGCCAGCTACCCAGCTGAAGCGATCAAACTGTACAGCCCAGGCACGGATAGCGGAACGTTCGACTACTTCGTCGAACACTTCTACGCCAAAGAAGAAAAATTCATTTTGGGTGCAAACCCACAATTGAGCGAAGATGATAACGTGTTGGTGACGGGGATCGAAGGCGATGCCAACGCAATTGGCTACTTCGGCTATGCCTACTACAACGAAAACAAGAGCAAGCTGACAGCTTTGACGATTGATAGTGTCGAACCAACCGCAGCCACGACGGAAGATGGCAGCTATCCGTTGGCTCGTCCGTTGTACATCTACTCAGCTAAGAATATTTTGACTGAAAAGCCTCAAGTTGCTGCTTTCATCAACTACTACTTGACCAATGTCAATGATGTTATTCTTGAAGTGGGCTACTTCCCAGCCAGCGACCAAGCGTTGGGCGAAGCGAAAGATGCATTGGTCAATGCCTTGACTGGTGGCAGCAGCAGCAACACCAACACTGGTAGCGCTGTCGCTTTGGCAGAAGTTGATCCTGCTGCAATTCAAGGCGATATCGTGAGTGCTGGTTCATCAACGGTCTATCCGTTGAGCGAAGCCGTGGCTGAAATCTTCACCGAAGACGGCTATACTGGCAACATCACGATCGATAGCATCGGTACGGGTGCAGGTTTCGAGCGCTTCTGTACTGCTGCCGAAACCGACATCGCCAACGCCAGCCGCGCAATCAAAGATGAAGAAGCCAAAGCATGTGCCGATAAAGGCCGTGAAGTCGTTGAGTTCCGCGTCGGTACCGATGCCTTGGCCGTGGTGGTCAGCAGCAAAAATACCTTCGTTAGCAACTTGACCGAAGCCCAAGTCGCCGATATCTTCTCAGGCACCTACAAAACTTGGGACCAAGTTGATGCCAGCTACCCTGCTGAAGCAATCAAACTCTACAGCCCAGGCACCGATAGCGGGACCTTCGACTATTTCGTCGAACACTTCTACGCTAAAGAAGGGAAGTTCATCTTGGGTGCCAACCCACAGTTGAGCGAAGACGATAACGTCTTGGTGACCGGGATCGAAGGCGATGCTAATGCGATCGGCTACTTTGGCTATGCCTACTACAACGAAAACAAAGCCAAGCTCAAAGCCTTGACGATTGACGGTGTGGAACCAACCGAAGCCACCACCGAAGATGGCAGCTATCCGTTGGCTCGTCCGTTGTACATCTACTCAGCCAAGAACATTTTGGCTGAAAAAGCTCAAGTCGCGGCCTTTATCAACTACTACTTGACCAACGTCAATGAAGTTATCCTCGAAGTGGGCTACTTCCCAGCGAGTGAAGAAGCATTGAACGAAGCCAAGCAAAACCTGCTCGACGCAACCAAGTAAGCACCAAGGGTTTATGGTACCATGGCACAGGCTGCGGAGTTTCGGCTCCGCAGCCTGTTGACCTACACAAACCCCGATTCAAAACCGGGAGGTTTCAATGGACGATAAGGTGAGTATTGGTATGGATAGCCGTCGTATTACGACCTCGCAGCGTGAGACAACTCGCCCGTTTAGCCTAAAAAAGCAGCCGCGCCTTGGTGAAAGCATCATCCAAGGATTTTTGCTCTTTTGCGGTGTGCTTTCGATGTTCACAACGATCGGGATCGTGGTTGTGCTTGGCTCAGAATCAATTGCATTCTTTCGCCAAGTCAGCATTGTCGAATTTGTGACCAACACGGTTTGGTCACCCCAAATTGATGAATTTGGGATTTTGCCTTTGCTGCTCTCAACGTTGCTCACTTCAACCATCGCAATGTTTATTGCATTGCCAACCGGCCTCGCAGCGGCAATTTATCTGAGCGAATATGCCTCAAGCCGCGCTCGCAGCATTCTCAAGCCAATCTTGGAAGTTTTGGCGGGCGTGCCAACCGTGGTTTATGGTTACTTTGCGCTCAAATTTATGACACCAGTCCTCAAGGCAATCTTTGGTGAGGCCAATGTCAATATCTACAACATGGCTTCGGCTGGCTTGGTGATGGGGATTATGATCATTCCCATGGTGTCGTCGATGAGTGAAGATGCGCTCAGTGCTGTGCCACGCGCCCTGCGTGAAGGGGCTTATGGCTTAGGTGCAACCCGCCTCGAAACGGCGATCAAAGTCGTTTTGCCAGCGGGGATTTCGGGGATTATTGCGGCCTTTGTGGTGGCAATTTCGCGGGCAGTTGGCGAAACAATGATTGTGGCGGTGGCGGCTGGTGCTAAACCAACCTTTACCTTCAATCCATTCGAAGCCGCCGAAACCATGACTGGCCACATCGCACGGATCAGCGGTGGCGACTTAAGTTATGCCAGCATCGACTACAACAGTATCTTTGCCATCGGCTTGACCCTGTTCTTGATGACCCTCGGTCTCAATATGGTCAGCCGTCGCTTGGTACGCCGCTTCCGTGAGGTATACGAATAATGACAACACTGAATGATGAGATTAAATCAGGGTTGCCTCAAGGTGAAGCGGCGCGCCGCAATGTTGCTAGCCGTCGCCGCACTGGCGCAATCTGGCGCACCATTTTTCTTTCGGCCACGATTATTGGCTTAATTGCCCTAAGTTTGTTGATTTACAACGTGGTCAATGAAGTCTTTGGCTATGTTGCCACCGAATATGCAGTTGATCCAGCAACCCTCAGCGATAAGCCGCTTGATGAGCTTAGCAAAGATGAATTAGTGGTCATCTTGCAAGATAATATGCGCAAAAACGCCTTTCGTACCCTAGAGCGCGAAAAGCCTATGGCCGACCGTAGCGATAGCGAAGTTTACGATTTGGTGATTGAGCGGGTGTTAAAGCCTCAAACCCTCGAAACCTGGACGCTGCGCGATTCGTGGTTCAACAAGGCTGCGATCGATGCCCAAGTGGCCAGCGAGTTTCCCGAAGCCAAGCTTGAATTCCGTTCATGGCTCACCGCTGGCTTCTTGACCACCCCAATGTCGAGCGACCCGCTTCGCGCTGGGGTGCGCACGGCCTTGCTTGGCTCATTGTGGATGATCGCAATCACGATTTTGTTTGCCTTCCCAATTGGGGTTGGCGCAGCAATTTACCTCGAAGAGTATGCCACCGACAATCGCTTTAACCGCATCATTCAAACCAATATCAATAATTTGGCCGGTGTGCCATCAATTATTTATGGGATGCTTGGTTTGGTGATTTTTGTGCGCACGCTTGAGCCACTGACCAGCGGGCGAATCTTCGGCGCTGATAGTGGCAATGGCCGCACAATCGTCGCTGCTTCGCTCACCATGATGTTGCTGATTTTGCCAATTATGATTATCAATGGCCAAGAAGCGATTCGCGCTGTGCCATTGTCGTTGCGTCAAGCTAGCTATGGGCTTGGGGCGACCAAATGGCAAACAATTTGGCATCATGTGTTGCCAAACGCCTTGCCAGGGATCTTTACTGGCACAATTTTGGCCGTTTCACGGGCAATTGGCGAAACCGCCCCCTTGATTGTGGTTGGCGCTTCGACCTTTATCGTGACCGATCCTGATGGCCCATTTGCCAAATTTACCGCATTACCAATTCAAATTTACAACTGGACATCGCGACCACAACCAGAATTTGCCCATATTGCGGCCTCAGCAATTGTGGTGTTGTTGGTGATGTTGCTATCGCTCAATGCCATTGCCGTCTTGTTACGCAATCGCTTCAGCAAACGAGGTTAAGCCATGACCGAGAAACAAACTGACACTGCCAACTATACCTTGACTGTGCGCAATATGAATGTCTACTATGGAGCATTCCGCGCCATCAACAATGTTTCGCTGAATATCGAACGCAACAAAATTACCGCGCTGATCGGCCCTTCAGGCTGTGGCAAAAGCACGGTGCTGCGCTCGCTCAACCGCATGAACGATCTGGTCAATGGCGCACGGGTCGAAGGCGAAGTGCTGTTCCACGAGCAAAATCTGTATGCCAGCGATGTTGATGCGGTCGAAGTTCGTCGCCGCATCGGCATGGTGTTTCAAAAGCCCAATCCTTTTCCCAAAAGCATTTACGATAACATCGCCTTTGGCCCACGGATCAACGGTTGGAAGGGCACGAAGAGCGAAATGGACGATTTGGTTGAGCGGTGTTTGCGTCAATCAGCCTTGTGGGATGATGTCAAAGATAAGTTGAAGGAAAGTGGTTTGGCGCTTTCTGGTGGTCAACAACAGCGCTTGTGTATTGCTCGCGCCTTGGCGGTCGAGCCAGAAGTAATTTTGATGGACGAGCCATGTTCGGCACTCGACCCGATCAGCACCTTGAAAATCGAGGAACTGATGATGGAGTTGCGCCAACGCTATACGATTGCGATTGTGACCCACAATATGCAACAAGCTGCTCGCGCCTCAGATTACACCGCCTTCTTCTTGATGAACGATCAACGCGCTGGCGAGTTGGTGGAATATGGCCCAACTGGCGATTTATTCACCAACCCCAAAGACAAACGCACCGAAGATTACATTACCGGACGCTTCGGTTAATCCGCCAGTTAGCTGCAATAGCGAGCAATGAGCAACGGACAATGTTCGTTGCTCTTGTATATCTGCCACCATGTGGCCACGAGGTATCGAATGCGCGAACATTTTCTGCATGCCTTGGCCGAGCTAGAAGGCCAGATTCGTGATATGGGCAATCGGGTTTCTTTGGCCGTTCGCGATGCTTTGTGGTCGCTTGAACGCAACGAACCGATTTTTGCCCGCCAAATTATCGCCAACGATAATGTGATTGACGATTTACGCTACCAAATTGAAACCAACGCCCTGAGCGTGATTACCCGCCAACAGCCAATGGCTCGTGATCTGAGGGTGGTCAGTATGTTTTTGGAGCTAGCCTCGGAGCTTGAGCGGATTGGCGATTATGCCGAGGGGATCGCCGAGTTGGTGATTCGCTGTATCGAATTGCCAGCCTTGCAGCAACCAACCCAAATCAAAACCATGGCCTTGAAAGCCCAAGCCATGCTGCGCGATGCACTTGATGCCTTGCACGAGCGTGATCCCCAAGCTGCCGAACGCCTCGAACACTCCGACGACGAGATTGATGGCTTGTATCGCGAAGTGTTGGCCTGGACATTCGCCACGATGCGCAGCCAGCCCGACCATGTTGAGCGAGCGATGTATTACTTATGGATTGCCCACAACCTTGAGCGCATCGCCGACCGCACGATCAACATTGGCGAGCGCACCAGCTTTATTGCCACAGGCATCATCGACAAACATCGGCTACGCAAGGATGAGGCCGACAAACCGCAGGCCTAAAATTGCTTAACCACTAAGCGTCCGTAGATCCCAAACAAAGGATCTGCGGGCGCTTTACTTTTGAATTGCTAGGTTAACCACAAAGAACATGATGCGTACAAAGGTAGTTTGGTTGATTCTCTGGCAGTGGTTCATCATTCTGGCATTTGATGAACCTGCACTTGGTGTTCTTCGTGCTCTTCGTGGTTAACTGCTTGGTTAGAAGGTTTCGCCGCTGGCTAAATCTTGGTCAACAAAAGTCCGCGCGGTAACCACCACATTACGGCCAATGGTATGGCCAGCACTAATACGGGCGGCTTTGCCGATCACACTCAAGCCAGTGTTGAGCAGTTGAGGTTGGGCAGCGTTGGGCGTGCCAATCGATCCTTCGCCAATGCGGCAATCACGGCCAATTACCACCTGTTTATCAACGACACAGTTATCGAGCACCACGCCTGGCTCAATCACGCTATCGGGCATAATTACCGAGTCGCGGATAATTGCACCTGCGCCAACTACAACCCCTGTGCCAATTACCGATCCAGATACATGACCATCGACGCGACAGCCATCGCAGAGCAAACTGCGTTCAATCCGCGCTGCGGCTCCGAGTTGGGCGGCAGGCCGTTCAAACGAACGAGTCCGCACCACCCACTCAGGATCATACAAATCCAGCGCGGGAGTTTCGGCCAACAAGGCGATATTGGCTTCGTAATAGGCTTGCACCGTGCCAACATCGGCCCAATAGCCGTTGAAGGTGTAGGCACACACATTGGCTTCATTGACGATTCGCGGCAACATTTCGCTACCAAAATCGACCGCCTGATCACGATACAGCAGATCGACCAGATAATCCTTGCGGAAGGCATATACGCCCATTGAAGCTAAGGCACTACTGGTACGGCGCGGTTTTTCCTCGAATTTGGTCACGCGACCTTCGCCATCGACCGAAACCATGCCATAGCGATAAGCCTCATGTGGTGGCACGCTATGCACCGCCAAGGTAATATCTGCACCGCGCTGCATATGTAAATCGAGCAAAGGCCGATAATCCATTTTATAAACGTGATCGCCCGCCAAGACCATCACATAATCAACGGGGCGTTCTTCGATCACATCAAGATGGTAGCGGATCGCATCGGCAGTACCGCGTTGCCAACCGCCGCCATCAGGCGTGGGAAAGGGGTGCAAGACGCGCACACCACCTTGCAAGCGGTCGAGATCCCATGGTTTGCCTACGCCAATATGCTCGTGCAACGAACGCGGCTGGTGCTGCGAAAGCACGCCCACATCGTAAATGCCCGAATTAACACAATTCGAAAGCGTAAAATCAATAATTCGATATTTGCCAGCAAATGGCGTGGCGGCAGCGGCTCGTCCAGCGGTTAGGGCGCTCAACGAAGGGCTAGCACCACCAGCCATAATCAAAGCTAAAACACGCATATACAACACTCCCCAGCACTAGATCGACTCGCCACTAGCCACATCGCCGTTGAATTGGTCCTCATCGCAATCGGAGGCAATCACAACATTGCGGCCAATGCTGATGCCGGCAGGAATATGCGCACCTTTGCCAACAATGCTAATGCCTGTGGTCAATTTATCTGGTTGCAAGCGATTGGGAACGTTCTCAGTGCCAACCCCAAGTTGCACATTGGCCCCAATCACCACATCTTTATCCACAATCACCCGATCAAGCACCGCGCCTGGGCCAATCCAAGTGTCGGTCATGACGATTGAATCGCGCACAACCGCTCCAGGTGAAACATAGACTCCTGGCGAGAGCACCGAATGCTCAACCGTGCCACGCACCACACAGCCATTGCAAATCATCGAGCCTTCGACTTTGCTTTGCGGGCCGAATTTGGCTGGTGGGCGTTCTTCTGAGCGGGTGTGAATGCGCCATTCAGCATCAAACAAATCAAGGGTGCAAGCAGGATCAAGCAATTCCATGCTAGTTTCCCAGTACGATTGCACCGTGCCCACATCGACCCAATAGCCCGAGAAGGGGTGGGCATACACATTGTCGTTGGCAATCATCGTGGGAATCACATGCTTGCCAAAATCAAGGTTGGGATATTGGCTGCTGGTTTCGCGTAAGCGTTCGACCAAGCGTTTGGCATCAAACACATAAATGCCCATCGAGGCCAATGTGCCCTTATCGCGGGCCTTGGGTTTTTCGGTAAATTCGACGACTTGATCGTCATCATTGACCGTCATAATCCCAAAACGATCAGTTTCTTCGAGCGAGACGTGCATGACTGCCACAGTCAGATCAGCATTTTTGGCGAGGTGGGTGGCGATCAACTCACGGTAATCCATCTTATAAATATGGTCGCCTGAGAGAATTAGCACCAGATCGGCGCGTTGTTCACGGATGTAATTGATATTTTGCAGAATGGCATCGGCAGTGCCGCTATACCAACTCTGATCATTGCGACCTTGGTAGGGCTGAAGCAAGCGTACCCCGCCGCGATTGCGGTCGAGATCCCAGGGCTTGCCAATGCCGATATGGTCGTTGAGCGAATGAGGCCGATATTGAGTGAGCACCGCAACATCGAAAATATTGGAGTTGACACAGTTGGAAAGCGTAAAGTCGATAATGCGATACTTGCCAGCAAATGGAACCGAGGGCTTGGCGCGTTTTTCGGATAGCACGCTTAAACGTGTCCCCTCACCGCCAGCCATAATCATCGCGACTACGCGCATAGAACCTCCTTTGGTACCGGGGATTCACGCACCATTATAACCAATTTTGCTCATGCTCAAGCCACAATCTCGTTTAGATCTCCATCATATTGTCCATGTCCAAAGCTTGCTAGGTTTGCTATGCTTACAAGGTATCGGTGTGTTACGAGGAAATGCGCATGAGCAACCACGATCAATTAGCTTTAGTTCGCCAACGCCATATTAATTTGATGCAATTGACCCTTGATACGCTGGGTCATGTGTTGAGCACTGTGACTCAAGCCCAAGCCACCACGTTTCGCGATGGCCCTGACGGATGGACGGTGGTCGAAGTGATGTGCCATTTACGCGATTACGACCAGATTTTCCTTGAGCGAGCAATCATGATGCGTGATGGCGATTTTCCATTATTGCCAATTTACGATCACGAGGCTATGGTGATTGAGCGCAACTACAATAGCAACGATTTGCCCACAGTCTATGCAGCCTTGCAGGAATCACGCCCACGGTTTATCGCATTTTTTCAGGCACTCACGCCTGCGCAATGGGAAAAAGCTGGCACTCACCCCGAACGTGGCTACTTTTCGCTGACTGATGCCGCCATGCAAGTTGGCATTCACGATGTGACCCATCTTGAGCAAATTACGCGAATTTTGTTACAAGCAAAGGGGCAATAAGCATGTCAGATCCAACTTTAATTGATTCGATGCTGCGTTGGCATCTGCCGCTGATGAGCCGCACGCTCGAAACTTTGGGGCATATTTTAGCTCGCGTCAGCCAGCAACAAGCCACGACCTTGCGCGATGGCGCTGATGGCTGGACGGTTTTAGAAGTTGTCTGTCATTTGCGCGATTACGATCGGATTTTTCAAGATCGGGCAAGCAGTATGCTCGAACAGGATAATCCACTGTTTCAAAGCTACAATCCCGATCAGCTTGCTCGTGAACGCAACTACAACGCCAGTGAATTGCATGCTGTTTATGCTGAATTATGTGTTTCGCGCACGCGCTACGTGGAGTTTTTCCAAAGCCTTAGCCCTGAACAATGGCAGCGCCATGGTACACATCCCAAATTAGGCGCATTCTCATTGGCCGATGCCTTGATGCAGGTAACTGGCCACGATTTGATTCATATGGAGCAAATTACGCGGATTTTGCTGCAAGCTGAATAGTGATTGCCTCAGCTCCTAATTAAAAGCCCCTCTGCCACAAGCTGGCAGAGGGGCTAGGATGAAAGAAATTTAGCTCACGACTTGATTGATCGCATCGCCTAAGCGGGTAAGCAATTGCTCAACATCATTATGGCCGATGATTAATGGTGGAATCACCCGCACCACATCGTTGCCCGAACCAACTAATAGCAAGCCCTGATCAAAGGCTGCTTCGGTAATTTGGGCCGCAGTTGGGCCTTTGAATTCTACACCCCACATCAGGCCACGCCCGCGCACAGCACTAATCACATCAAAGCGTTCGCCTAAATCGCGTAGGCCAGCGCCCAATTCGGCCCCAACCGAGCGCACATGCTCCAACATCGTGGGATGCGTGACCTTTTGCAAAACGACGTTGGCAACGGCACAAATAAAGGGATTTCCACCAAACGTTGTCCCATGATCGCCGTAATTCAAAGCTTTGGCAGCCCGTTCGTTGACCAACACCGCGCCAATTGGTAAACCACCACCAAGCGGCTTGGCCAGCGCCATAATATCAGGATTGATGCCTAAGGCTTGGTGTGCCCAAACGTCGCCAGTTCGGCCCATGCCACATTGAATTTCATCGAAAATCAACAAGGCATCGACTTGATCGCAACGGCGGCGCAAGGCTTGGGCAAACTCAGGGCTGATTGGCCGAATTCCACCTTCGCCTTGAATTGGCTCAACAATCACGGCGGCAACGCTCGCATCAATCGTCGCTTCAAGGGTCGCTTGATCACACTCAAGGTTGATAAAGCGCACCCCTGGAATCAATGGATTAAATGGTGTGCGATAGGCCTCGCGTGAGGTAACCGACAATGCGCCCATCGAACGGCCATGGAATGCGTCGTTAAAGGCTACAAAGCCGGTTTGCTGCTCAGGGCGTTGGTTGTGGGTGTAGCGACGGGCAAATTTCAGGCTGGCTTCGATTGCCTCGGTGCCAGAATTACAGAAAAAAGCCTTGCTAGCCCACGGCGTTAAATCGATCAAACGTTGAGCCAATTCAGCTACTGAGGCGGTGTAATACAGATTTGAACTATGTAACAAGCCTGTCGCTGCTTGTTGAATTGCTGCTACAACTTCAGCATCGCCATAACCCAAGGCATTAACTGCAATCCCAGCGGTTGCATCCAACAAACGTCGTCCATCGGCGGCATGCAGCCATGCGCCTTCGCCACCAACTAACGCGAGTTTGGCTCGTTTGTAAAGCGGCAACAGAAATTTATCACTTTGCGCAATAATCGCTTCGTGTTCGCTTTGTGTCATGGCCTAGGTTCCATCCCGTACTAGCAACAATCAATTGGCGTGCATTGTAGCACTTTCTGCGAAAGGATGAATTATGAAGGATGAGGGATGAATGATAAAAAGTTATGAAACCACGAAGAACGCGAAGATCGCTAAGGTTGGGTTCATCCAGTGTTTGAATTGATAACAAATGGGCTAGAACGATCAATCAAACCTTCGTGCACTTCGTATCCTTGGTGGATCAAAAAAGAATGAATTATGAAGGATGAGGGATGAATGATCAAAAGTTATGGAACCACGAAGAACGCGAAGATCGCTAAGGTTGGGGTAATCCAGTGTTTGAATTGCCAACAAATGGGCTAGAACAATAAACCTAAACTTAGTGTCCTTCGTGTCCTTCGTGGTTAAAAACTCCTGATTTCTTACATTGGTTTCAAACGTTGCCATAAATGAAATGTCGCTAGGCTGCGATAGGGGCTAAATGCCGCCATCAAAGCGAGGGTTGTCGAGCGATCTGGGCGTTGCTCAAGCTGGAAAAATGCCTGTAAGCTGCTGGTCAGGCCACTATCGCCCACTGGCACACAATCGCTAAAGCCAAACGAACGCATCAACACATATTGGGCTGTCCATGGGCCGATGCCCCGCAACGCTAATAGTTCGCGCTCGATCCGTGTGGCCGATTTGCGGTGATAGCTCGCTAAGGGCAAACTTTCAGCAACAATCGCCTGCGCTGTATCAATTAAATAGCGGGCCTTGGCGTTGGAAAAGCCCAAGGGTAGCAGTTGCTCAACGGTTAATTGGGCAATTGCATCGGGCGTTGGCGCAAGATAAAAATCCTCATTTAATTGTTGCCCAACCAGCTCAGTAAGGCGTTGGCGCAAGCGATAAGCCACCGCCAGCGAAATTTGCTGACCCAAAATTGCCCAAACCAAGGCATCAAATGGATTATGCACCAAGGGCATACGCAAACCACGTTGTTGCTCAATTAATGGCAATAATGCCGGCGATTTGGCAACATGAGCCTCGAAGCGGCTGGGATCGTTGGTTAAACCCAAACCTGCAATAACATGGCTGTGAATCGTGGCAACGTCGCTGGGCGTTAATGGTGGTTGCTCCACAATCCTGCATTCAGCCGTGGTTGGGGTGATTGCAACTGCGATTAACACCCCAGTTTGCTCATTTAAGCGACAGGTGCTGTGCCATGTTTGCTCGACCACCCGATCGGTTAGGCTAACTGGATCGCGCCCAAGCTGGCCTAAAATTTGGCGGCTAGGATAATCGTTGGGCAAGGCAAGGCTAAATCGCCCAGTTTCAGCTATACGCCGATATTCGCTAGGCGTGAGCATGGTGTGTTTGCGAAAGTTTTCGTTGAAGCTCGATAAGCTATCAAAGCCCACTTCGTTGGCGATCGCAATAATCGTTTGCTCGGTGTTGAGCAATAAACCACAAGCGGCCTCAATTCGCGCTCGTAACAGCAAATCGGCAGGGGTCGTGTGGTAATAGACCCGCAGCAGTTCAAATAATTTGGTTTGGCCAACGCCCGCAGTTTGAGCCATGGCCTTAACATCGGCAAATGCGGCTGGTTGGGCCAACACCGCTTCAATCAATTGCTCAGTCAAATGTTCTTCAGGATCAAAACCACGATAAAAATCATCTGGTCGGCACAATTTGCAAGCGCGATAGCCCGCCCCTTGAGCTGCGTTGGGGTTGCTAAAAAATTCAACATTCTCAGGCTTGGGCTTGCGGGCGCGGCAACTTGGCAAACAATAAATGCCCGTAGTTTTGACTGCCGTAATAAATTTGCCGTTATAGCTGGCATCCGATTGCAGCATGTGGGCAACCATTTCGTTATGGCTTGGCAGGTTTGGCTCGGTTTCAGTTAACATCATTTTTTCTTTCACACTAATTCAAAACTCGCTTGGGCAGGCGTATCTTTAAATTGAGCACCTTCGTGGCGCAGCAACCAGCGTTTGCGTTCCAAACCACCAGCATAACCAGTCAGGCTTTTGTTGGCTCCGATCACCCGATGGCAGGGCAGCACCAAGCTAATTGGGTTTTGGCCATTGGTCATGCCAACCGCCCGAGCAGCGCTGGGTGTGCCAACTTTGGCCGCCAACTCGCCATAGCTCATCGTTTGACCAACCCCGATTTCGCGTAGTGCCAACCAAACTTTGCGCTGAAACTCGCTGCCTGCTAGATCGACCGCAATCGGATCGAGCGCCCGCAGATCGCCTGCAAAATAGCTAGCAACTGCATCGGCCCACAGATTTTGGCTGGCGAGAATGAGCGCAAATTGGCCATAACGTTGGCTGAGTAAGCGTTGGCAGCGGGCTTGGTTATCGCCAAAATCCAAATAGACTACGCCTTGAGGGCTGCTAATAATCACGACAGCGCCAATCGGCGTTGCGATTTGTTCGATAGTTAACTGTTGCATGGGCAAACTCCTGTGTGACCGATTGACTGCAAGCAGTATAGCGAGGGTTGCTGCTGGCGGCTACCGTTTTTCTTCGCACTAATTTTGCATGGAAATCGTGCTAGGCTTAATTCAATCGCTTGAAAAAGGAAATTTCGATGAAAATAATAATTTTTGGGGCTACGGGTATGATTGGCCAAGGCCTGTTGCGTGAGTGTTTGTTGAATCCAGCGATTGAGCAAGTGTTGTGTGTTGGCCGCACGCCCACAGGCCAACGCCACCCAAAACTAGCCGAAATTGTGCATAGCAATTTATATCAACTAAGCTCAATCGAGCATGAATTGGTGGGCTATGATGCTTGTTTTTTTTGCTTGGGTGTTTCGGCGGCAGGCATGACCGAGGCTGCTTATCGCTCGATTACCTATGATTTGACGCTGCATGTGGCCCAAACCTTGGCGCGACTCAATCCCCAATCAAGTTTTAGTTATATTTCAGGTTCGGGCACTGATGCTGATTCGCGGTCGATGTGGGCACGGGTCAAAGGCCAAACTGAACAAGCCTTATTGGCCTTGCCATTTCGCGCAGCCTATATGTTTCGCCCGGGCTTTATCCAACCTCAACATGGCATAGTTTCCAAAACCCGCTGGTATCGGTTGATGTATAGGCTTACTAGCCCGCTGTATCCCGTATTTAAACGCTTGATTCCCCAATATGTGACTACCACCGAGCAACTAGCCCAAGCCATGCTGCGGGTTGCCCAAAACGGCGCACCCCAGCCAATTATCGAAAATAGCATGATCAATCAGCTTTAAATGCTTAATAATTGGGAGCTTTGGCTTGCCCCAAAATCAATATTTGACGTTATAATGGGCTAGAATAGCGATGCTGCTCTTTTTAACCCTTTCGTCAAATCAACCAGCCTTGAAGCGGAGAAGTTGCCTATGAAACGTGCGCGTTTATTAATGTTCGTGGTGCTAGCTGGCTTGTTAACGCCACTCGGTGTATGGGCGCGGCCTGTAACCCCACCCCAAGCCCAGCCGCAAGCACCGAATACCCCAAGTTTTTTTATTGACCCAAGTGTTGTTGATCAAGATGCAGTTGCAGGTCAAACACTTCAGTTAATCTTTACGGTTCGTAATAATTCAACAGCACCAGATAACATTGTCCAAGAAACTTATACATATCTTCAACCTAATACTCCTGGAGGATGGACTATAACATTCAACCCTGCAACATCTCCTTTACCAGGTATTACTTCGGGAGAGTCTACGAGTTTTGTTGCTAATATCCAAATCCCTGCGGCAGCCAGGGGACTGTTTACGTTTAATATCCAAGCACGATCTACAGTCTCAAATATTGTTCGTTCTGCTGATATAAGGCTTAATGTCGTTGCACCAACAGCAACTCCAACCCGCACCAATACGCCGACTCCTGCTACCCCAACTGCAACTAATACTGGTACACCAGGGCGAATTTGCGATGGAAATGGTGGGACGATGAATGATAGATTTGAGCCAAATAATACCCGTAGCCAAGCTCGCCGAATTGAAGTTGATGTGCCCCAAGTCCACGCGATTTGTCCAGTTGGCGACGAAGATTGGCTCTTATTTGGCGGTTTAGAGGGCAAAGTTTATACAATTGATGTCTCGCAAATGGTCGATGGGCTGGATCTTTCGTTGACGCTCTATGATAGCAATGGCAATCAATTGGCCTTCAACGACGACTTTCCGCGCAACAACGACCCTAGCGATATCAAGCCACGAATTCAATCGTGGCGTGCGCCTGCCAATGGCCAATATTACATCAAGGTGCGCGATTCCGCCGGACGCGGGTTTATTGATGCACTCTATACGGTGGTGTTGAATAGCGAAAGTTACGGCCCCACGCCAACGCTCATCCCCGAAATTTGTAAAGATCTCTACGAGCCAGATGGGTTGCCTGAAATTGCACCGTTGATTGTGGTTGGCGAAGTTCACCCTGACCATCGGTTGTGCCCACGCGGCGATGCCGATTGGGTCAAATTCTTTGGCAAGGCTGGCAAAGTCTATTCATTATTCACCTCGGAACTTAGCGTTGGTGCTGATACAGTCATGGTATTGGCTGATCGCGATGGCACGACGATTATCGATTTCAACGACGATTATGAATCAGGCTTGGATTCGCGGATCGATTTCGCGCCATTCGTCGATGGCTTCTATTTTGTGCAGGTCAAAAATGTTGGTGATGTTGGCAATCAGTTTATCGATTACACCTTAACCTTCCAGATCAAGACCAATGCAAATCAGGGCGAACCGACCATGCAGCCAACCGCAACCTTTGAAGATGATATTACGCCAACCTTCGAAGATGATGTTACGCCAACTAGCGATCCTAATCGCACGGCAACCGCGACTGGCACGGCAACCCGCACGCCAACTTCGGCCTATCCCACCCCAACAACTTCATCGAGCAACAAATTGCCCAACTTCGATACGCGCAGTAATGGCAAATTTGCCGACCCAGCTTTTAACAAGGTTTGGAGCTACGCCGATGCTCCGGTGGCAAGTGGCCAAGCCGTGCGTTCGTGGTTGTGGGGGCCGAGCAGTGGCCAAGCCCGCGCCGAGGTTTACGATCAAGCGCCTGGTGGTTTGCGTCAAGTGCAATATTTCGATAAATCGCGCATGGAAATTAGCGATTTCGAGGCCGACCGCCAAAGCCAATGGTTTGTGACCAACGGCTTGCTGGCTAAAGAATTGATTCAAGGCCAGATTCAAATTGGCGATAGCAACTATGTGCAGCGTAGCCCCGCCCAAATTAATATTGCTGGCGATTTAGGCGATGCTTCAGCTCCAACCTATGCCAGTTTTAGCAATTTGTTGGGGTCAACTAGCGATCGCACTGGCCAATTCGCCGATCAGCAATTAGCGCGAAGTGGCAAAGTGAGCGCTTATGCTGGCGCTGCAACTGATGCAGCTAAGTTGGTGCATTACGTGCCACAAACTGGCCACAACATCCCTAGCGCCTTCTGGGATTTTGTCAATCGCCAAGGCTTGGTCAACCAAAATGGTCGCACCCAAAACGGCCAAGTAATGGATTGGGTTTTTGCCTTGGGCTACCCAATTAGCGAAGCCTACTGGGCCAAAGTCTATGTTGGTGGCGTTGAGCAAACTGTGTTGGTACAGGCCTTCGAGCGCCGCGTGCTGACCTACACGCCTAGCAACCCCGCCGATTGGCAAGTTGAGATGGGCAATGTCGGCCAACACTACGAACAATGGCGCTATCGCTAAACTCAATTCTTCTGCTTCAAGGCTAAACAGAAAACCCCGTGTTCTTAGTTGAACACGGGGATTTTGCTGCTCAAACGAACCTACAAGCCCAAAATCGCATCCAAGCGTGACCAATCGCAGCGCTCAGCCATGAGTTTGGTGAAGCGTTCGAGTTTGGTACGTTCATGCAAGCGAATATGCCCAAACATATTTTCAATCCGCTCAACCGCCGTCAAGGTATCATCAGCAATTGTGATAATCGGCACGTTGCGTTGTTCGGCGCGATCGATCACCGATTGTTGTGGGCGGAAGTTGCCCGTCAATACCAAGACATTGGTTGAGGTTTCCAAGGCGGCCAGTTGCAAATCGGTGCGGTCGCCGCCAGTGATCACGGCTTTGTTGGCGCGACGGCGGAAGTGCGATAAGCCCGCTTCGGCTCCCATGGCCCCAATCATCAGCGATTCGATGATTTTGCCCTTGCCAAAATCGGCTCCAATTACATTGCCACCAAGCTCAGCCACCAAATCTTCAACCGGAATGCCTGAGAGCGCACTATCTTGCGGCAACAAGCCCAAAACCGCGATGCCATGCTGCTCAAGGAATGGCACAACATGCGATTGGACAAAATCGAGGCGGGTTTCTTCGATTTGGTTAAGAATTACGCCCTTGAGCCGTTTGCCGACGAAGCGTTGCACCGACAAAATTGCATCGACGGTGAGCGTAGTGCGGTAGCGCGAAACCAAGACCATGGGCGCATCGATCAAATCGGCCACCCGATCAGCACTTAGATCGACAAGCGAGCCTTCGGCCCAACTGTTCGTGCCTTCAACGATCGTCACTTGATGTTGGCTGCTGATTGCTTGGAACGCTTGTTGCACCGCCCCAGCCCAATCGTGCTGCTCGCCACGCAAAATGCTTTCGATCGTCGTGCGGCGCAAAAGCACTGGCGCAATCTGCTCCAATGGTTCGCTCAGGCCGAAACTCTCGCGAATAAAGGCAGCATCTTCATCGAATGCCCCTTCTGGCGTGTGGGTTACCGAAACACTGACTGGCTTCATGTAGCCAGCATCAATCTGGCGATCCTTGAGTTGGCGCAACAAGGCAGCACAAACTGCACTCTTGCCAACATATGATTCTGTTGATGCAACATACAGCGTTGCCATAGCGAAACTCCTTTATCGAAGGATGAAGGATGAGGGATGAGGGATGAATATTGGCTGAATTTTAAAGAAACTATATTCATCCAAAATTCGTGAGAAACCAACTGATTCCTCTTCATAATTCATCCTTCATCCCTCATCCTTTCAAATCTATCCTTGCAGAATAATGCGGGCATCGAGCACGATTACGCCTTCGCCACGGTTGTAGACAACCAACGGATTAATATCCATTTCGACGATTTCGGGGAAGTCGCTAACCAATTGGCTGACCCGCAGCACAATATCTTCAACGGCTTCTAAATCGGCGGTTTGCTCGCCACGCACGCCCTGCAACAATGGAAACGAACGAATTGCCCGCAGTTGTTCGCGCACTTCTTCGCGGCTTAAGGGCGCAAGTCGAAATACAACATCTTTGAGCACTTCGACATAAATACCGCCCATGCCCACGCCAATCAGCGCCCCAAATTGCGGATCACGGCTGACCCCAACCAGCACTTCGCGGCCTTTCCGTGCCATTTCCTGCACCAAAACCCCCCAAATCCGCGCATTTGGGCTAAATTTACGGGCGCGATAGGCGATTAGCTCGTAGCTATCGCTGGCAGCTTGCGGGTCGGCAATGCCCACGCGCACCCCGCCAATATCGCTTTTGTGCAGAATATCGGGCGAGCTAATTTTCATCACCACCGGAAACCCAATTTCCTTGGCAATTTCGGCGGCTTCTTCAGGCGAACGCGAAAGCCGGCTGTCGGGCAAACGCATGCCATACGCCGCCATAACTTCACGCGCCTCGATCTCGCCAAGTTCAACCCGCCCAGCCTCGCGCACTTGAGCAAATAACTCGCGGACATGCGCTTTATCAACATCAAAACGCGCATAGGTCATGGCTGGTTGTTCACGCCAGCGGCGATGTTGCCACATGGCTTCCAAGGCCGATACTGCCCGTTCAGGGAACTCGTAGTTGGGGATTTTATATTGATTAAGCAGCTTGAGCGCAGGCTTGATGCTATATGCGCCCATAAAACTGGCGACAATTGGTTTGCTTTGGTTGGCTGAAAGCTCGGCCATGGCTTCAACCGTGGCTTCGGCTTCGCTGCCAGCTTGTGGGGTAAACAGCACCAACACCGCATCAACATTCGGGTCGGTCAAGGCTGCCTGAATCCCAATGCGATAGCGATCAGCTTTGGCATCGCCGATCACATCGATTGGATTATAGACATTGGCGGTGGCTGGTAAATTGGCTTGTAAATGGCTGATGGTTGTGGGGGTGAATTCGGCCATCTGCAAGCCAGCTCGCTCAATCGCATCGGTGGCGATAATTCCAGGCCCGCCAGCATTGGTGACAATCGCAATGCGTGAGCCAGTCAGCAAGGGTTGGTAGGCAAACACCAAGGCAAAATCAAACAATTGCTCCATTGTGCGAGCACGAATGATCCCGCTTTGGCCAAATGCCGATTCGTAGGCGCTCTCGCTGCCCGCCAACGAGCCGGTGTGCGAGGAAATTGCCCGCGTACCTGCTGCCGTCGTACCGCTTTTAATTGCGATAACTGGGGTGCGTTTGGTTACTTCGCGGGCGGCCTGAATAAAGCCTGGACCATCGGAAATGCCTTCCAAATAGGCCAAAATAACTTTATTCTGGGGATCGTTGCCCCAAGCCTGCAACAGCGCCACTTCATCAACATCGGATTTATTGCCAAGGCTGACGAAGCGCGAAAAACCAATATTGGCCTCTTTGCTCCAATCGAGAATGGCGGTACAAACCGCGCCCGATTGCGACATAAAGGCAATTTCACCATCAGCGGGCATTAATGCTGCAAACGAAGCATTCAAATCGCTGACCGTATCAATCACACCAAGACAATTGGGGCCGACCATGCGCATGCCGTAACGTTGCACAATCTCTACCAATTGATGTTCAAGCTTAACCCCTTCACCGCCTACTTCCTTGAATCCTGCGGTGATCACGACTAAACCGCGCACACCTTTTTGGCCGCATTCTTCGACCACATTTAAGACATGCTGCGGTGGAATAACCAAAACTGCCAATTCAACATCAGCGGGAACAGCAGCGACCGACGGGTAGGCCGTTTGGCCTAAAACTGCACTGGCAGTAGGATGAATCGGGTAGATTCGCCCTTTATAGCCATTGTCGATTACATTTTTGAGGACACGGTGACCAAGACGTGATGGATCGGGAGATGCTCCCACCACGGCCACCGATTGCGGAGCGAAAATCTCCTCCAGCATAGCGATTGCCTCCGGGTTACTTCGATCACCCCTAGAGCATATCACATCTGGCGGCGCTTGAATGGGCTAAATGTCACGGAAGTAGGCAAATCGAATGGCCTGCCACAAAATCAAGAGGGCGATGCCGCTCCACACCAACGCCCATAAAATTGCTGGAACTCCGGTTGCTTGTTGCATAATCAGGGCATCGCTGGTGACATGGCGACGGTAGGATGAAAGTCGCAGTAAATCCCATAAGCTATCGAGCGCATTTAAGATGGTTTGCACGCCCAAAACTAACAAGAGCCACTCGTTCCAGTGCAACGCCAATTTATAACTAGCGGCAATGAATGCACCCGCCAGCAAAATACCAACAATAATGCCAAAAATATTACGAACAAACAAGCCACACAGCACAAACAGCGCAATTCCAATAATTAATGTGACGCGATCAGCGCTAATGCCCCGTGCTGAAAGAATTAATAATGCGCCGCCAACCAAGGCGCTGCTCAAATAGCCAGCACTGGCCACAATCCAACGAATGCCGCCAGCTGTCCAGGCCACGCCCTCGCCATTTGAATACACTTCAAGCCGATCGAGTTTGCCGCCAGTCAGTAATGAAGCAAAGCCATGGCCAAGCTCATGCACAAAGGTATTGAACAGCTCAAACGGATAAACCAGCCAATGCAGCACTGGCAACCGCGCGATGATCGTTGAGGTTACCGCGATGGCAATCGCGATCCATAGTTCGTTGTTGCGTAGCATGGTGTTCTCCACGGGCGTAGTATAGCGATTGATCCACGAAGGACACGAAGAGCACGAAGGGGTCAGGATTCAGGGATGAGGGGGCAGTTCGATTTGATTCAGTGCAATCACAACCCTGGCCTCTGATCCCTAGCCCCTGACCCCTAGCCGCTAGCCCCTCACTCGCCAAGCATGATACAAAATGATTGAGCCAGCAGTGGCGGCGTTGAGCGAGGCGACTTTGCCGCGCATCGGCAAGCGCACCAACAAATCGCAGCGTTCGCGGGTTAAGCGGGCCAAGCCTGGGCCTTCCGCGCCAATCACCAAGGCTAAAGCTCCGCGCAAATTGGCCTTATCAAAATCGACAGCCCGCTCATCATCTTCAACTCCCGCCACCCAAATATTGTACTCTTGCAGGTGCTTGATAGTTTGGGCAATATTGGTAATTTGAGCCACATACAAATGCTCAACTGCACCCGCCGAAGCATTAATTACCGCTGGTGTGATGCTGGCCGAGCGTCGATCGGGGAAAATAATGCCATGTGCGCCGACAATTTCGGCGGTACGCATCAGTGTGCCAATATTTTGTGGGTCTTGCAAATGGTCGAAAATCAAGATCAGCGGCTGTTCGCCACGCTCACGGGCTAGCTCAATAATATCGTCAACTTCGACATAGGGATAGGCACCGCATTCGAGGGCAATGCCTTGATGGTTTGCCCCAGCAGTGCGTTTATCAAGCTCACCACGCTGCACTTTAGCAACTTGAATTCGGCGTTCGCGGGCAATTGTATTGATCGCCTGCATCGATTCGCCCTCTTTGATGCCATCGGCGATCAGTAAACGTCCCAATTTGCGCCGATTGGCGCGTAACGCCTCTAAAACAGCATTGCGTCCATACAATAATTCCAAAGTATCAATCCTATTCGGTGCTAAGTTATTGGTCAGTTTGCGCTATTATAGCGGCAAGCTGTCAATGGAGGAATCAATGGATCAGCAACCGAAGGAGCAAAAGCGCGTGATTACACTAAGCGTTGGCATGATTATCAATCTTCTTCTGATTGGGTTGGTCGCTGGAGTGGCTGGCGGCATGTTCGGAATTGGTGGCGGGGCGATTATGGTACCAGCCATGGTCTTGTTGCTGGCACTCGATCAGAAATTTGCGACTGGCACATCGATTGGCGCACAAATTTTGCCAGTTGGGTTGCTCGGCGCTTTTGTTTACTATAAAGAGGGCAATTTAGATTGGCGAGCTTCGATCGTTATTGCGCTTGGTTTGCTAGTTGGAACCTATTTTGGAGCCAAAATTGCTGCGCCAATTTCGTCGGCAACCATGAAAAAGCTCTATGGCGCATTTCTGTTTATCATTGGTGCCCGCTATTTGTTTATGAAATAGCTGCTGTTAGATAATCGGCAAGCATCCGCCATTAACCAACATGACGATTAGTTGATTGAGCCATCATTGCAAAACTATGCTAAAACTGATCAACCATGATCAAGGCTTGACGCTGTTGCATGGCTAGGGTAGATTGAGTTGATACTGCAAGGAGGCTCGGTAATGCCATCAATAACTCTCGATGCTCAACGCTGGCAAACATTCAGTCAGTTGCTCACGGCAACCGCCTACCAAAACCCACAGGATCTGCTTGATTCGTTTTTGCAACGTTTAATTGAGTTTTGGCCGGCCCAAGCAGGGGCATTGCTCTATATTGACCCATTGAATGTGCCGTTTTCGCTGGAGCATGGCGAATTGCCCGCAGATGGCCACGAAATGATCGAGCAGGCTCGCTCGGTCTTCGAGCGCACCACTGGCGGCGAGCAGGATTTAGGGGTCTATGGGATTAACGATGAGCTAGCCTTGGTGGAATTAACCTTGCGTTCCGGTGATGATGAGGTTGGCCTGTTGCACCTGATTGTTTCTGCCGACCGCGTATCACCTGAGAACGAGGGCGAATTGGCCTTGCTTTTGGTAGGTGTGGCTGGCGGAGCCGCCGATCGGGTGGCCTTGCTCAACACGACGCGCAGCGAGCTTGATGAGATGAATTTGCTCTATCAAGTGAGCCAATCGATTGCCAGTGATATTGATTTGCGCAGCCTTTTGCGCACGATTATCGAAAAAGTGACCCAATTGGTCGATAGCGAAAGTGCCTCGTTGCTGTTGGTCGATGAAGTGCATAAAGAGCTGTATTTTGAAACACCATCGAGCAACAACCAAGAATTGCGTTCTTATCGCATGCCAATGGATCAAGGCTTCGCTGGCTGGGTCGTAACCCATGGTCAAGGCTTGATTGTCGATGATCCGCAAAATGATGCGCGCTTCTATCGCCAAGTTGATAGCGATATTTCGCATCAAACCCGCAATATTCTGACTGTGCCAGTGCGTTCACGCGAGCGGACCGTTGGGGTAATTCAGGCGGTCAATAAGCGTAATGGCCCGTTTACCGAGCACGATTTGCGCACGCTCTCGATGCTGGCCAACCAAGCGGCGATCTCGATTGAAAATGCCAATCTCTACACCAAACTCAAAGAAGAACGCGATCGCTTGATTCGCAAAGAAGAAGAAGTGCGCCATCAAATCAATCGCGATCTGCACGATGGGCCAACCCAATCGGTCGCAGCAATTGCCATGAACATCGAGTTCATCAAGAAATTGATGCAGGCCATGCCTGAGCGCGTCGAAGATGAGCTTAATTCGTTGGCGGCCTTGGTCAAAAAAACCTACCAAGAGTTGCGTACTCTGTTGTTTGAGTTACGCCCGTTGGGTCTCGAAACCCAAGGCTTAATTGCAACCCTACACGAATACGCCAGCAAATTTCGTGATCCATCGGGGATGCAAGTGCGCTTTACACCTGGCAATTTCCTTGGTCGTTTGGCCCCACAAACTGCCGCCGCCACCTTTATGATTATTCAAGAGGCGGTCAATAATGCCCGTAAACATGCCAAAGCCTCAATGGTCTGGATTGAGCTTTTTCAAGATCATGAGCGGCATATGCTCACTGCTGTGGTGCGTGATAGTGGCATTGGTTTTGATCTCAAGAGCATCACGACTTCATATGAGGAACGTGGCTCGTTTGGGTTGTTGAATATGGGCGAACGGGCAAGCCTCGCTGGTGGCTCCTGCGAGATTCGTTCATCGGCAGGCGAAGGCACGCAGATTATCATTCGAGTGCCCATGTTGGTTGAAGAAATGGATGAATAGGAGCGCTAGCCCCGCGCCTGCTGCCGTGGGAGAAGAGGTGAGGGATTATTTTGGTAATGTAATCATCATCGTCGTGCCAGTGCCGACGTTGCTCTGAGCTTCAATTGTGCCATTATGGGCTTGAATCAATGCTTGGGCGATGGATAACCCAAGGCCGTTGCCGCGTCCGCCAGCGATTCGCGCACTATCAACCCGATAAAAACGCTCGAAAATGTGCTTGAGATGTTTGGGATCGATGCCTTTGCCAGTATCGATCACGCTAATTTGATAGTTAGCTTGTTTGCGTTCAGCGTGAATAACTACGCTCCCACCACGCGGTGTATGGGCAATTGCGTTATCCAGCAAAATTAACAAAACTTGGCGCAAGCGAGTGCGATCCGCTTTGATCTGACCCTCGGCATGTGCCACGCGAATCTCCACTCCTGCATTTTGTGCCAAGCGCCCAGCGTCTTTGGCTACATCCTGGCATAACTCAGTTAGATCGATAGTTTCGCGCTGAAGATTGGTTTTGGCAGCATCAAGCCGCGAGAGCAACAGTAAATCTTCAACCAACCGCGCCATGTGATAGGTTTCGGCCAAAATATCTTCAAGCAATTCCTGTTGCTCGGCAGGGTCGGTCGATTCACGCAGGGCAATTTCGCTGCTGGCTCGCATCAAGGTCAGCGGGGCACGCAATTCATGGCTGGCGTTGGCGATAAAGGCTTGTTGGCGCTCCCAAGCTTGTTGGGCAGGCCGCAATGATCGCCCGGCCAACCACCAACCAAACCAGCCCAAAACCACCACACTCCCAGCCCACAAAGCAACTAGGCCTTTTAACAAGGTGCTTAACGCCGCTTCTTGCTCGTTGAGCACGCGCCCAACTTGCAAAAAAGCTGGGCCATCGCTTCGAGTCAATTTTTCAGTCAACAAAGCGACTTGGGTTCCATCAGCCAAGTTGATGGTGCGCAGATCAAGTTTGCCGGCCTTAGCCGCCTCAATCGCCGCTTGATCAGGCTGAATTGGCGGGTTCCACGGATTGGGGTTGAAGACTTGGCCGTTTTGGTCGATCGTGAAAACGAACGTACTGGCAAGTGTCCCATTATCAACTGGGCGTTCATCGGGCAATTGCTGAGGGCGATAGGCTTGCAGGGCAGGCGGCAAGGGCGCGGCCAATTGCTCAAATTCCAAGGTCATGCGTTCGAGCAAGGCCCGTTCGGTGGCAAAGCGAAAATAGCGCACTGTCATCCAATAAACGCTACCGCCAACTGCCGCCAACAGCAGCAAAGCAGTGCAAGCGTAAATTAAGGTTAAGCGCCAACGCAATCGATTAAGCATTGTCGCTCACCCAACGATAGCCAACCCCTCGCACGGTTTGAATCGGATCACGTTTGGCTGGTTGCTCAAGTTTGCGCCGCAGGTATGAGATATAGACATCAACCATCGATGGTTGCACATCACGCTCATACGACCAGACATAATCAAGCAATTGTTGGCGACTCAGGGCTTGGTTGCTATTGCGAATCAAACATTCGAGCAAATTCCATTCGGTAGCGGTTAAATCGAGCTGCTGATTGGCTCGCCGCGCCGTGTGCGCCCGCAGATCAAGCACAACCTCGCCTGAGCGTAATTCTTCGCTGCTTAGATTGCTGTTGAAGCGCCGCCCCAAAGCTCGTACTCGCGCCAACAATTCCTCAAAGGCAAATGGTTTGCTCAAATAATCGTCGGCTCCGCTATCCAAGCCCGTGACCCGATCTTCAATTTGGCTCCGTGCGGTCAATAAAAGCAACCTGGTGTTGAGTTTGGCGGCGCGAATTGCCCGACAAATGCTGGGACCATCGCGCTCAGGCAACATCCAATCGATCACTGCCACATCATACATACCATGCAGCGCCATATCCAAGCCACTATCGCCCTCGTAAGCCAGATCAACCTGATGATGTTCATCGCGCAGGGCTCGCTCAATCAAGCGGGCCAATTTGCGATCATCTTCAATTAGCAACACCCGCATGCTCGTTCCTTATTGCATTGCACTCAATGAAACGCCAATCCCATGCTCATAGACCAGCTTACCACCATAATGGCCAGTTAAAACCACCAAAGCGATCGCTGCAACTCCAACGACCACCCAGCCAATTTCCAAAGGTTTGTGCAAGCCGCTTGGCAAGCTGAAAGATCCACGCCAGCGGGCGAACAATGGTTGACTTAGGAATAGCAACATCGCTTCGCTAATCAGCAACAGCATAAAGACGATGACGGTGGTTTCAGCCAAGGAGGCATGGGTCTCTAAAAGTGAGCCTTCACCAAACATTTCCGGAATGGTGCCAGTTGCTTGAATGGCTTCAACATTGGCCGATCGCGCTTCGGCGGCATGCTCAGCAGCCTCGCCACTTTCCTCGGATAAAATTCCCAGCCCAACCCCAGCCACCAATAAGAGAATTGCGGTTATGCGAAAGCCAGCCTTGGGCCAAATCAAGTGTAACACGCGCAATAAAATTGCTGTGGGCAACAGCATCAATGGAGCATGGACCAACAATGGGTGATATTGGGCTAGATCGGTCATGAGCAACCTCCAATAAACCATAAAAGTGATGCTCTTACTCTAATAATTAATTCTTGGAAGATTCTTGGAAAATTCACAAGCTTGGTCAAGAATATTCCAAGAAACAGTTGCTATGCTTGGGTCAGTTATTCAAACAACAGGAGGCTCTGATGAAACCCAAGTTTGCACTTTTACTTGCCGCCGTACTGACAACTTTTGTTTTGGCGATTGTGGTTGGCGTGGTTCGTTCGTTGGCTCAGCCTAGCCCAATTGAATTGGCTGCAGGTATGGATAACACTGTACCAAATGTAATCAGCGATGGTGATGTACAAGCAACTGCAACGGCCAGCGATCAAGCCTATCAACAACAATTATTGGAAGCCAGCCAGCGGATTGAAGAAGCCAATCGCACGATCGACGAGGCCAATGCCCGTTTGCAAGAGCCAATTGTGGTGCGTGAGCCTGCTCCGGCACAACAACCAGTTGCTCAAGTACCAGCGGCCCAACCCGTTGCGCAAGCTCCAGCCCAACCAACCCAAGCTCCGGTTGAACGCTCGAATGCGCCGCAATATGCAATTTCAGCCGAGCAAGCTGGCCAATTGGCTTTGGCCGCTGCACCTGGAGCCAGCTTATTGGCCACGCCAGAGTTAGTTAATTATGCTGGTACACCTGCTTACGAAGCACGGCTGGATCGCGGCTTGGTCTATATCGATGCCAACACTGGCGCGGTTTTGGCCAATACTGCGGTTGCACCGCCAACCCAGGCTCCTGCTCCAACCAACGCCCCAGCACCAAGCACAATCTCGCCCGATGCTGCTGCGAGTGCGGCGGTGGCCTATCTTGGTGGCGGCACGGTGATCAAAGTCGAGTTGGAAGAAGAACATGGCGCGTTGGTCTACGAAGTGCGTTTTGCCAACGATAGTCGGGTCTATGTCGATGCCTACAGTGGCAGCGTGGTCTATGCCAAGGTTGAGTCTGGTAGCAGCGACGACAGTGGCAGCGACGACAATGGCAGCGATGATGTCAATGACGACCATGGTGGTGACAGCAATAGTGGTAGCGATGACGACCACAAAGACGATGATAAAAAAGACGACGACGATAAAAAAGATGATGATAACTAAGGAAACAACACGATGAGCAATTCACCAAAACGTCGTAGCAGTTTGATGCTCAATACCAGCATGAGTGTTGCCGCAATCGCGGCGACCCTCACTGGCTGGGCAGTGCTTTCCAATCAACAAGCGGTCGATTTCAGTGCCGAACTTGCCACGCCTGAGCCAATTGTGGCGGTAGCCGAAGCACCACAAGTTGAGTTACCAGCGCTGCCAACGGTTGCACCACTGACCCGCAATGGCCATCGCATTATTCGCATTCCCAATGATAGCGCTGGTGGCAGCACTCAGCCAAGCGCACCCAACCAGAGTGTACCAAGTGAGCCAGCAACCGGTAGTGGCAGTGGCAATGCGCCCAGCCAAGCAGCGCCGCAGCCAGCCGCTCCCCGTCAAGTTGCGCCCGTACCGACCGCCGTGCCAGCGCCAGCGCCAGCCGCTCCTGCTGCACCATCACGCAACACTCGTTCATCACGCTAAAGGTGCTTTATGGGCGAATTGATCTTTCGGGCAATGGGTTGCGAGGTGGCAGTGCTTAGCGATCAGTCAATCGATCTTGCGGCAGTGCCACAATGGTTTGAGGCTTGGGAGCAAACGCTAAGCCGTTTTCGCTCAAATAGCGAATTGATGCGGCTCAATCAGCGGGCTGGTCGGCCACTGGCAGTCAGCGAAACCCTGTGGGAAGTGCTGGGTTTGGCGCTCGATGCCGCCGCTTGGAGCAAAGGCTTAGTTGTGCCAACCCTGCTGCCCGCGCTTTTGCATGCTGGCTATGACCGCTCATTTGAATTGTTGAGCAACGCGCTCAACCAACCACAGGCTTGGCACTATCAGCCACAAGCATGGCTGGCAATTTCCCGCCGCGATCAAGGTCGTTTGGTGCAACTAGCCCGTGATACCGCCCTTGATTTGGGTGGCATTGCCAAGGGTTGGGCCGCCGATCGAACCGCTCAGCAATTCGCAACGCAAGCGGCCTGCTTGGTTGATGTCGGTGGCGATTTGGCAACCGCAGGCCAGCGCCAAGATGGCTTGGCTTGGGCTGTTGGCGTGCCAAACCCACGCACCCAGCAGCGTGAAGCCATGATCTGGTTTGCAACTGGCGGTGTGGCAACCTCAGGAGTTGATTATCGGCGCTGGCGCAAAGGCGATCGCTGGCAACATCACTTAATCGACCCGCGCACAGGCGCACCAAGTACGAGCGATGTGTTGAGTGCCACCGTGATTGCGCCCAGTGCAGCGCAAGCCGAGGTAGCCGCCAAAATTGTGGTGTTGCTGGGCATTGAACCTGGCTTAGCTTGGATTAATCAGCACCCTGCTTTTGCGGCGCTGGCCTTTGATCACGCTGGCAAAAGCTATAGCAGCGAACGTTTTAATAGTTATCGTTGGGAGTAATGTCGATGAGTGCTTCAGAAAATGATAAAGCCGCGCGTTTGGCGGCGATTCGTGCCCAAAATGCTGCCAAAAAAGCCCAACCTATTGAGCCAACCGAGCCTGTGATTCAAGATAAAGCTGCGCGTTTGGCGGCGATTCGTGCCCAAAATGCTGCCAAACAAAATGAATCAGTTTTGCCAAATCAAGTTGTGGCAACCTTACCACTTGGCACAACTCAGCCTGTTGCTGTCCCAAAGCCAATTGCCAAAGCTGCGCCAAATGTGCCAACTCCCAGCGCTGACGAAATGCTTGAGGATGTTAGCGCCAACCTGATGAGCTTGATGATTGCTTTAATTATTGGAATTGTGGCGGCGGTTTTGGTTATGCCGCGCTGGATTCCTGGCCTGAGCAGCTCGTTGATTGGCGACCAACCCAAAGCTTTTTGGTATCTTTCGCGCTCAAGTGGCTTGGTAGCCTATAGTTTGGTCTGGCTCTCGATGCTATTTGGGCTTTCGCTGACGGGTAAAGTTGCGCGTTTGTGGAATGGCGGCCCAACCATGCTCGATCTGCATCAGCACGCTAGTATCTTGGGGATTGGCTTTGGCCTGTTTCATACGGTGATTTTGCTGGGCGATGGTTATAGCAATTACACATTAAAACAATTGCTCGTGCCATTTGCTAGCAGCCAATATAAACCATTGTGGGTTGGCTTAGGTCAGCTTGGGTTCTATGGTTTGGCGCTGGTGACGGTGAGTTTTTGGCTCAAACGCTGGATTGGCCGTGGCGCTTGGCGGGTGATTCACTACGCCAGTTTTGGCCTATTTTTAACGGTTTTGGCTCATGGCATTTTCAGCGGCACTGATAGCAGTACGCCATTGGTGAGTTTGTGGTATTGGGCCACCGGTGCGAGCGTTGTGTTTATGACGATCTATCGCATCCTAATTACCCGTCGCAACAAGCCCTTGCCTCAGAACCCTGCCACAGCCCGAGCCTAAAATGCTAAGGCTTGCCAAACGTGATACCATAGCAACATTGATTGATCGAGAAGTTTGATTAAAAGGTGTTGCTATGGGGATTTCGTTTGTTGCGCCAAGCTATTTATGGTTTTTATTACTACTTATACCCGTTATTGCCTTAGGCTGGATGAACGGGCGGCGTTTCCAACGTAGCCGCTTAATTGGCTCATTGCTCCTGCGCAGTTTGTTGTTAATCAGCCTGATTGGCTCACTGGCAGGCGCACAAATCATTTCTCCTGTGCAACAACTCACCACGATTTTTTTGGTTGATACCTCAGATTCGATCACTCCCAATCAGCGTAGTTTGCAAGATCAATTTATTGCTGATGCGCTGCAAACTATGCCCAAAGACGATCAAGCAGCAATTATTGTGTTTGGCCAAAATGCCTTGATCGAACGTTTGCCCTCGGAAGTACGCACGCTCAGCCGCATTCAATCGGTACCAATCGCCGCACGAACAGATTTAGAGCAAGCCATGACGTTGAGTTTTGCGCTGTTTCCGGCTGATACTCAAAAACGGGTAGTTTTGCTCTCTGATGGTGGCGAGAATAGCGGCCAATCGCTCAAAGCACTCGAATTAGCCAACGATCGTCAGATTGTCGTCGATGTGGTGGAAATTGCTCAAATTGGCGGAGCTGAGGTGGCAATTACTGCCTTGCGCATGCCCGGCCAAGCCCGTATCGGCCAAGAATTACAAATTGTAGCCCAAATTGATAGTAACGAAGCGCAGGATGCTACCATTCGGATTTTGATCGATCGTCAATTATATGCCGAATCAAGCCTCAGCTTGCCCAAAGGTACCTTGGAATATACCTCAACTGTGGTTTTGAACGATCAGGGCTTTCATAAAGTTTCAGCCCAGATTATTCCAACCAATGATATTCGCAAACAAAACAACGAAGCCACTGCCTTGGTGAATTTGCAAGGCCCGCCCAAAGTGCTGATCGTTGCCAACGATCCTGCCGATGCTGAAAATATTGCGCCAGCGCTAGAGGCTGCCCAATTACAGGTAACCGTGGTTGGCTCAACCGGCTTGCCGACAACTCTCGCCGATTTAGCCGATTATGAAGCAGTTGTCTTGGCGAATGTGCCCGAACGCCTGATTGCCGATGAATCGCAGCAAGCGCTCCAAACGTTTGTGCGCGATCTTGGGCGCGGTTTTGTGATGCTTGGCGGCGAAAATAGCTTTGGCATTGGGGGCTACACCAGCACCCCAATCGAAGAATTGCTGCCCGTAGAAATGCAATTGCGCAATCGCGAAAAATACCCACCAGTGAGCGTGGCGGTGATCTTTGATATTTCGGGCAGTATGAGCGAAGTCGTTGGTGGCCGCGAAAAAGTAACCTTGGCCTCTGAAGGCGCGGCGCGAGTGGTGCAATTGCTGCGCGATTTTGATGAAATTACCGTGTTGCCGTTTGATAGCGCTGTGCAAAACCAATATGGGCCAGTTGCTGGCTCAGAACGCGAAGTTGCCCAAAGTGAGATTATTGCCCGTGGCGTGACTGGCGGCGGCGGGATTAATGTTCACGATAGTTTGGTTGCTGCTGGCAATGTACTTAAAGGCCGTAATGCCCCGATTCGCCACATTATTTTGCTAGCTGATGGCTCGGATTCGCAGCAACAAGAAAATGCTGTGCGCCTGACCGATGAACATCGACGTTTAGGCATTACCACCAGCACGATTGCAATTGGCAATGGTGGCGATGTTGGCTTTTTGAATAACGTGGCAGTTGCTGGTGGTGGGCGGCACTTCTTGGTTGAAGATGCATTATCGTTGCCCGATATTGTGCTACAAGATGCCCAACTTTCGCTGGCTCCCTATATTGTTGAAAAGGCCTTCTTGCCCTTGCTCGGCAGCGATAGTGTGATTATGGCCGAGTTGAATACCGCCAATTGGCCGCAACTGCTGGGCTATAACGGCACGATGCCCAAGCAAAATGCCAATATGGTGTTGTGGGCCGATGAAGATGCGCCGTTATTGGCTCAATGGCAATATGGCTTGGGTCGTTCAGTTGCTTGGATGAGCGATATGAAAGGCAAATGGGGCACAAATTTAGTACGCTGGGATCAATTTGAGCGCTTGGCGGCCCAAATTGTTGGCTGGACGCTGCCAGTAATCTCAAATGAAACAATTAGCGTTAATGCAACGTTTGTTGGCCCAGAGATGGAAATCATTTTAAATGCTCGCGATGCCAATAATGCTCCGTTAACTGGGTTGGTGATCGATGGCAACGTGGTCAATGATGGTGGGGTGCAATCAGGCTTGACCTTGGTTGAAGTGAGTGCTGGCATCTATCAAGGCCGAATTGCCAGCCCTGGCGCGGGAACCTACTTCTTGCAATTGGGTGGCCGTAATCGCGAAGGCCAAGCGGTATTTCAAGAAACGGCAGGGGTGATTGTACCTTACTCACCTGAATATCGCCAAGGCCAAGCCAACCCCAATTTGCTGGCGTTGATTGCCCAACGTAGCCAAGGCCGCGTTTTAACCGATGCAACCAAAGTCTTTGAGCATTCACTTGAATTGGTTACGCGAGCTACGCCGATTCACTTTAGTTTGCTATTGGCCGCGCTGGCTTTATTGTTGCTCGATATTGCGGCGCGACGCTTGCGCTTTGGTCAATTAGGCCAAGCCTTGGCCGGAGTGCGTCGCCGTCAAGCGACACCTTCGCCAACGATGGGCGATTTAGCTGCCGCCAAACAACGTGCCCGCAATAAAATGGGTCAAACTCAGGCAGCGGCTGAGCCTGCCCCGATTACCCCGAAAAATACACCAATCTATCAACCTGGAGCCAATTATACCCCACCAGTAGCCCAGCCCAAGCCCGAAGCAGCGCCTTCAGCTTCTACAAAGGTTGACCCAGCGCCCAAGCCGAGTATGCCAGCACCAACCCCAACCCAGGGGCCACCACCCAAAGCGGTCAATCTCGATGAGATTACTGACCCCTTAGAGCGGCTGCGTGCAGCGAAAAACCGTGCTCGGCGGCAATAGTTTAATGAGGACTGGAACCCCATGCTGAGCCTTACATCGCCGAATTCTAAAATCATGTGGTCGATCAAGCTGATATTAATCATTGTTACGTTACTAAGTATCGCTAATTTCACTTTTGAATATGGCATAAAAATTACTAGCGAGCAAAAAACGATTGATTTTCCTTCATTTTATTGGGCGAGTGATGCCTTATTTAATCATAATGTTTCACCATATGATTTTAATTATCTCCAATCAAATACTGAAAAGAAAATATTTCCATTTCTCTATATACCACCAAGTGCTATATTATTTTATCCATTATCATTATTTGAGTATAAAAATGCATTAATTATCTATTCAATTATTAATCACCTTGCAATAATCGCTGCAATATTTCTTTTGATTAAGATTTTTAATTACAAATATCTATCAATTCAATCGTTATTATTGACGATTATCATCTATAATTCATATCCATTAGTTGAAAACACCTATAGCGGTCAAGTTAGTGTTATTGTGCTAGTATTTTTATTGATATTTATACTGTTGAAAGATAGGTTTCAAACTATTGCCTGCTTAGCTTTAGCGCTGGCAATTATTTTAAAAATGTATCCAATTGTTATTTTGCCTGTGCTATTGATTAATAAAAATTATAAATTATTAATTAAAACAACAAGCTTGCTACTATTAATGACCCTTGGATCGACGCTATTTATTCCAAGTTTCGTCTGGCAAGATTGGCTTGTGAATGTTGTACCTAGTGGAGGGTATGGTGAATATCCAGAGGGATTAACTGATGTATCGTTGTTTGATAATACAGGGGTTAATGGAATCTTTACCGAAAGCTTGATCAAAGATGATTCATCAAAGATTGCCGATTATCCGTTATTTGCCAAAGCTGCTACCTATATTATTTGTATTGGCTTAGTCATTATTACATTCTTTGTTGTTTATCGATATATCGATCAAAATGATCGTGAGGCGCTTGAAAAAATTGTTTTTGTAACGATGCCACTCATCTTTTTGATTGCTCCTTTTTCTTGGACACATCATATTATTACAATCTATCCAACCGTTATCTATTTACTGACGATCTACTTTCAGAATAGTTTGAAGAAACTTAATCTTCAAATGCTTTTTATAATCTTGATAATATTAATTATTTTCAAGACATCGACAGTGATTGAGATATTTGCAGCGGTATTGATGCTCTGGCTAATGATGTTAGAAGTTATTATCAAGCAAAAATCGTTGTGGCCCCGTCCACAAATTGTTCTACCGCCTAATGAATTGCCTGATTTGGCGGCGAATTAAATACAATAATCCTACGAGTAGTAGGCCGAAGCAACTCTCGTAGGATTATGATGATTACAGCGTATCTTGGAGCTTAACCACCAATTGTTTGAGCGCAAAGCGGGCGCGGCCAAGATTGCCACCACCATTAACCGCCAACACAGCAAAGTAGCCGGGGATGATTTGCGATGCCAAGTAGGTGGCATTATCGGTCTCAACCGCGACATCACGGACATGGCCAGCCTTTAAGCGCGAGGCGGCTCCCGCAGCGGCGGCAGCAAGGCCACCGAGCTCCACTTCAGCAATATCTTTGCTAAAGTTTGCATCAACATCGTTGAGGAGCATTTCAACGCCCAGCCCGTCTGTGCCCACGACTCCGGCTAATTTCACGCCGGGTACGGTTTCAATCGCGCTGGCCAAAATGTCTTTCATCCCCATAGTGGCTCCTTATCAACAAACTGTGCAGTGTGTTCTGATGTTTGAGCTATCATACCACACCGCGCCCGCTCTGCAAGGCAGGCTTACATTTCGCGACGGCCTTGCAATGCTCGCCCCAAGGTTACTTCATCGGCATACTCAAGATCGCTACCCATTGGCAAGCCCCGCGCCAAGCGCGTTACCCGAATACCCAAGGGGATAATCTCGCGTGCCAGATAGGCCGCCGTTGCATCGCCCTCAAGATTGGGATTGGTCGAAAGAATCACTTCTTCGATTGGCTCGACCCGCAAACGAGCTAACAACTCACGAATCCGCAAATCTTCGGGATTAATACCTTCGACTGGCGAAATGGCTCCGTGTAGCACATGATATAGGCCTTTGAATTCGCCAGTGCGCTCTAAGGCCACCACATCGAGTGGCTCCTCGACTACACAGACTTGGCGCTCATTGCGATTGGCATTCGTGCAAATTGTGCAAGGGTCTTCGACGGTAATGTTAAAGCAGCGATTACAAAAGATCGTGCTATCTTTCATGGCCATAATCGCGTTGGCCAAGCGCTCAGATTGCTCACGTTTGGCACGCAGCAGGTAAAAAACCAGGCGCGAGGCCGATTTTGGCCCAATTCCAGGCAAACGATTAAATTCATCAATTAATTTTGAGACTGGTTCTGGTGTAATCGTATCGTACCCAAATGCCACAATACACGCTCCACAATTAAGTTAAAACAGGGTGGTCGCACGACCACCCTGAGTCGGGATAAGCCGCCGTTTAGAATAAGCCAGGAATATTCAAGCCGCCAGTGAGTGGCCCCATTTTGGCGTTTGAAAGCTCTTCGGCCTTCTTTGAGGCATCATTGATTGCCAGCATCAGCAAGTCTTGCAGCATTTCAATTTCGTTGGGGTCAACTGCTTCTGGGGCGATTGTGATGCTGAGAATTTCGCGGTGGCCGTTCATCTTAACTTCGATTACGCCGCCGCCAGCGCTGCCTTCGACCAAGGTTTTGCCCAAATCTTCTTGAGCTTGCATCAACTTCTTTTGCATTTGTTGCAATTGATTGAGCATTTTGCGATCCATTATGAAACTCCTTTGTTGAATAGTGCTAGCCTAAAGCAGTGCAAGTATAAGAAATTCAATCTAAATGTCAAAGTAGGCTCGGTTTAGCTGCCATCCTCTTGCACGCCAACAATGCGGGCATCGAAAATATTACGGGCAGCTTTGACCACATGATCTTTCATGATCTCCTCGCGCTGGCGACGAGCATCACGGGCACGATTTTGCTGATCGCGGTTGGCTTCTTCGCCACGCACAAACATCTGCCGATTCACCGCTTTGGCCAGTAAATCTTCGATCAACCGACGTTGGGTTTGGTCGTCGAGTTGTTTGGTATGAAATGGCGAGGGTGTGCCGATCACCAAGGTATTGTCTTCGAGCGCCAATGGTTCGCAGCTTTTGAGCACGGCTTGCAAGCGTGGATTGTAGGGCTTGAGATCTTCGATTACTTGCAACCAAACCGCCTCAACCTCAGCCAACAAAATTTCCGATTCAGCTAAAACGATGTGTTGTTCGGCTTCGGGCATTGGTTGGGCTGCCACGGCAGCAACTGGCACGGGCGTTGGTTCAACAACCTGTGGTGCTTGCCCAACTGCTGGTTGCTCGGCTGGGCGTGGAGTAGCGACGTTTGGCGCTGGGGTTTGGCGTTGAACAGGCGCTGGCTCAGCTGGGCGTGGCACCGCAGTTGGAGTTGGGCGCGTTATCGGAGCCACAGTGCCACGAACTGGGCTAGGTGCAGCCACCGCAGTTGGCACTGGCACAACCAAGGCTTCAACGACCGCCATTTCTAAGGGCAATTGGCCATAGGGCGTAGTCCGCAATTGATGATCGAGGCCGCTGAAAATTTTGAGCCAAGCTAAAATTGCTGCCAAAGCCAGTTGTTGGCTATGGCTTTGCATAGTGGCCAACACATCATGGCCAACATCGAGCAAATCGGCAGCTCCGCCAGATTTAAGCAACATCAGGCCACGTAAATAGCTCACCACATCGCGGGTGAATTGGCGTAAATCAGCGCCTTGGTCAGCAATCGTGTTGATTACGCTTAATGCTGCGGACACATCCTCGGCGGCGAAAGCTGCGACTAAGGTTTCGACCTCGCGCGAGGCAGTTGCCCCCAGCAAACTTTGCACGCGAGTCAAGGGAATTTGTGGTTCGCCATAGCCCATTAACTGGTCAAGAATGCTCATGGCATCGCGCATTGAGCCGGTTGCCGCCCGTGCCACTGCTTCAGCTACGCCAGGCTCGAGGAAAACGCCTTCTTCGCCAGCAACCCATTCGAGATGGGCAATTGTGTTGGCGATGGTATGGCGATTGAACACAAAACGCTGACAGCGCGAAAGAATTGTCGCTGGCACTTTGTGAAATTCGGTTGTCGCCAAAATAAACATGGCATGGTCGGGTGGTTCTTCGAGGGTTTTGAGCAACGCATTGAAAGCAGCGGTGCTCAACATATGCACTTCGTCGATTACATAGACTTTTTTGCGAAATTGGGTTGGGCGAAATTGCACTTTTTCAATAATCTCGCGAGCATCATCAACGCTCGTATGCGAGGCAGCATCCATCTCAATCACATCGACGGCCCGGCCTTCGGCGATTGCGCGGCAGGTGCTGCACTCGCCACAAGGCCGCAAACGCGGATCGCTTTGCTCGCAATTAACCGCCTTGGAAAGAATCCGTGCGGCACTGGTTTTGCCAACCCCGCGTGGCCCAGTAAATAAATAGGCATGGCCAATGCGATTGGCGGCAATGGCATTGCGCAAGGCTTGCACAATATGGCTTTGGCCCACCAAATCATCAAAGGTCTGCGACCGCCATTTTCGATATAACGCTTGCGACGACATCTATACTCAACCCTTTTGAAACATCAGTCTCAATTATAGCATGCTCATCGATTAGAACATAGAACAAAGAGCATAGAATCATTGGGTTCAGAGGCTGGTTGAATTCACAAAGGCTGAATTTTTAGCCACGAATTGCACGAACGAACTATATTCCGATAGCCAATCGCCAATCGCATCATCCTCTCAATTCCTTGATATCTGAATCCTGACCCCAAACTTCCTATGTTCTATGTTCTATGCTCTTTGTTCTTTACCAATCAATCAAGGAAATGTACTCGCCATAGTCACCAAACTGCCCAATAGAATCAGCAATAATGCCACAATATAGCCCAGCACGGCCAGATTGAAGGCCAAACCACGGCCAACTTGATACCAGCGATACTGTTTTTGGGCTTTGGCAGCACGTTGAGTCCATTGTAAAATCTGGGGAATCAGCAGCAGTGCTTGATCAAAAAGTTGTTTAACTGCTAGCTCAGGCTGAGATACATCGACTTCGACTGAGCCTAAGCGATGTTCTTCAACATATTCGCCTGGAGCCAACCACTCGCCAGTTTTGGCATCGCCAATGAAGCGGTTGCGATAGCGCACAGCCCTACAAAACAAACGAAATTCAATCGTATTGGCGTTAATCACCAGCATAAATGTGCCAATTAATGGCCTTAGCGCAAAAACTTTGGTAGTGAGATGATCTCGCACAATGATTGGCACAATGATCGAATAGCGATCAGCCTGAATTCTGGCATGGGGAATTTCAGTGCAATGCTCAAGGTGATCGGCTCCCAAGGCTTGCATAAATTGGGGTAATTGCAGTTCGATTAATGGGCGCACAATCCGCGCAGTGGCCCGACTATGCAGATCGCTCTCAGTTTGGCGAATGCGCTCGATCTGCTGCTCTAAACGCCAGCGTAAAATCCGTGCTCGTTCCATAGCAACCACCTAGTTGATGGAAGTTTGCTAGCTGATAGCTCGTTTACGGTCAGCTAAACGCTGCTCGATCTCTCGATCTGCGACAATTTGGTCGGCCTCAAAATAGACTTGAGCCACAATCAACCAAGCCCAAAACAGACAACTCATCAAGAGCCATAATGCCGCCAGCAGCCACCACACCGCCACTGCTGGAATATGAGTCAATTGCCAGAGCCACCAACCAGCTCCCAGTGCTGGTAGATACACTGGCAAGGTCACTAAACGCGCACTGAAATAGACCCAACGACCATTGCTGCCAAGCGCTCGCCGAAAACTGGCACGACCCAAGGCTTTTTCGACAGCTCCATCGCGGGCGAAAAAAAGCTTGCTAACTGGCGAGAAACTGCCCAAGAAACTAACCCCAAACAGTGTGCCAAAAATGATTAATGTTACGCTGGTGGCAATGCTGTTGTTGTCGCCCACGATAAATGGCAGAATGGCACAAAACAGGAACGTCGCGGCAACCAACTGCGGGAAAATAAAATAAACAAAATCCATCACGGTTGCCAACAAGCCCATTACCGCTTTATCGCCAAATTGTCGCCACGCAGGCAAAGGCAGCCGATAGCCGCGCGAGCTATTATCAAGATGCTCAATCACCAAGCCTTGAGGCCAAATTACCCCAAACATGCTTGAACCAAGCAAGCCACCAAGCGCAACTTTGGGCAACCACATTCGGTCGCTCCAAACAATTCGCAGGGCGGTTATTAATGCTCGCAATGGCTGAAATCGTTCGGCTGCCACGTTTTTTCCTCTATGCTTCCAAGCTGCGTCGAATCAGATCAAGCGCGGCTGTGGCAATAAAGCCCAATGCGTCGTCACTTTTCAACTCGACGCGACGGGTGAAGCTGCGTTGCAAATCTTTGCCAACTAGCACAATGCAGACATCGGTAAAGCCATCGGCTCCAACTTGGGCTGGTACGGCGGCAATTCCATAGCTGGCCTGCCAATTGTTGCGCACAGTGTTGGCCCCAGCAATTGCCAACGATTCAGCAGCCTCGCGATCAACCGCTTGATCGAGTGGATGAATCGTCACGCCACGTAAGGCTTGCACTAAATCTGGTTTGGCTGAACGTAAGGCATTGTAGATTGGTGCGCCACGTAAGCCTTCATAAATTGCCACACTGGCGGAGCGATTGGTCAAACGCCGCAGTACATGTGCCGCCAAGCCATCACGATCCATCAAAAAGCGCTCAAGCCGCCGCTCAACTTCCGCCGCGCAAGCCTCAATGTCAGCCTCAACTTGGGCTGGATCTTCGCCTTGGGCCGAGATTCGCACTTCGTATTGGGCGGCTTTGGCCGAAATTCCCACCGTTGGATAGGAAGCTTGCATCAGATCGGCAATAATTTCGCCAGCCTCGGCCTCACTTGTACCACTGAGCCAAATCGAACGCACCAACAAGACTGATTTTAGCCCGCGCTCGTTGCGCAAAAATGGCAGTAACTCAGTTTCGACCAAAAATTTCATCTCGCTGGGTACACCTGGAAACACCATCAGTGCCCGTGAGCCTTCGTCGATGATGAATGAGGGTGCTGTGCCACGCGCATTGGGTACTGGTCGAGCGCCCATCGGCACAAAGGCTTGCTGGCGGTTGCTCTCGCTCATCGTGCGGCCAAACGAACGAAAGCGAGCGGCGATGCCATCAAACAGATCTTGGTGGAATTCCAAGGGGCGCTGGGTTGCTTGGGCTACGGCTTCGCGGGTTAGATCGTCGGCTGTTGGGCCAAGCCCGCCTGTGCATAACACCAATGGGCTGCGTTGCCAAGCCGCCGCGATCACCTCAGTGATGGCACCAATATCGTCGGCAACCAAAGTGACGCGTTGCACCTCAACCCCAACCGTGGCCAAGGTACGAGCCAGCCAAGCGCTATTTGTATCAACGGTTGTGCCAAGGGTCAGTTCAGTACCGATGGCAATTAATTCAGCTTGCATTGTGCTACTCGCTAGGCAATCGTTGTTTGATCAGGGGCGGGCACACGTTCGTGGAATTCAGTCCATAATTCTTTTTCACGTTGAGCAATCGCCGCTTTGGCCGAATCGATTGCGCCTTTGACGCTAACTTGCAGCGAACCGAGCGCACCTTCTTCTTCATCGCGGTTGTTGAGCACATAGGCAACTGCCAAGCCAGCACCAATGCCGAGAACTAAGCCAAACACAAATTTCATGGGCGTTTTCCTCAAACTAGCAGAGCAATTCTGGGGATATTATACGGTGGAATGAGGCTTAAAACAATGCAGCGCCCGAAGGCGCTGATCGTGTGGAGCGGGAAACGAGACTCGAACTCGCGACCTTCTCCTTGGCAAGGAGACGCTCTACCAACTGAGCTATTCCCGCGATTTAATTGTGAGGAGTGGTGGGGACGGAGAGACTCGAACTCTCACGTCTAGGACACTTGCTCCTAAGGCAAGCGCGTCTGCCAATTCCGCCACGTCCCCGTAGCGAGGAAGAGTATAGCATAGCTGTTGCAAAATTGCAAATTGGAGATTACTCAATCTCAACTGTGCCCAATTCGATGTAGTTTGCTCCATGCTGGGCGGTGCTGGTTGTCACAGGCAAGCGCTGAGCCTCAATCGCAGTAATTGTGGGATCATACCAGCCGAGCACGACCAAATAACGGCCTTTGGCGAGATTTTTGGGCAAGGGCACGGAAACTTGATCATGAATCGCTTGGTTGGCTTGCCAGCGGCTGGTTGGTAGCCCACCATTGAGCGGCATGGTATCAACTTGGGCGGCAACTGGCGCACCCAAGGCAGGCACTAAATGAATAAATAAACGGTAATCTTTGGCTAAAACGTTGTTGGTGCGCCAAGCCAATTGCACAGGCAATGTGCCACCAGCTTGATATCCATCAGCCCAGGTTTGAAGTTGGTAGCCCTCAAGTTGTAAGTTATTATCCCAGGTTGCAGTTGCTGAATTGGGAATGGGCCATGTGCCTACCAGCGCCAAATTTTCAACTTGCATTGGCCGTGGAAAGCTCTGACACAAAATCCGCAGCGCATTAAATTCCCAATAGGGCAAATCGGTGCACCGCCATTTATCATTTAAATCAGCAGTCAGAAAATTAATCCCAACTTTGCCCATATCGTCTTGGGGATATTGCGGGTTGGGCGGATCGATCGCTTTGGCATTTTCTGGTGCAATCAACAGCCAGCCACGGCGTTGGCCCGCCAATAACGCAGCATAATCATTATCAAACTCGCCTTGATCGTAGCCAATTGCCCCGATGCGCCCAAACCCATGCGCAATCGGCAAGGCATCGGGTGTAACACGGCTGGCATAATATTGATACAAGGTTGCAATATAGGGCGGTTGCACGATCACGACATCATCAGGGGCGACATGCTCAGCCAAACTTTGGACGGCCCCCCGATAATCTTCTTTGACAGCGTTGCCGCTCCAAATGCCATAAGGCTGCTGAAACACCAACCAAGCGCTTAGCCCACCGATTGCCACGATACTGCCAGCACTGAGCCAGCGTTGTTGGGCCATGCCTGCCAATCCCAAGGCCAAAATCAAACAAAATAGCGGCAAACTAAAACTAAGGTAACGTGGCTCGTAGAGCGGCGAGCCTGCTGCCAATACCGCCAAAAAGAGCAGCGTAGGCAAGAGCCACAAGCTTAAAATAATGTTTCGCCGTGGATGACTCCATGTCAGCCATAAACCGCTGGCGAGTGCTAAACCCACAGGCAACAAACGCCACGTTAAATCGCTACTCGAACGATCAAAACTGAGGCGGCCAAGCAAAAGCCAAGCTGCTTGAAATGCCCCAATGGTGCGGCCAATCGGTGGTGCATTCGGGTCTTGGCGCAAGCCAAACATAATTCCTGCCACAAAGCCAAGGCTGAGCAAACTAAACCCAGCCCAAAGCCATTTGTGCCACGCCGATTGCCTGAAATGCAACGCCAATACCAACACTTGACCGAGCACGTGCAACAAGGTCAAGCGATGCAAGCTTAGACAGAGCACCACACTAGCAAACCACAGCCAAACCTGCTTCGGTTTGGTTTGATCAAGCAGGTCAAGCAATACCAGATTCGACCAAAGCACCGCCGCCATTAATATGCTATAGACCTTGGCATCTTGGCTTTGCCACAAACCAAACGGATTGATCGCCAACAAGCCAGCCGCAACCCAAGCCACTGTGGGGGTGCTCAAACGCCATGCCAAATGATACAGCAACACCACTGCCAGCGCTCCAGCAAGCGCCGAAGGCGCACGCAAGGCCAGCTCGCTATCGCCAAACACGCTCGTCCAAGCCTTCATCAGCAAATGATAAAGTGGGTAACTTTGGCGTGGGCTAAACAGATCGCCGAATAAACTGAGCCACGAACGACCAGTAGCCTCGCTCCAGGTACCGCCTTCATCGAGCCATAAACTTTGGCTGCTCAGGCGGAAAAAGCGTAAGCCCAGCGCGACGATCAAAAGGCCAAGACTGATGCTGCGAGTGGGATGTTTAGGCATATGATGCTCGATAATCGTTAACAAAAATGAATGGCCTGAACAGCAAAAAGCACCAAGCCAGCTAGCTCAGTGCTTAATTGAGGGCGATGAACAAGCGACTTAGGCGCTCAGTTGCTCGATGCCGCTGGCTTCGTCGTCGGCAATTGTAAACAGCGTATCGAAACGGGTTTTGCGGAAAACCTCAGCAATTTGGGTTTGCAAGCCAAACAGCATCAAATTTTGCCCACGATTTTGCTGATCTTTCAAATTCATCATGAGCATGCGCAAGGCCAAGCTTGCCGCAAAATCGACTTTGCTTACATCGACCAACACAGGCCCATTGTGATCAGCAATCGATTGAGCAAATGGTTCTTCGAGCTCACGAACCGCCGCAGCGTCCATGCGAGCAGGCAAACGCACGATCAAGACCTTACCATTGGTTTCTTGGATCAGTTCAGCCATACGAAATCTCCCTATAGTTGTCGTTCAAAAGACAGCAGGAAACAAGCGGTATTATACACTGAAGCGCTAGCCAAGCCCAGAGGATAATCATTAATTTGCGTTTTTGGGCTTGTTAATGGCACATTGACGCTTTTTTCAGCGGGCTTTATAATGCTTAGCGCTTAATGCAACTTCACTTCTTCGCAGGAGGCTGCTCGGTGTACTTTACACAAAACGATCCTCAGATTCTTTTCCCTTCGTGGGTAGCAGGTTTGTTGGTTATTTGGATTGCGGTTTTAGTGGGTGCAATTTTTTGGCTGCGCTCGCTGCCACCCAAAAATCCGGCGCGTTTGGCGTTTCGCAAGCGCACCAGCAACGGCCTGTTGATCATCGCCGGGATTGGGATCGTGCAGTTTCTGGCGCGTTGGCTGAAGATCGACGTAGTTGAGTGGCGCTTGTGGGGCTATGTTTTATTTGTCGCATTGATTGGTTTCGGGCTGTATTCATGGCAATATGCTCGTTCAACCTTGCCTGCCTTGGTTTCGCAAACCGGCAAAGTTAAATCCAATTATGCTAAGAGCCGCGCTGCTGCTGCCGGTAGCAATGCCAAGGCTAGTGCTGATGGTGTCGCAAGCGAACCTGCTGCACCCCGCGAACCCAAGCCAATTGCAACCACTGGCCGTCGTGAGGCACGCCGCTCCAAGAAACGCAAGTAATTCGCTCAGTTGGTAACAATTAAACACTGGCTCTGCGTTGCAGGCTGGTGTTTTTGTTTTTTAGAATTGTAAGGCATTTCTTCAATCGTGCGCATAGCAGCCTCGCGTGTTGCAGGCTGGTGTTTTTGTTTTTTAGAATTGTAAGGGCAGCCTATTTGGCTTGTGGTTTGCAATCTTTCGCGTTCTTCGTGGCTCCTAATCCCCGATCTCCAACACCAATCCCCCGCCTTTCAATCGTAGAAAGGCTAGAAACAGGTATACTACTACTCTACTTAAGGAGTAATAATGAATCCATATACCGATCCGTCGCGGGTGCGCGGAGCTTTAAATAGCATCGGGGTACGCCCGAGCAAAAGCATGGGCCAGAATTTTTTGATCGATCCCACGCCGCTCAAGTTGGCCTTAGAACATGCCGAAGTTAATGCCAACGATGTGGTGGTTGAGGTTGGGCCTGGTTTGGGTGTGCTGACCTGGGAATTGTTGAATGCCGCTGGTCAAGTGATTAGCATTGAGCTTGATCCACGTTTGGCTGGACGCTTGCGCACTGAGTTTGCCGAGCGCCCTTTGACAATTGTTGAAAGCGATGTGCTAGAAATTGCTCCCAGCGCAATGTTGGCGGCGGCTGGCTTGCCCGCCGATACATCTTATAAATTGGTGGCAAATATTCCCTATGCGATTACTTCGCCCTTGTTGCGCCATTTTCTTGAAGGCGATAGCCCGCCTAGCCTGATGATGGTGTTGATGCAGTGGGAAGTTGCCGATCGGATTACGGCTAAACCAGGTGATCTGAGCATTTTGGCGCATAGTGTGCAATTGTATGCTACTGCTGAAATTATTGCGCGGGTGCCAGCCGCTTCGTTCTTGCCAGCGCCGGCTGTCGATTCGGCTTTAGTGCTGATGCGCCGCCGTGCTACCAACGCTGTGCCGACTGCTCCCAAAGCTTTGTTTAAGGTGATTCGCGCAGGGTTTAGCCAAGCCCGTAAAAAGCTGATCAATTCGTTGGCTGGTGGTTTGGCTGGTCAAGGATTTGGCAAGGAGCAAGTGCTGGCGGCAATTGTTCAGGCCGAAATTGACCCTAATTTGCGAGCCGAGGTGCTGACCTTGGAGCAATGGGCCAGATTAACTGAAACGCTGGGCATTGCTACCAAATAATTAAGCCGCGTTGAGCGCCAACCCGAATCGCTTCAGTCCGCGAGCTAACATCCAACTTGCCGAGTAACGCTGAAACATGAAATTTCACGGTATGCTCGCTGATGATTAAGCGCTGAGCGATTTGGCGATTGGTCAAGCCCTCGGCTAGCAATTGCAGCACTTCATGTTCACGCTCGCTCAGTTGATTATCCAAGGGTTCTGGCTGGGGTGGGCTGTGAATTTGAGCCAAAATACTTGGCGATAGCACACATAAACCAAGCTGTAGCGCTTGCAAACTGGCCCAAATTTCTTGAGGGTAAGCATCGGTTGAAACCACACCCCATGCTCGTTGCTGTGGCATGGGGTGTGGTAATTCTTGGCTAATCAGTAAGATCGCAGGTTGATCGTTGGTTTGCTGCAAAAGCCAGGGTAGCGCTTGATCATCGAGCAAAATCACTACATCGACAACTCCCAATTGTTCGATTAATGGCTCGATGGTTGAGGTTGCTGCCACAATTTCAGCCTCGTACTCGGCTAACACGCTGCGCATACCCGCACGAGTCAGCGTCGTTCCGCCAATCAACATGAGTTTTAATCCTGCTTCGCTCAAGGGCTATTTTGCTCCAATGGTGATGCTCAGGTTTTGCAATTGGCCAGCTCGTAGCACATCAAGCGTTACCGTCTTGCCAGCCCGATCACTTGCCAAGAGCATTTGCAAATCGCGGGGTTCGCCCAATTCATGGCCATCTAAGCCCACCAAAATATCGCCAACCAACAAGCCAGCGTGTTGGGCTGGGCTATCGGCTTCGACGCTGATTACCAACAGACCAGTGGCTTGATTGCGGCCAGCACGTTGGTTATCGGGCAAATTGACAGTTTGGCTGGCAATTCCGATAAAGCCACGGCGCACCCGACCATGATTGAGCAAGGTATCGGCGACGCTGGTAAGCACAGCTACTGGAATTGCAATTGGTTCGCCGCCAGCAAAGCCTGAGGTAAATAAGCCAACAACTTCACCTTTGACATTGACCAATCCGCCACCTGAGAAGCCTGGGTATGGGGTAGCATCGGTGCGCAAATATTGAGCCAATGTGCCACGGCGGGTTGGAACTGGGCCGCCAATCGCATTAATAATACCAAAACTGGCTTGCACCGTGCTTGGACGACCGACTGCTAAAGCCAATTGACCAACCCGTGTCTCGGTTTTGGCCAAGGTTGCGGGGGTAAAATTGGCGTTGGGCACGCGCAACAAGGCCACATCGCTGCTGGGGTCGCGACCAACTACATGGGCTTGATATTCGGTGCCATCTGGCCCAACCACCTTGATATGCTCATCACGTTGGATGACATGATCAGCGGTTAACACCAAATCGGCTTGCCAGACGATCCCGCTAGCACTTTGGCGACGGCGAGCGTAGATTGTTACAATGCCCGCCCCACTCTGTTCCACGGCATCGGCTAGTTCGCTCGAAAATTCCTGTAAGCTCATAACAGCCTCCTAAATGATTAACTGTTGAGCAGTATAGCCAAGCACAATCTGCTTGAGATCAGTCAGCTAGCGAGGTTTCAACCTAGCCAAATGACTAGTTGATCGGAGCAGAACGCGGTACAATAGAGTTGAAGGTGTCGTGATGATATCTGGATTTTAACCCGCACCATGCTGGTGCTAACTTCACTGCGGAAGATGAATCATGGTGTTATCACTTGATCTACGGCGCTATCGCAATATCGTCGTATTGACGGGGGCGGGAATTTCGGTCGCTTCAGGGGTGCGACCGTTTCGCGGCCCGAATGGAGTCTGGAACGAGTGGGATATTGAACGCTGCGCCACCCGCACAGCGCTGGAGCAATCTCCCCAGTCGGTTTGGCAAGCTTTTGGGCCACTACGCAGCCAGCTACAAACGACTCAGCCCAACGCCGCCCATCGAGCTTTGGCTCGCTTTGAACAATCGTTGGGCAAGCATCAACGTTTTACCCTCATCACCCAAAATATTGATGGCTTGCACCAACTCGCTGGCAGCCGCAATTTGGTCGAGTTTCATGGTAGCCTGCGCCAAAGCCGCTGTAGTGACGAGCAATGTGACCAACCAAGTTTTGTTGATCAGCGGACGCATACCCAAACCCTGCCGATCTGCCCAACCTGTGGCAAGCCTTTACGCCCAGATATTGTGCTGTTTGAAGAGGCGATTCCAGCTTGGGCCGAAACCCAAGCCAAACGCAGCCTGCGCGAATGCGATTTCTTTTTGGCGGTAGGCACGTCGGGCACGGTGTTTCCTGCGGCAGCCTTTGCGCGTACTGCTCAGATGCTGGGTGCACGCACAATGTTGGTCAATTTGGAGCCACATGCTGCCGACGATTCAGCCTTTGAAGAACAGCAGATCGGGCGAGCTGAAGAGCTATTGCCCACACTGCTAGGAGTTGCTTAGCTGAATTGTAACTGGCAATTGTTCAACCGACGAGGTACAGTAACCTTTGCTGCTACAGAGCATAAAGGTCAGCAAAATTTGCTGATTCGGCTGTTGCAAATCAAGCTCAACTGGCATGCGCAAGGTTACTGGCCCCGCTGGGTAAATTAACAATTTGGCAGTTTCAATTGTTGGATCGGGGGCGGCAATCGCATCGGCCACAATTGGCCCAATTGAGCGTATTTGACCAGCCTGACTTAGCTCAAGCAGCGTTGGCCGACCCAAACCATCCACACCGTTACGCGGCAAATCTTTGGAATATAAGTGTAAATGTGGTTCTTTGGGTTGGTAGGTTGCGGCCAAAATCATTTGGTTGGTGCTGTCGCGTTCCAGGCGAAGCTCGACTTGGGCATTCTGGCTATCAACCGTTTGCAACACCTCGATCACCTGATATGGCGCTTGCGGCGTAATAAGCTCCGCGCCACAACTGACTAAAATCAAGATTAACACCAACCAAATTGATTTTTGCATTTAGACAATCTCCGCTTTGAGCGTTTTAATCGCATCCCAGACATGCCAAACAACGCTATGCTCAGGGTATTGGCGGCGGTTGGCGGCGCTTATCGGCTGGCCGAGGCGAGTCATTTTACCTTGGCGATCAACTGGACGACGGCCAACTACGGGCGCTGCTTCCGAGCGTGGTGCAGGAAAATAGCTTTGGCCAATCGGCACTGGTGTATGAAATTGCCAGTTGCCCAGCGCACCATAATCAACATTCAATATGTACAAGCTATAATAATCGTTTTCGAGGCCTTCGCGTTGGCATTTAGCGCAACCACCGGAAATTTCAGCGTATTCAGCGGGCGATAGATTGGCTCGGCGAGCTTGATTACGACAATTCTCACAGAGCCAAATTCGCGTTTTGGGTGTTGGGCCTTCGAGAATGCCCAAGCTAACCGAGGGCGATTCGCTGAGATACAGCGTTTGAATCGCCCGTTCTTTGAGCAAATAGAGGGATTGCGCCCGATCAAAGGCGCTGAGGTCTTCACGGCTAGGCGTGCGTTCGGATTTGGGGTCAGTTTCGTAGAACGTGGCCCATTCATCAAGCAATTTCAACCAACGACACAAACCGACAATCGGCGGTTCTTCAATGACAGTACTCAACGAGCCTCCTCAATCGAGCGGCGCAAACAAATCAATCAAATTTCCATCGGGATCAAGCACCACGGCATAACGCTGACCCCAAAAGGCATCCCATGGCTCTTTTGAACCACGATAGCCTGCTGCTAAAATCTTAGCATAGAGTTGGTCAACTGCCGCAGGGCTAGCACATTTGAAGGCAAGTCCCATGCGATGGCCGCGTGGTTCCTGCCAATCGCTCTGCAATTGCTTCATCAAGGCTTGGCTATCCCAAGCGAGGCGCATGCCATTGGGCAAGGTTGTTTCAACATGATCTTCGCCGCCAGGATCGCTGGGCAAATCCAAATCGAACAACCGATAAAAATCCAAGGCCTTGGCCATATCGGCAACCACAATCCCAATCATATCAAACATGAGCGTCCTCCGTTGAATTACAAACATTTGTGCTATTATACACCCTGACCTATGGTTGCTTCAAACGCTGCCTTAGATTAATTGCTCGTTAGTACTTTGGCTGTGTAAGCCTAGCCTAGTTGGCATTTTAAATTGATGCTAAATCAGCTATAGCGTTTATCAATTAATTAAAAAATTGACCTAAAATAACTCCCAATGGTCATAGCATTATTACAGTACCACCAGATTAGATATTTGATTGAGAGCATAAAGTACTAGCAAATTAATTGTTTATGCTGTTCAATCAGCGCATAATTCCTTCACATTATTTGTCTCCGCACTTTTTTGAAGGATTATGCCCATGCTTCGAGTAAAGATTTTATTACTTGCAATTATTTTTCTGCCAATTCATTCAATCAATGAGGTCAATGCCCAAAAAATAGCTGAAATTCCACGACATACCACAAATGAGCAACTTGATAGTGATAGCGATAGTTTGACCAATAGCTGGGAAACCAGCCATCAACTCAATCCCTATAGTGCACTTGGCGACGATGGCGCGGCGGGCGACCCCGATCACGATGGCTTAAGCAATGCCAATGAGCAAATTCATGCGATCAATCCACGTAACCCTGATAGCGATGCTGATGGGCTGAATGATGGCTGGGAAGTGCGCTACGGGCTGAATCCAACCAGCGCAATCGGCGATCATGGAGCCACTGGCGATGCTGATCGCGATGGCTTGACCAATCAAGAGGAATTATTTAGTAATACTTACCCGAACAATCCTGATACAGATGGCGATGGTTTACGCGATGGCTGGGAAGTTGATCAGCAATTTTCGCCGATTAATGCTACTGGTTATCACGGCAGCGCAGGCGATGTTGATACTGATAATCTGAATAATCTTCAAGAGCAAACTGCTGCTACCAACCCGCGCCACCCCGATAGTGATGGCGATGGCCTGCCCGATGGCTTGGAAATTGAGCATGGTGCGAATCCCTTAGATTGTGAATTAGATGCTGACGCAGATGGTTTGGAAAATCAACCAGAATTGGCATTGGCAACTAATCCTTTTAATTCTGATAGCGATGGCGATGGCTTGCCCGATGGCTGGGAAGTGGCACAGCAGCTCAATCCCTTGAGTGTTGCTGGCATTCATGGAGCCAATGGCGATGGCGATGCTGATGGTTTGGGCCAATTGCAAGAATATCTGCATCAAACCAACCCCCATCAGGCCGATAGCGATGGCGATGGTTTAATTGATGGTTGGGAAGTGCAGCATCATTTGAACCCGCTCAGTAGTTTGGCCACTGATGGAGCCAACGCCGATCCTGATGGCGATTCGCTGAGTAATCTCGCTGAACAAGGTTTTACCACCAACCCACACAGCGCCGATAGTGATCATGATCAATTGCCCGATGCTTGGGAATTGCAACAGCAACTTGATCCGTTGCTGGCAAGTGGCGAAGTTGGCACAAATGGCGATCCTGATGCTGATCGATTAACCAACCTAGCGGAATATCACAATAGCACCCGACCGTTGCTGGCCGATAGCGATGACGATGGTTTAATTGATGGTTGGGAAGTGCAGTATACGCTTGATCCACTTGATCGATTTGGGGGAAACGGAGCCAATGGCGACCCCGATAGCGATGGCATGAATAATTTAGTTGAATTGCAACGCCAAACTCACCCTTTGCAGGCCACGTACCTCGTTATGCTGCCGCTTGCCCAACGTTTCTACTAACCTGCTTAATGCTGACCCTCAAAATGGCTGTAGGCCTAGCGAAATTGCTAGGTTTATCGCCATTTAAACTTGGTATAATGGCCCAACAACGTTGTTTGAGACCTGACTCAATCATAGGAGTAGAGCATCCATGCGCGTCTTGATGTTGGCTTGGGAATATCCACCGCATATTGTTGGCGGGATGGGCAAGCATATTGCCGAGTTGGTTCCAGTGCTTGATGCGGCTGGAATCGAAGTGCATGTGCTTACGCCATGGTTGCGTGGCGGCCCACAACATGAGCGTTTTGGCATGCACAGCCATATTTGGCGGGTTCAGCCACCAGCCATGCCCGATTATGGCTTTGTTTCGTTTACCCAAGAAACCAATCGCTATCTTGAGCGCTTCGCCCACGATTTGGGCAAAACCCATGGCCCATTTGATCTGATTCATGGCCATGATTGGCTGACCAGCTATTGTAGCGTCGCTTTGAAATATGCTTGGCATACTCCCTTGATTACGACGATTCATGCAACTGAGCGTGGGCGTGGGCGTGGCTCGCTAGGCGGCGATCATGCCAAAACGATCAATGGCTTGGAATGGTGGTTGGCTCACGAAAGTTGGCGAGTAATTGTATGCAGCGATTTTATGGCCGACCAGTTGCATCAATTTTTTGGCACGCCCTTTGATAAACTCGATGTGATTGCCAACGGCGTGAATGTACCAACGATTGAATGGCCGAGCCAAGAGCGCCAGCAATTTCGCCAGAAATATGCCGCCGATGACGAAAAAGTCGTGTTTAGCATTGCCCGTATGGTCTACGAAAAAGGCATTCAAGTGCTGGTTGAGGCAATTCCGCATGTCTTGGCGCAACGTCGCGACATTAAATTCGTAATTGCTGGGATGGGGCCGTTAGCCGAACAATTACGCAATCGCAGCCGTGAGTTAGGTATCGATTCTCATTTGTATTGGACGGGCTTCGTGACCGATCAAGATCGTAATTATCTCTACAATGTTGCTGATGTGGCGGTATTTCCCAGTATCTACGAGCCATTTGGGATTGTAGCCTTGGAAGCGATGGCGGCGCATTGCCCGGTCATTGTTTCGGATACTGGTGGTTTGCGTGAGGTAGTGCAAATTCACGAAACAGGCTTAACGGTTTATCCCGATAATCCTGAATCGTTGGCGTGGGGCATTTTGCACACATTAGCTCACCCCGAATGGACCCAGCAACGTGTGGAAAATGCCTTCAAAACGGTGGTTGAGATTTATAATTGGCCATTAATTGCCTGCCAAACCCAAGCCGTCTATCAACGGGTTTGCGACGAGCGTGCAACTAGTATGTGGGGATGAATTGTATGAGTACCGAGGCGTTTCAGGCTGGGGTTGCGGCGTTGAAAAGTGGCAATAAAGCCTTGGCCCGCGAACATCTGATGAAGGTTGTTGAGCAAGACGAAACCAATGAACAAGCCTGGCTCTATCTGGCGGGGGCATTGGAAGATCCCGATGAGATTCGCATTAGTTTAGAAAATGCGCTACACATTAATCCACAAAGCAATCGCGCCAAACAGGGCTTGGAATGGCTGCGCAAGCAGCATCCAGCGATTTTTGCCGAGCCAACTCCAGCCTTGCCTGAGGTAACTCCCCCTGCTTATACTGGGGCAACTCTTGCCTTGGCAGATTTGCCGTTGGCCGACAAACCACTGCCAGGCCAGCCAATCCAGCAAACGCCTTTTCCGGCCACCCAACCGCTGGGCCAAGCCCCGTTGCCCGCGACCCAGCCGCTGGGGAATGGACCGTTGCCCGCGACCCAGCAATTGGCTCCCCCAGCCTTAGGCGAAGTACCCGATGTTTTGCCATGCCCGCGTTGTGGCGCACCTACTCGCTATGTCGATCAGCGTTGCCGTCAATGTAGCATGACCCTAACGATTAAAACCGATCGCCAAGGTCAATCGAAGGCTCCAATTACAATTGCTGGCCTGATGACATTTATTCCGGCTTTGCTCGCACTAGTGTCAGCAATTGCCATTTTTATTATTGCGGGCTTAGGCTGGAGCGACTATAAAAAAGATCTGGTTGCTGGAATGCCTGAAGATCGTCGCGCTGCCTTTCTCGAAGCCAATGAAGCCAAGATTGATCAAGACTTTGATCAAGACTATATGCCATTCTTCAATATGGGAGCCGCTTCATTCTTGGCGGGCTTTATTGGGATAGTTGTCTCAGTCGCTCTCTTCAAGCGCTCTAAATTTGGCCTCGTTGGCTCATTGCTTTATAACTTGCTGTTTTTAGCAGTTTGGGGTTTCTTAGCGTTCGCTTTTATAATCCAAGGGCCGTTCATTGATGCAATGCTGAATGAATTTGCTACAACGGCTAAACAAAGTGAGCAACCGCAAATTATTGATCCCGATTCAATTGTTAGTTTTGTCCAAACCCTGATTAGGGCAATCTATTTTACGGCTGGCTACTACTTGCTTACCGTTATTATGATCATATTTGCTTGGCGAGCAATCTCGCAAAAGGCTGTACGCTTTGTGCCGCAATTCGAAGAATTGGCCGATCCCACTGGGCATTTCAATCGTGGGGTTGTCTATCAAAAGCGTGGGATGTGGTATCTTTCTATGCTAGAGTGGGAACGAGCGGTCAAGCTCAACCCACGTGATTCGACCTATCGCCATGCCCTAGGCTTGATTTATGAGCAGATGAAGCGGCCTGCTGATGCCTTACAGCAATTTGAGCAAGCCCTCAGCGAAGATCCCAATAATCTGCGGATTGGCCAAGATCGGGATCGCTTGGTGCAAACATTGCGGGCCTAGGTTGAGCCATGGCTTTTTATAAGCGAGGCATACATGCCTGGAAATAGTTTTGGTCGGTTGTTCCGCATTTCAACATGGGGCGAGTCCCATGGGGTTGGCTTGGGCGTGGTGATCGATGGTTGCCCAGCAGGCTTGGAGCTTGATCTAGCCGCCGTTCAGGCTCAATTGGATCGTCGTCGGGTTGGCCAAAGCCGCATGACTTCGGCCCGCCGCGAGCCTGATGAAGTTGAGATTTTATCGGGCATGTTTGAGGGCCGCACCACTGGCACAGCCTTGGCAATGCTGATTCGCAATACCAACGCCCGCTCTAGCGATTACGATGCAATTAAACATTTGTATCGGCCTGGCCATGCCGACCATAGCTACGATGCCAAATATGGCTTCCGCGATTATCGTGGTGGTGGCCGTTCCAGTGCCCGCGAAACCGCCGCGCGAGTTGCGGCTGGCGCGGTTGCACGCCAGATTTTGGCCACAATGGGCATTAGCTTAGTCGCCTATACCCTGAGTTTAGGCCATCTCAAAGCCCAAATCATCGACGAAAACGAAATAGAAAATAACATTATGCGCTGCCCAGACCCCGCTGTGGCCGAGCAGATGATCGCCTATGTCGATCAAGCCCGCCGCGATTTGGATTCGCTGGGTGGGGTGGTTGAGGTGCGGGCACGGGGAGTTCCGGCTGGGCTAGGTGAGCCAGTTTTTGATAAACTTGATGCTTTGATTGGCCATGCCATGTTTAGCATTCCCGCAGTCAAAGCGGTCGAAATTGGCTCAGGTATCCAGGCTGGCAATGCCCGTGGTTCGCAAAATAACGATCCATTTATCCAACGAGCAGATGGTAGCATTGGCACGAGTAGTAATCATGCTGGCGGAATTTTGGGTGGTATCAGCAGCAGCGAGGAGATTGTGGTGCGCCTGACGGCCAAACCACCAGCTTCAATCGCCCAAGCACAAACCACGGTCGATCAAGCGGGCGAACCCGCCACGATTGTGGTCAAAGGCCGCCACGACCCAACCGTCTTGCCGCGTTTAGTGCCAGTTGCCGAGGCGATGTTGGCCTTGGTGCTCGTCGATTGTGTTTTGCAACAACGTGCCGCCCGATTGTAGGCCTGAATGACAGACGATCCGTCAACCTCAAACCAACTAGAATTACCAGAGGCCGAGCCACGTCGGAGTAGCTCGGCTCCACCTCAATTACGTGCGGCGATCAGTCGGGCATTATCACGACGCAAAGCTGAATTGCAAAGCCAAGGCGTTGTTGACGAAACGGTTGCTGTTGAAATTGCGCCAACTATGATTGCCGAACCAGAGCCGCCAATGCCGCTACGTCAAGAGCGGTATCGGGTGGCGGCAAGTCGCGCATTAAGTCGTTTGCGGCCAAGCAGTGAAACTCCACAGGTTGCTAATCCAACCAGCAATCGAGGTCGTGATCGCACGCGTACTCGTTTGCGCCCACCAACCTTGCCCAACCAACCCTTGCCTAAACTGCCAACTGAACAACCTGCTGATCCGCCTGTGCGGCGCGAATTGCCAGCCGCGGTTGTCGCAGCCTTGCAGCCCGATAGCTTGCCCGCGCCAGAAATTCAGCGCCCGCCATTGTGGGTGGCTTTCGTGGCAGGCTTAGGCTGGACAGCGATGTTGCTATGGGTCTTTTTTGGCGGGCTTTCGCCGCAATCGGGCTTTGGAGTGCGTAGTTTGTTTGGTATTGCAACCCTAGCCTTGGGTTTAACCACGTGGCTGCCAATGCAATGGGCCTTGCGTTTGCCAGCATTAACGTGGCGTGGCACGGTTGGTTGGGCCATCATTTTCTGGATCTTGGCCTTCGTGCCCGCGCCAACGACCACGATTGCCGCTGGCCTGCCCGATTTGCCAATCTACTTGATCTTTCTGAGTGGAGTATTTTTGGCCAGCAATGCCATGGTTTTACCGCTGGTCTATGTTTGGGGCATTCGGCGCTATCATAATCGGGCGCAACGCTTTGATGTGCGGCGTTCGCATCGCCAAGCAGCCGAAGCTGGAATTTTTTGCAGTTTGTGTGTGCTTTTGGCGGCAATGAACATTTTCGAGCCAGTTACAGTGTTATTGTTAATCGCCATTTTGGTGTTGAGCGAGATGGTGATTTTATCGTTACAGGCCAAATAGTCGGCTTGCATGGACGGATGGGAGTTGTTCTATGGCATATACCGTTGCAATTCTTGGAACTGGGCTGATTGGCGCGTCGCTGGGCTTGGCGTTGGGTACGGCTGATCCTGAGAGCGCTCCCTTGGGGCGGTGTAAGGTGATTGGCTACGATGGTAGCAGTCAACAATTGCGTGTTGCCCGTGGTCGTTTAGCGATCGATGCTGAAGCCAAAACTGCCGCTGAAGCAGTCAAAGAGGCCGATATTGTGGTCTTGGCAACTCCAGTGCAAACTCTACCAGCCTTAATGCGCGAAATTGCCCCGCATCTGCGCTATAAAGCTTTAGTAACTGATGTGTGTAGCACCAAAGCCAGCGTTTTGCAGTGGGCCAGAGAATTATTGCCAACGACCGTAAGTTTTGTTGGTGGTCACCCCATGGCTGGCCGCGAGAAAAACGGAGCCGAAGCGGCTGAATTAGATTTGTTCAAAGGCGCAGTTTATTGTTTATGCCCAGCCTTGAATGCCACTGCTGAAGCCACTGATTTAGCAACAGCCTTTGTCGAAACAATTGGAGCCAAGCCTTACTATATCGACCCTGAAGAACATGATATTTATGTGGCTGGGATTAGCCATTTGCCATTTTTGTTGGCAACCGCCCAAACCGAGGTAGTAACCCGTTCGCCCTCGTGGCGTGAGATGCAGATGGTCGCAGCCAGTGGCTTTCGCGATATTACCCGCTTGGCATCGGGCGATCCAGTGATGCATCGCGATATTTGTAGCACCAACCGTACAGCACTCAAACATTGGGTTAACGAGTCAATTCGGGTTTTGGTCGAGATGCGTACAGCGCTTGAAGATGATCAGATCGACGAATTACAACACATGTTTGAACATGCCAAAACCATGCGCGACCAATGGCTGAGCTTGCCGCAAAATCAACGGCCAGGCGAAGGCGAGCAACTAGCCGATGCTGATTTGGGTACGAGCATGAGCCAACGCTTATTTGGTAACCCCAGTGCCTTACTACGGGGCGGCAAGAAAAAATAGGCCATAAGCCGTAGATCAAAAACTTGCTCAATTCACCAAACTATGCTATACTCCGCCAAGTCTGATAAAGACAACCAGCGAAGGGGTGTAGGCTCAATGGTAAACCGCTGGTCTCCAAAACCGGATTTCAGGGTTCGAATCCCTGCGCCCCTGCCAAACGCTCCATCACGGAGCGTTTTTTGTTGCCAGATAGCTAGCCCCAAATCACCTAAATGGCCTATAGCACAGATGTTCAAATTCTGGTTGACATGCTATACTTTGCTGGTTGAACCGAGTTTTTGCAGCATGTTTGAGGGGTCTACTGTGTCAAAAATGACCATGTGGCAGCAATATCTGTCGATTAAGCAAAAATATGCCGATGTGATTCTGTTTTTCCGGCTGGGCGATTTTTACGAAACCTTCGGCGATGACGCTAAACTGATCGCCGAAGTGCTTGATATTACCCTGACGGTGCGCGGCCTCAGCAGTGATGAAAATACCCCGATGGCGGGCGTGCCCTATCACGCTGCCGATAATTATATTGAGCAACTAGTCAGCCGTGGCTATCGCGTAGCAATCTGCGAACAAATGGAAGAGATGGTGCACAAAACCTTGCAAAAACGCGAGGTTGTGCGGATTGTGACTCCAGGCACACTAACCGAGCCAACCATGCTCCAAGCTGAACGCAATAGCTACCTTGCAGCAATTTTGGTTGATCGTGGCAATGTTGGTTTGGCGTATGCCGACCTAACCACAGGCGAGTTTTGCGCTACCGAACTGCGCGGCAACGAGGCTTTGAAGCAACTTGAGGGCGAATTAGCACGTTTGGGCGCGGCTGAACTCTTGGTGTCCGATGCGCCAGAGTTGCGTCCAGCAGGCATGGAAATTGCCAAAAAGCAGCTAGCCCAAGATCTTGCACCAATGCGCAAGGCTGAACGCGAACGTTTGCTGCCCCACGAACGTACCGCCAAAAAAGTTGAAGGCAATAACGAAAGCACGTGGGTTCAAGGTAATGTCACGCAATGGCCCAATTGGCATTGGGATGCTCGCACTGCCCGCGATGCCTTGCTTAGTCAGTTTAAAAGTCAATCGCTTGATGGTTTTGGTTTGGGCAATAAAGCGCTTGCAACCCGCGCCGCTGGCGCATTAATTCAATATTTGCATGAAACGCAACGCGATAGTGTGGCCCAAGTTCGCAGCTTGCGGGTCTATGATACAACTCGCTTTATGTTTCTCGACCCGCAAACCCGCCGTAATTTGGAGCTGACCGAAGGGGCTGCTGGCCAACGCAAAGGCTCGTTGATTGCGGTGCTCGACCAAACTCGCACGCCGATGGGTGCGCGGCTCTTGCGTCAATGGATCTCACAACCGCTGATTGAGCTTGGCCCATTGACCGAGCGCCAACAAGCCGTGAGTTGTTTTGTTGAAGAAACCTTGGTGCGCGGCGAGTTACGGGCCTTATTCAAAGGTGTTGGCGATATCGAACGCACAATCAATCGGGTGGTGCAAGGCATTGCCACGCCACGCGATTTAGTGCGATTGCGCGAAGCTCTGCGCCTAACACCCGATATTTTGAGTCAAATCGAACGTACAGGCTTGCGCACAACCAGCCCAACCGAGGCTGTGCCAAGTGATGATGATCTGTTTGATGCCGAGCCAGCAACCAATCAAATCGATGCTTGCGCCGATATTTGTGAATTACTCGAACAGGCGATTGCCGATGATCCGCCAGCCTTGCTTGGCACATGGGATAATGCTCGCAGTGACGAAAATGTGATTCGTAAGGGTCATGCTGCCGAAATTGATGCAATTGTTGAGGCTACTCGCGATGCCGCCCGTTGGATCAACGAACTTGAGGCCAAGGAACAGCAACGCACTGGCATCAAAACGCTCAAAGTCAGCTATAACAAAGTCTTTGGCTATTACATTGAGGTAACCAAGGCCAGCGGCGAAACCCGCATTCCCGATGATTACATTCGCAAACAAACCTTGGTCAATGCCGAACGCTATATCACGCCAGAACTCAAAGAATATGAATCGCTGATTTTGAATGCCTCAGAAGCCTTGAACGAAAAAGAGCGCCAAGCATTTCGCCTAATTTTGCGTCATTTGGCCAACGCAGGCCATCGATTGCTCGATTTAGCGCGAGCAATCGCCGAGTTTGATGTCTATAGCACCTTGGCTGAAGTGGCTGTGCGGCAGCGCTTTGTGCGACCAACCCTGCGCCTCGACGATGTATTTGTGATTCAAGGCGGGCGACATCCCGTGGTTGAACACAATTTAAACGAGCCATTTACCCCGAATGATGCTCATTTCGATGCTGACCATCAGATTATTGTGTTGACTGGGCCGAACATGTCGGGCAAAAGCACCTTTTTGCGCCAAGTGGCCTTGATTGGCTTAATGGCCCAAATTGGCTCGTTTGTGCCCGCCGATTATGCCGAAATTGGCCTACTCGACCGAATTTTCACGCGGATTGGGGCACAGGACGATATTGCCACAGGCCAATCGACCTTTATGGTTGAAATGATCGAGACCGCCAATATTTTACATAATGGGTCACCACGATCGCTGATTATTCTTGATGAAATTGGCCGTGGTACGAGCACCTACGACGGGCTTTCGATTGCACGGGCGGTGGTCGAATATATCCATAATCAGCCGCGCTTACGCGCCAAAACCCTGTTTGCAACCCACTACCACGAACTGACCGAACTCGCTAACATCTTGCCACGGGTGCATAATTGGACGTTGGCGGTGGCCGAAGAAGGCGACCATGTGGTGTTTTTACGCAAGGTTATCGAGGGTGCGGCTGATCGCTCATATGGAATTCATGTGGCCCAAATGGCGGGCTTGCCCCCAGCCGTGATCAAACGGGCAACCGAAGTGCTCAGCGAGCTTGAAGGCAAGGGCGATCGGGAGCAGCGCCGCGAAGCGATGCGCCGTATGAATGCAGCAGGTAGTTCGGCTGTGCCGCAAATGTCACTGTTTACGAGCAACGAGCCAAATCCAGCGGTTGAGCTATTGCGCGAAATGGATGTAACCCAACTAACCCCGATCGAAGCCCTAACCAAACTTTACGAATTACAACGTTTGTCCAAAGAGGGGTAACGAGTTGAAACCACGAAGCACACGAAGCACACGAAGGTCAAATGAATAACTTCGTGTGCTTCGTGTCCTTTGTGGGTTAAAAATCTGGCCCCTGAATCCTGATTTCTGACCCCAAACTGCCTATGTTCGATGTTCTTTGTTCTATAATGAGCCATCAACCAATCAATTCGGAACTGGAGTAGACAACCATGACCACCTATAAGGATGCTGGCGTTGATATTGCAACCAAAATGGATGCGATCCAACAGATGGGGGCCGCAGTCAAGGCCACCCATACGCCAGCAGTGTTGGCAGGTTTAGGCGCGTTTGGCGGCTGTTTTGATTTGGCTCAGGTTAATGCAAGCCATGCGCAGCCAGTTTTGGTGGCCTCGACTGATGGGGTTGGCACCAAAACAGCGGTCGCCGCAGCCGTTGGCGATGTACGCACGATTGGCGCAGATTTAGTTAACCATTGTATTAATGATATTTTGTGCCAAGGTGCAACGCCGCTCTTTTTTCTCGATTATATTGCCGCCTCAAAACTTGAGCCAGCCATGGTTGTGGCCGCCGTCGAAGGGCTAGCAGCAGCTTGTCGTGATGCAGGAATTGCCTTGCTTGGCGGCGAAACTGCCGAAATGCCAGGAGTTTACCACGATGGGGCCTTTGATGTAGCAGGAACAATCGTCGGCGTGGTTGATCGGGCGAATATGCTTGATGGGAGCGCAATTAAGCCAGGTGATGTGGCAATTGCCTTGCCTTCGACTGGCTTGCACACCAATGGTTATTCCTTGGCGCGCAAAGTTTGCGCACCCTTAGGCTACGCCAGTCAACCAGCAATTTTAGCTGGCTTGAGCATTGGTGAGGCCTTGTTGGCTCCGCATCGGGCCTATTTGCACGAAGTTCAGGCCTTGCGTCAGACTGGTGTGGCGATTCATGGTTTAGCTCATATTACTGGCGGCGGCATTTGGGATAACATTCCGCGGGTGTTGCCAGCCAATGTGACAGTCGAATTAGTTCGTGGTTCGTGGCAAGTTCCAGCAATTTTTAAATTGATTGTTGAACAAGCGGCGATGGATGAACACGAGGCCCATCATGTGCTTAATATGGGCTTAGGCATGATTCTATTTATTGCGGCTGAACAGGCTGAGCAAGCACTCGCAACCATCAACGATGCCCAACTGGTTGGGCGGGTGATCGAGCAGATTAATCAACCGCGAGTGGTGCTAGTAGATCGCTAGCAACTGTGCTATACTGCCAACGATAGTTTGCCAACCTTGGTGTTAATTAAGGTTGGCAAACGAAAGCTAGTTGTCATCTTCATCACTATCGCAGCCAAAACGGAAACGTTATAATGAGTCGTGAACCTCTGACCCAAACGATTGCTCGTGAGGTTGATGTCTACATCGCGGTCAGCCATGGACGTGAAATATCGCGTGGCCTAGGCTTTGATGATGTTGATCGTACACGGATTGAAATTGCGATTTTGGAGTTAACGCGCAATATTTTGGCTCACGCCGAACGCGGTAGCATAACCGTGCGCGAAATTGAACGCAACGAGCAACGTGGTATCGAAATCGAGGCAAGCGACAATGGACCAGGCATCGCAGATACAACCCTTGCCTTACGTGATGGCTATAGTACCAAGCAGACCCTTGGCACGGGCTTGCCTGGGGTTAAACGTTTGATGGACGAATTCGAGATTGAATCCCAAGTTGGTGTTGGCACGGTCGTTCGAGCACGGCGGTGGCTCCCACGTCGGCGCGAACGCGGAGGACTATAATGAGATTAAATTGGAGCGCCCAAACGCGCAGCAAATATGGTCAATCGGTCTCTGGCGATGGCTATGCTGTGATCGAAAGTCAAAATAGTATCTTAATCGCCGTGATCGATGGCCTTGGCGGGGGCGCGGAAGCAGCCAAGCCAACCAAATTAGCCTTAGAAGAATTGCATCAACATGCGACCCGACCGCTCAAAGAATTGATCGAGCGTTGTCATAAGGCGCTCCACGGCACCCGCGGCGCAGTGATCGGCTTATTACGCTTGGAGTTCGATCATCTTCGCGCAAGCTATATTGGCGTAGGTAATATAGGTATTCATGTCATCAGCGATCGGGTGATTAAGCCTATTTCCAAAAATGGTATTCTTGGGCATAATCAATTACCAAGCCTGCTGGAAATGACCTATACCTTTAATCTCGGTGATATTTTTGTATTGTATAGCGACGGCATTTCAACCCGCATGATTACCGATTCGGCTTTGCATCATGCGATCGAAAACCCCGAAGCCTTGGCGATCAGCTTGATGGAACGCTATGGCAAAACCACCGATGATGTCACAATTCTGATTGCTCAAACCCAGTAGGTCAGCCTTGCGTTTTGTCCAGAAGGTGCGCTATGCAGAAAACGTCTACGCCTCAATTGCGTCAATTTCTGATTGATAATGCTGAGCAAGTGATCGCCCGCTGGGTGCATCGCCTCGGCACTGCTGTGCCCAAAAATGGGGTGCATTTTCCCTCAGTGCATGTGCGGCGTTTATATGAGTTGCTGCTGACGTTACCTGCTGAGCAAACCGATCTTGAACTAGCTTTGGTTGAGTTGGGCATCGATTGGCATGCCTTTGAATTAACCACGCTGATTCAGCTGAGTTTTCAGTTACGCCCAGCAATCGTCGATGTATTGCAAACCCACAAGCTGACGCGCTGGCAATCGTCGAACGAGCTTGATCAATTGGTCGAGCGCTGTACGATTTTGCTCACCAACCATCACAACACCACAGTGCAAGCCGAATTGCGTGAACAGGTGGCCCAAGCCGAATATCTGCTTGATCATCAAGCCCAAATGGCTTCAGAATCCGATTATTTTGCTTTGCAGATGTCTACGCTCTACGAGCTTTCGCAAGCCATGAGCGCCTCACTGGATCGCGAAATTCTTGAAGATATTGGCCCACGAATTCTCTCAGCGTTTACTGTCGAGCGCTGTGCAATTGTGTTGCGGATCGACGACGACACTTGGATGATCGAACATGCTTGGGGCGATGATTGGGCCAAATTAACCGGTCAGCCGCTTGATCCTGAAAATTTGCCTGCAGCGCTCAAAGTCGCTACCGCTCAGGGTATGGTGCAACTCCAACCTGTGATCGAACCGCATAGCACCTCGTGGATGGTCGATAACCAAGGAGCGTTGTTTGTGCCGCTGCGCCAAGAAAACAATATGCTTGGTTGTTTGGTGGCCCAAGGCTCAACTTTGATCGAGCGCATCGATGATGTGATGATGAACCTCTGGCGCACGGTTGCCAACCAAATTGTGGTCACGCTGCAAAATATTCGTTTGTATAGCACAGTGCAGCAATTAAACGCCGACCTCGAACGCAAAGTTGCCGAGCGTACCGCCGAACTGAGCGAAGAACGCGATCGGCTCGAAGCGATTGCTGATATTGCTCGCGATATTTCTACTCTCGAAATTGATGTGCTGCTCAACCGGATTTTGCAAGCACTAGCCAACCTGACTGGCGTGCAACATGGCTCGGTGATGCTGATCGACGCAGCCACTGGTTTGCTGGTTGATCGGGCAACTTTGGCCGGAATTTCGCATACCCTTGGTTCGCGGCGCTTCCAAATTGGTGAAGGCTTGGTCGGCTGGATCGCCCAACACCGTCAGCCTGCCTTGGTTAACGATGTGACCAACGATGATCGTTGGGTGCAAGTTGATGCCTTTGGCCAAGAGGTTGGCAAAAATACTGGTTCGTTGGTGGGCATGCCGCTGATCGCTGGCGATGATATTGTGGGCGTGTTGATGCTCTCGCATCCCAAATCGCACTTTTTCAATCAAAGCCATATGCGTTTGCTCAAAGCAATTGCTGGCGAAATCGCAATTGCCATTTATAACGCCCAGCTTTACGAATATTTGGCCGAACGCACCATCAAGCTTTCAACTATGTTGCGCCATCAAGAAGAAGTTTCGAGCCAAAACAACGCTATTTTACAATCGCTCAACGATGCAGTGATTGTGTTCAATCTTGATCGCAATATTATTTTGGCCAACGCTGCCGCCGAATCAATTCTGGATCGGCCACTTGATGAGTTGGTAACCCAAAGCTTCGATGAGTTGCTTGAATCATTGCATATCAAATTGCCAGGCGATCCGCTGGGAGCGGTTTTGAATAACCCCGATGCGGCCCAAACCCAAGGCATTATCATCAAACGGGCAACCCAATCGATCAGCGTCACTTTGGTTCCGGTGATGACTGAGCGTGGCGAATTGCTGGGCGCGTGTTTGATTGGCCGTGATATTACTCGCGAAGTCGAATCGGATCGGTTGAAAACTGAGTTTATTGGTACGGTTTCGCACGAGTTACGCACGCCGATGACCTCGATCAAAGGCTATACCCAATTGCTGGCGATGGGTTCGTTGGGCGAAGTAAATTCCACTCAGAAGGAATTTCTCAATACCATTGCCCATAACTCTGAGCGCATGATCGCGATTATCAACGATTTGCTGGATATCACCAAGATTGAAACTGGCAGCGTTGAATTGCAAATGGCCCGGCTGATGGTCGCCGATGTCATGAGTAGCGTGGTTGGCAATGCACGAGCCGAAATCACCCAGCGCCAACAAGAATTCTCGCTGAGCCTCGCGCCCAATTTGCCGTACATTTGGAGCGATATGGAGCGTATTCGCCAAGTGGCCTCGAACGTGCTCTCAAACGCGATCAAATACACGCCCAATGGCGGCAAAATCAGCGTGAAAGCCTTCGAAATCAATTTCAATGATATTCCAAACAAGCAACGTGAAGGGCTGCAAGTCGGGCGGCGCTATATCGCCTTGGCGGTGCAAGATAGCGGCGTGGGCATCGACCCCAGCGAACATGAAAAAGTCTTTGATCGCTTCTATCGTACCGAAAACCCGCTAAAAATTGAGGCTGGCGGGACGGGCTTAGGGCTTTCGCTGGTTCGCCCGCTAATTCAACTGATGGGTGGCCGGATTTGGCTTGAAAGTGCGGTCAACCAAGGCACAACCTTTACGTTTATTATGCCAGTCGCTGCTGATTAACATGTTCTAGATGGGTTCTGAATAAAAACGTAGCTGATACGTAGGCTACGTTTTTTGCATCTTCGCGACGAGCCGCCTATAATCAAGCGACAAACTACCATCCTCAAGGACGTTGCATGGAATGTCAAGACGTGCGCCGCCAACTTGCGGCAGGAATTCGTCCGGCGGTGCGCCCGCCCGAACGTGCTCAAATGGGTTTCCACATTGCCAATTGTGCCGATTGCTATGCCTTATTAGAAGTATTGCAGGTTGAAGAGCAGCGCCAATTATTAACGACTCTGCTTGAAGAGCCAGTGCTTGCAGCAGTTACGCCCACGCCAGTACCCACTAACCCAACTCGCCGCCGCTGGCCGCTGGCCGTTTTTGCTATGCTGGCAGTATTGGTGCTTGGCGGTGGTTGGTGGTGGTGGAGCACGCCTGAGCAAGTGGTTGGAGTGCAAATTGAGCCAAGTACCACGCCAGTGCCAGTTATTGCAGGCGGCGTAGCTGAACCAAGTTTGATTCCAGTGATTCAGCCAACGGCTACCGCCCAAGTCATTGCCACAACTGAGCCAAGTGCAACCCCGCGACCAACCAACACCCCACGACCGAGCGCAACCCCGCGACCATTAGCCGCCATGACGGTGGCAATTTTGGGTTTGGATCGACGGCCTGGCGAGACTGAGCCAGCGCGGGCTGATGCGTTGTTGGTTTTGCATCTCAATCCACGCAATCAAAGCGCGGCCTTGGTTTCCTTGCCCCGCGATTTATGGGTCGCTTTGCCGCCAGAATATGGCTTTTCGGTCAAATTAAATGCTACTTATATGTATGGTGAGGGCGATAATGGCGATGCTGAAGCTGGAGCCGAATTGGCACGCCAAACCTTGAGCACTACCATCGGCCAGCCAATTGATGCAGTAGTGGTTACAACCTTTGAAGAAATGATCACCATGGTCGATTTAATTGGGGGCATTGAGGTTGATGTGCCCAAAGAAATTTACGATTCGCGTTACCCAACCTTTGATTATGGCTATATGGAAGCACATTTTTTGCCAGGCATCCAACATATGGATGGAGCAACGGCGCTAATTTATAGCCGCACTCGTCATGCCGACAACGATTTTGAGCGTGGTAAGCGTCAACAGCAGGTGCTTTTAGCGATTTTTGCCCGCTTACAAAACCTCATGCAAGCCAATAATAGCGTTGACAACATCGAATTGGTTAGCTCGTTGTACAATACCCTCGAATATACCAGCATCGATTTGCCGACGACCTTGCGTTTGGTGCTGGCAATCCAGAATTTCGAGCCAACAGCGATTCAGCGCGAATCGATTGATTTAAACTATGGCTATGAAACTAGCACGAGCGATGGTGCTTACATCATTCAACCAGATTTACCAGCAATTCAAGCGCGAATTGCCGAATTATTCAAGTAGATTATGCCAAGCATAATCCTAGCGATAGGCTAGCCCAGCTAGGCTATCTTGATAGCATATGAAACTAACACCGCGTTTCGACCGCATTTTGCCATTAATCAGTTTGGTGGTTTTAGGCTTGATGGTGGTCTTTCTGCTCGAATCCAACCCTGATTATCCCTTGGTAGCTCGCATTAGCAACGACCTACCAGTGATTTCGGTGGCGTGGTTTATTATCGCCTTGCTGGTAATTATTATCAGCACCGGAGCCGATTTATTGGCCAAAGCGCACCCTGCCTTGGAGCATCGCGAACTGTTGCGTTTGCCTGGCCCACTCAGCAAAATCGAGATTGTGCCCTTGTTTTGGGTTTTGCCCTCAGCAGTTGTGGTTGGCTCGTTTGCCTTCTTTCGGCTGTTTCAAGAAACCTTGCAAGGCACGGCTTTTATTTTGGTGTTGGTGGTTTGTGGCAGCTTATTAACTGGAACCTTGGTTGCCCAACACTATGTGCTCGATCGCGATACTGAGGTGCGTGATAAGGCACGGGTTGGCTTGCAAGCAGTGGCCTATTTGGTAGCTTTTGGTATGTTCAGCGCCATTGCCAACGCCCACTATCGCATGATTTTCACTGGCATTTTGGCATTTAGTGCCAGTGTGCCCTTGGCTTATCGTCTGCTAGCCCGCAATGTCAACGATCACCAACGCCCATTATCGTTGGCATTAACCGTGGTTGGTGTGGTGATTGCTGAGGCTGCGGCAATGCTTAGCTTCTGGCCTGCACCATTTTTGATTGTTGGAACGCTGCTCACGGCGCTGTTTTATGTGATGATGAACTTGCTGCATCATGCCCAAGCTGGCACGCTTGATCGGCGCATCGGCTGGGAATTGGGAATTGTCGGCGCAGCCGTCTTTGTGATTTTGACCGCAACGACCTTATGAACACCAATGTTATCGATTTTGATGATGCCGGTTTGGCCTTAGCCTTAGCGCAATTACAGCAAGGCCAAATTCTCTGCTTTCCAACCGATACCGTCTATGGCATTGGTGGCTCGGCTTTGGATGAAGCAGCGATTGCCCAAGTTTTTCAGGCCAAAGCACGGCCAGCTACGGTTGCGCTACCTGTGTTGTTGGCTGATTTGGATGATTTGCCCAAGGTTGCCCGCGATATTCCCGATTTGGCGTGGCGTTTGGCTGAGGCTTGGTGGCCAGGCGGCTTGACCTTAGTCTTGCCAGCGGTCGCGCAGCTACCGCAATTATTAACTGCTGGCAAAGCGACAATTGCCGTGCGAGTGCCAAACCATGGGCAATTGCGCAACTTGATTCGCCAATTTGGCACGCCAATTGCTGGAACCAGCGCCAATTTGCATGGCCAGCCAACGCCGAATACCGCGCAAGCTGTGGCTGAACAATTGGCTGGGCGCGTGCCGCTAGTGCTTGATGGTGGGTTTGCAACGGGCGAACAACCCTCAACGATTGTCGATCTCAGTGGTGAGCAACCGACAATTTTGCGTCAAGGCCTGATTTCAGCGGCGCAACTCAGCCCTTGGTTGGAAGCCTAACCCGCTCAAGGGCTGAGCCATAAGCGCGGCAGATTTGCTAGAATAATTGGGCAATGGGGGCGGCATAGGCAGTCCATCAGTTAAAGCCAACGTGCCATGATGTCCTTTGGGTGCAAGTCCCAACGTCTCCACCAAACCTCTTTTGATGAGCCTCAAACATTCCCAAAAAATACCTAAGTACTAGCGATAGTTAACCTAAAAGTGCTAGCCAAATACCTGATTTTTGCAGCTCTAACTTAACTCTTTGATGCGTATTGGAGGTGGAGTTATAGCCGAAGGAAGGGTATATGCTTAGTCGTATCAAACAAATCAAACGATCATCGTGGGTTATTATGGCCTTAATTGTGGCCTTGCTAGCTAGTTTTAATCAGATTAGTCGCGATCAAAAGGCGATTTTGCGCCTCGAAGCCAAGCGTGATGCAAATATTGCCTTGAGTGGACATCATCTATGGCGTGAGTTTGATACACTCAATATTTATGTTCGTGATGCTTGGCAAGATTTTGAAGCAGGCGATCTTGAACAAACAATTGCCAATTTAAACCAAACTATTCCAAGACTCAATATGCTCGATAGCCTGGTTGACATCTATAACCAAGCAATTAGCCATCGTCACCTTCAAAGTCAACGTGGGCTTTACGCACCACGCCTGCTTTCCCTGCATATTACCGTAGGTTGGTCGAATGATCTGGCGTTGATTCGGATTGCATTAATTGAGCAAGGCAAACTGAATGCTGCTCAAATTAAACAGTTTAAGGCAATTCAATTTGACATCGATCGCTTTGCGTATCACTTTTCGCGTGATGTGCTGGTAACGGGCGACCCACAGCAACTCGAGTATGCCCTAACCCACTGGTGTGGCACGTTGCAAACCGAAGATGCAAAATTGTCGGTTGGTATGTTTGGTGATTCATCGTTGGCGGCCTGCAATTATGTTGATGAGCTGCTGAAACAAACCCAACGCTAGGCAACAGAAGATTTTTTAGAGCAATTACACTGAGCGCTGGCCGCTGATTTTGGCTACATCCCTAGATTAAACTCCTGCTTTGCCCAAGCGATTGTGCGTTTGCGAGCTTCGGCCAAATCAACCAACGGCTGATAGCCAAAATCGTTGGCGGCCTTGACTCCAGTAAACCAAAAATCAACGCAGGTTGAGGTAACTGTGTAGCGGGTGAGGCTTGGGCGTTTTTTGCTGCGCGTTGTGCGATACCAGAACTCGCTGGGCCATGCCAGGAAATTCATTAAGCCAAATGGCACATGGCGCTTGGCCATGCACAAACCCAAGGCTTCAACAATCGGCTTGAGAAACAGAAAAAAGTTATCAGGATTAGGATCAACTAAGAAATAGGCTTGGCCACTCATCGCGCCATTTTTAGTCAAATGTTGAGCGGCTAAAATATGGCCATGCGCGGCGTTTTCAACATAAATATGCGAAAATCGCGCCGAGCCATTGCCCAACCTTGGAATTGGGCCACGCTTGCCTAAATTCACCAACGATGGCAAGCGATGCGAATCGCCTGGGCCATACACGCCACCCAATCGCAAGGCACAGGTTGCTAAGCCCGCTTGACCATTGGCGGCCAAAACCAAACGTTCGCCAGCGGTTTTGGTCGCGCCATAAATATCTAAGTGTTGCTTGGGATAGGGCAATTGCTCATCGCCAGCGCGAATTGGTTTGCCCTCGAAAACCACATCAACGCTGCTGGTATAAATCAGTTGGGCAACGCCTGTTGCTTGGCAAGCAGCAACCACATGCTGCGGCCCCAACACATTGACATCGTGCAGGAGTTGGGCATTGCCCCAACCCCAATCGACTGCTGCCGCACACAAAAAGACTGTGCCAACATCGGGACAGGCTTGCAATACCTGCTCGGCTTGACGTAAATCGCCTACAACCGATTCGACTTGAGGGTCAGGATAGGGCTGAAGATCAAAAACACGCACAGGGCGGCCTGATGCCAATAATTGCTGCACCAAATGTTTGCCGACAAAGCCACAACCACCAATCACCAACGCCCGTGTGGATTGCTTAAGCGCCATCGACCATTCCCCCAACTACAACGATGCAGGCTACGAATTCAATGCTTGTTCTAAAGATGCAAAGGCTGGCAAGCGCGAAACATCGATGCCTGAGCCAACCAAGCCTTGGGCCACATCGGGGTTGATGCCCACCAGCGCGGTTTCAGCCCCAACGAGGCTGGTTGCGGCAATTACGGCGGCCAATTCGCCAGCCATATGGACATCAACTAAGGGCACGCCGGTTACATCGAGCAGGACTTGGCGGGCACGTTGCTGCACCACGGCGCTGATAACTCGCTCACGAATTGTATTCAAACGCGCTTGATCAAGCTGGCCGACCAGTGGCACAACCAAACGCCGACCACCAAGCGGAATCACGGGCACACCTAACTCGCGAATAACCACGGCCTGTTGCTGGTTGGCCTCAAGCAATTGGGCTTGCTCGGCTGCCCGTTGTTTAAGCTCGGCTAGAGTATTTTGTAAGGTAGCAGTGCGTTCAGCCACCGTTTGTTCAAGGCTAGCTTGGAGCTGCTCAAGCTCGGTTTGGCGGATACGTGCGGTGTTGAGCGCGGTTGATAAGGCGCTGCTGTAGCGCGATAAGACCATACCAAGCACCAAGGCAACTGCGGTATAGCCGCCAATAATGCCGCCATAGTTTTTATCCATCGGCTTGGCAAAGCCCGTGATTTGCGGCACAAAAGCTTCGGCAAGGGCAGTTGCAATCAATCCAAACAGGCCAACACCAATCATCACGAATGTTAATTTGCGACCACTGAGCAAACTAGCCAAAGCCATGGGCACAGCCAAACCAAAAATAATCGCGCCGCTATCAGCTAAGCCAGTGCCAAGCAACATAATCAGTAAAAAGAACGATAAACCAAAAACGCTACCAAAGAGTGCCAATTTAAAATAATTGCGCCGCAACAGTAATAAAGCTACCAGAAAAATCATAATTGCGGCACCAATTGCCAGCGCAATACCGATTGCTTGAATTGAGGTAACTGGAGCAACGAATGGCACAATTAAAGCACCAGTGCTGGCCATAAACGAACCCAAAAGAATGCCCTGCATAATTTGGGCTTGCTGCTGTTGAACGGGGTCGGAATAATTGAGCGAATGAAGCCATTGTTGAAAAAAACGTTTCACGGGTGGCTCCTCAAGGGATGGGAATAGTAGGTATAGTCTAGCGCTATTGTACCACCTTCGTTTGTAGGCTTGGTTAGCCTCAGCTTACACCTTGCTAACAGTTACAATCCCACAAAAAAGCCAAGCCCATTAACTGAGCTTGGCGGGATATTCAGCTTCAGTTAGCGATTAAACCAACCGTTCGCGAATATATGTAGCCAGTTCATTGATATGGATGCGAGCTTGGCTCATGGTGTCGCGGTCGCGCACGGTTACGGTGTCCAGCAAGCTGGCATCATCGCCACGGCCTAAAGTATCGAAATCGACGGTGACGCAGAAGGGCGTACCAACTTCATCGTGGCGGCGGTAGCCTTTGCCGATGTTGCCTGTATCTTCGTAGAAAATCCGACCGATCCCGGTTGCCATCAACAACGATTTGATCGCTTTGGCTTTTTCGACGATCTCAGGTTTGTTGCGAGCCAAAGGCAACACCGCTACTTTGATTGGAGCCAAGTGGGGCTTGAGCTTGAGCACAATCCGTTCTGAGCCATTTTCCAAGGTTTCTTTGGTAAAGGCTTCGGTCAAAATCGCCAATACCCCACGATCAACCCCTGCCGATGGCTCGATCACGAATGGCACCAAAGGCTTTTGGGTCTCTGGATGCGGAATCGTCAGCTTGGCGGTGCTATCCTCGTTTGGCTCGACCTTGGCCGATAAGCCTAAATCGGCTTGACCACGGGTATGCGAACCAAGATCGAAGTCGGTTCGATTGGCGATCCCCTCGAGCTCTTCCAAGCCATGCGGAAACTGATAGAGAATATCAACGGTCGCTTTGGCATAATGCGCCAATTCATCGCCAGCTTGATGATAGGCTTGCAGATTTTCGCTGAGCAAGCCTTGATCACGCCACCATTGTAAGCGAGCTTCAACCCATTGGCTATGCCACTCGTCGTCGGTGCCAGGCTGAACGAAGAATTCAAGCTCCATTTGCTCAAATTCACGCACTCGAAAAATAAAGTTACGGGGCGTAATTTCGTTGCGGAAGGCCTTGCCGATTTGGGCGATCCCAAACGGCAAACGGCGTGAGGTGGCATCAACTACATTTTTAAAGTTGGTAAAAATTCCTTGGGCGGTTTCAGGCCGCAAGTAGGCAAACGAGCCTTCTTCGGCAATTGGGCCGACAGCGGTTTTGAACATCAAATTGAATGGGCGTGGCTCGGTCAGATCGGTTGAGCCACATTTTTCGCATTTGTTGTCTTTGAGTTGGTCGGCTCGCCAGCGACTTTTACAATTGCGACAATCAACCATTGGATCGGTAAAGGTTGCTTCGTGGCCTGAGTGGCGCAGCACCAAACGATGGGTCAAAATTGAGGCATCGAGGCCTTCCACATCGTCGCGTTCATAGACCATGGCACGCCACCATGCGGCTTTGAGATTGTTTTTGAGTTCAATCCCCAACGGGCCGTAATCATACGTACCTTGCAAACCGCCATAAATATCCGAGCCTGGAAAGATAAACCCACGCCGCTTGCATAACGAAACCAATTCATCCATCGATGTTGCTGGCATATAAACCTCCAGTAAAGGATGAGATATGAGGGATGAGGGATGAAAATTTCCCAAAGATCAACGTTTTATCGACCATCTTGGGCTATTTCAAGCTGCTTCATCCTTTATCCTTCATCCTTGCTAAAAACGTTCATCCCCAGACAACGCCATTGCTAGCATTGCCTGGGGACGAAGAAAACAAAACGCTTCGCGGTTCCACCCCAGTTCCTTGGTTGAACCAAGGCACCTTTGAGATCTATTGTAATTGGCTCCCCGTCGCCATTCGCTTGGTTCAAACTTGCGGGCTTACACTATCCCCACATCGCTGAATGTTGCATTCCAAGCTACTTCTACGGTTCATCGCCAATATGAATCACGTTGTTGGCTGCTACTGTAGCATTCTTGTCAATGCTTGCGTTCAGCCCAACGACTGATTTGATTAGGCGCTAAATTCGACTTCAGCAGTATTGGCGATCGTTGATCGTTGGGCTGCTTGCTCGTATTTAACGGCTCGGTCGTTGCTTACTTGGGTATAAATTTGCGTTGTTGAAATACTTGCATGGCCCAGCAACTCTTGCACCTCGCGCAAATCTCGGCCACGGTTGAGCATATGGGTTGCAAACGAGTGGCGCAAGGTATGCGGTGTCAGATCGCTCAGCCCCAAGCGTTCGGCGTAGCCCTTCAAAATCAACCAAAAGCCTTGGCGGGTAAGCCGCTTGCCACGGTGATTGAGAAACAAAGCTGGATCGCCGCCGTTACGGCTAATTTGGCCACGGGCAATATCGAGATATTCTTCCAAGGCAGTGCTGGCGCTGCCAACAATCGGCAGATTCCGCTCTTTATTGGCCTTGCCCAAGCAGCGAATCTGGTGGATCGCCAGATCAACATCGCCCACATCGAGCGCAACCAACTCGCTGACGCGCATGCCAGTGGCATACAACACTTCGAGCATGGCTTTATCGCGCAGACCTTCGGGGCCGCTGGTGGTCAAAGGTAACTCAAGCAGTTCATCAACTTGGGCGACCGTAATTGCCTTGGGCAAGAACCGATCAACCTTGGGTGAATCCAAGTTTTCGGTTGGATTCGTGGCGATACTATGCTGGCCTTGCAGGTATTCAAAAAACGATTTAATTGCAGCAGTACGACGTGCGATCGTGGAGGTTGCGTAGCGCTTTTCTTTGAGAAAGAGCAAGAACGCCAACAGGTCATCGCGGGAGACGTTGCTCCAGCTGCCTGTATTACGTTCAACAATGAAGTTAACAAATTGGTCAAGGTCGGTTCGATAGGCGGCAATCGTGTTACCGGTCAAACCGCGCTCAACCGTTAAATACGCCAAAAACTGTTCTAGCTGCTGCTGCATGAGCACCCTCCAACGTCGGGATATGCGTTTCCAAAATTCCCCGCAGCGCCTATGTTAGCACCAAGAATTGCTTATGTCAAAGATGATTGATTGTTGGGGATTGGGGATCGGTTGGCGGGGATCGGGATATTCTTCGGGCCGAATCGAAGCCTAGAGGTTGGGAGTTGTATATCAATCCCGACTCCGATCCCCAGCCCCCAATAACCGATCCCCAGCAATCAAAAGTTGATCAACCTTAAATATCAATAATATCATCGGAGCGCCCAGCAGCCAGCCGTGACCAGTGCGAAATTGGCCGTCCAGCGGGGCGATTGACGGCTTGGCCATGCTCGTCAGTGCGCATTTGGGCCGAGCGGGTGTTGAAAAAGCGTTGAGGCCAGCCGACTGGAGAATCTTCCCAAGCCTCTTGCCGCCCATAAATCGTCATATCGAGCATGGCATAGGAACTGCCCATTTGCTCACAGCCACGACCAGTTGTCCAGTAGGTTTCAAACACCCGACCATTATCCTGAACATAACAAACCCAGATGCCGAAATGGCGATCAGCAATCAGCGCATCAAGCGAGGATTTGGGCACGGAATACCAAGGCAGCTCCCAGCCCATAAATTCGCGGTAGCGGTTGCTTTCGGCAAATGGGCCTTGGCTCAAGACGGCAAAGGTGACATCACGCGAATGCAAATAGCCCAATTCCAGCACATGGCCAATATTCATGGTGCAGCCCTCGCACTGTTGGGCGGCATTCGCGCCATGATGCCACATCATATAAGCGGCAAACAGTTGCTTGCGGCCCTCAAAAACCTCGATCAACGGAACCAAGCCGTTTGGGCCGATCACCGGAGTTGTGGCAGCAACCTCAACCATGGGCAAGCGCCGACGCGCAGCGGCAATCGCATCGCCCTCGTGGGTATGAGCCTTCTCACGGGTTCGCAAGCTGTTCAGTTCGGCTTGAAATGTGGTGCGGTCAACGGCAGCGGGCAGGCTGGGGCCATGCATATCGCTTAGGGGAATCAGGTCATTCGTGCGATTACTCATCAGATGCTCCTTCATCACTACAATAAACTGCTTTGGTATCATAGCATGAAATGCGAACAAATGATCTATTTATGGAATGGGGGGTGGTCGTTGGAGGTCGGGGGGCGGTTGATGGGTATTTAAGACAAGATCAAGCATTGGGTCGGAGACAGCTATTGTGAATCAGGGGATCGGTTGTTAAAAGCGATGCTTTTACCGATCCCCAGCCCCCAACAACCGATCCCTAAGCTTTACCCTTGAATGATGGCCAAAACTTCATCGCGCTTGGCTTCCATCAACTCTTTGCTGCGGGCTTCGAGGTTGAGCCGCAACAATGGCTCGGTGTTAGAGCCACGTACATTGAAGTGCCAATCGGGATAATTGACCGATAGACCATCCATAGTGTGTTGCTCTGCATCGCTATATTTCTCGGCCAAGGTTGCCAATACAGCTTTAACATCGGCAACTTTGGTGTTGATTTCGCCTGAGATGAAGTAGGTTGCTTCGAGCGGGGCTAGCAATTCGCTCAGGGTTTTGCCCTTCTTCGAAAGCATTTCCAAAATAATCAACGATGGAATTACGCCCGAATCGGCATAATTGAAATCGCCAAAATAGTAGTGGCCAGTTACTTCGCCCGCGAAAATCGCCCCTTCGTTGGACATGCGAGCCTTGATAAAGGCATGACCAACCCGCTCCATCAGCGGTACACCACCAGCAGCCCCAATTAGTTCGGGAACGGCCCACGAAGCCCGTACATCATACAAAATTTTGGCTCCCGGGTGTTTTTCGAGGAAGTACTGACCCATCAGCGCGGTCATAAAATCGCCAGAGATAAATTGGCCGCGATTGTCGATTGCAAAGAAGCGGTCGCCATCGCCATCGAAGGCAAAGCCCACATCGGCGTTTTCGCTGACCACGCGAGCTTCGAGTTCGGCGCGATTTTCTGGTTGCAATGGGTCAAGCCCGTGGTTGGGCAAGGTGCCATCGGGATCAAGATACAGCCCAATCAATTCGACAGGCAAGCGTTCGTAGACCCGTTGGAGAATTGGTCCGACCATGCCATTACCAGTGTCGGCAATCACTTTGAGCGGCTTGAGGCTGGCTACATCGATCAATTGCAAGACCGATTCGATAAATTCTTCGCTCAGGTCAAGCTCGCTCATGCTGCCTTGACGAGTTGGCTCAGCAAAGGCTTCGCTCTCGACCAATTTGCGCAAATCTTGAATGCCAGCATCGCCTGAGAGCAACTGCGGCATCTTTTTGACCATTTTGAAGCCATTGTATTGTTTGGGGTTGTGCGAGGCCGTCACCATCATGCCTGGTAGGCCCAATTTGGTACAAGCAAAATAATATTGATCGGTGCTAACCATGCCGATGTTGATCACATCAGCGCCTTGGTGCATCAAACCCCGCGTCACTGCATCGAAAATCGATGGGCCTGATGTACGCATATCGCGGCCAACGACCACCGTTTCAGCTTGCAAAAATGAGGCGAAAGCGCGTCCAATCAAAAATGCTACATCTTCGTTGAGTTCGCTGGGGTAAATCCCGCGAATATCATAGGCTTTGAAAATCCCTGGATTGACCTGCATCGTCGTATCCTTTCTGTGCAGAGCGATCACGGGCTATCATACGTCAAAATTGTTAAATCGCGAATAGTAGGATTTTTAAGTCATCTTTCATGGCTTATCATGATCACCACCCTTCCATCCCGCCTCAAGGCGGGAGACGCAGGGGTTTTCATCCCCTGCACCCCTAATATGTGGGCTGTGGATTGTTGTTGCTGTGTTGATTCACCCTCGGCATATAGTTAATTTAGCTAAGATCGACTTCCACGCCACGTTGCTCAAAACGTTGGCGTAGTTCAGGATCAAACAATTCTGATTGGATATGAATATCGATTTTACGTAATTTCGGTAGTGCTAGCCAGCCTTCGATCCATGATATTTGAGCGGGCTGAATGTTATAGCCAATAAAGATTATTTCTAACTGGGTTAATTGATTAATCCATTCTGGCAAGATATAGTCTGAGCCAATTGTTAGATATAAACTACGGAGTCGATGCAACTGGCGAAGGCTAGCGGGAAATAGCTCATCGTTTGCAATGCCAAAGGATAGATGTTGAAGCTGGGTGAGGTGCGGCAAAATGCGTTCCAAGCTTGCAACAGGAATATCATTACCATCAAGATAAAGCGCTTCAAGCTGCTGGAATTTGCCCAAACTTGGGTCAAGATCGGTCAAATTGCAATCATCAATCGAAAGCTCGCGCAGCTGCTGCAATTCGTGTAACCATGCTGGTAACGTACCAAGTTTATGATTGCTCAGCTTTAATTCTTCCAACTTAGACAGGCTACGCAGCCCCTCTAAGCTATGCTGACGGCTGCAATATAAGGTATTCATATGCAGTTTTCGCAAACTATAGTTAGGTTGGGCAGGCGGCAGAATGTGATCAATCCCAGTGCTGACAAGATTCAAGGTGTGCAAGCTGGGCAATTCTAAAACCCAGCCAGGCAACTCGCGAAACCCTTCGCCAAATAAGTGTAGTTCTTCAAGCTGGCGCAATTGGCGAATTGATTCCGGAACCGTGGATTCAGTGATGACTAGCTCAAGGGTTTTGAGATTTGGTGGCAAAGTTGTCGCATCAACATCACGACACTTGAGTTTTTCAATCGATTCCCATGTGTGCCAAACTTGGCTTATTTCACAAAAATCGCCGTGACTTTCCAAATACGTGAGTTGTGGTAATTCCATGAGCCACGTTGGTACAGGCATGTTGCTATGAAAGTTCAACCTGCGCAAATCAGCTAACTGTCGGAACCATTCGGGATAAACTATTGATTCATCGTAATTAGTCCATAACTCAAGCTCTTCAAGCTTAGTCATCCTGCCAATTAAATGCTCATTGGGGATGTTTTGGAGCGCATAGGTTAAGCGTTTGAGCTGAAGGCTCGCAAACCACTCAGGTATCTCAGCTATAGTTAAACCACTAATATTGAGCGTTTGTAATGTTGGCAATCTATCCAACCAGCGAGGGAGTTCGCTCAGATTGGTATCACTGATGTCAAGCGTATGCAATTGATGAAGCAGCGCCATACTTTCAGGGAGTTCACTTACTGATAATTCACGGATATGCAATGCTTCAAGGTTTCCTAACTGCCCGATCCATGGCTCCAATACTCCAATTTCATAGTTGTAGTTGAGATCTAATATGCGTAACTTGGTTAGTTTGGCGAGTTCAGGTGGCAGTTGTTGCAAAGAATTCCTCGACAAATCCAATGCTTCAAGATGGCTTAATTGGCCAATCGTTTCTGGTAGGCTGGTGAGGTTGAGATATGAAAGATCGAGGGTTGGTTCACGGGTTTGGGCATTTTGGGCAATCCGCGCCCGACACAGTTGCTCACTCATCTGCTACTCCTTAAACCAACCACCACTCCTTAGTTTCAAGAAGTGGTGGTTTGAATCTGATTTGTTAGATGGGATTATTACACGTTGAACAAGAAGTGGGCAATATCACCATCTTTGACGATGTAGGTTTTGCCTTCGAGCCGCACCGTGCCCGCTTTTTTGGCGGCAGCCATATCGCCAGCTTTCATCAAATCGTCGAAGGCCACGATTTCGGCGCGAATAAAGCCGCGTTGCAAGTCGGAGTGAATCGTGCCAGCCGCTTCAGCCGCCCCGATGCCTTGACGAATTGTCCAAGCCCGCACTTCGTCGTCGCCAGCGGTCAGGAAGCTGATCAGGCCCATCATGGTATACGAGGCTTTGATCACCCGATCGCGGGCTGGCTCGGTAATGCCTAAATCGTCCATAAACATTTGAGCATCTTCATCTTCGAGCTGAGCCAATTCGGCTTCAACTTTGCCTGCCAAGGTTACGATTGCGGTTTTAGGCTTGTCGTAAGCCAAGACTGGCGGCGTTTTGAGTTGCTTTTCGTCGATGTTGACCACCACCAACATGGGTTTGCCACTCAGAAATTGGAAGCCGCGCAGTACTTTGGCTTCTTCTTCGCTCAATTCTTGGGCGCGAATCGGCACATCTTGTTCGAGGCCAGTGTACAAGCGCTCAAGCGCGTTGAGTTCCATCAGGCGCACTTCGCGGTCTTTGCCGACCATCTTGGTCACTTCGCCGCGCAAACGGCTCAAACGACGCTCGATAATCGCCATATCCGAGAACATCAACTCCATATCGACCGAGGCAAGGTCGCGGGCAGCATTGACGCTATCTTGGGGATGTGGCACGCCATCATCTTCAAATGCTCGCACCACATGCAACAAGGCATCAACTTGGCTGATGTAATTCAGAAACTGTGGGTTCAAGCCGCCGCTTTCGTGGGCATTGCCACTCATCCCGGCCACGTCGATATATTGAACATCGGCTGGCGTGAGTTTCTTGGGCTTGTACATTTTGGCCAAGGCATCAAGCCGCTCGTCGGGCACTTTGACCATGGCGATGTTCGGCTCGATTTGACCCGATGAATAGGCATTTGTTTCTGCCGTATTGCGGGTTAATGCATTAAAAACTGTGGTTTTGCCGCTGTTGGGTAAACCAATAATCCCGATTTTCATGAAACCCCTTTATTTATGGTGTTGGCGTAATTTGAACCGTTGGTGTTGTGGTTGTGCCGCCCAGGCTTTCGCGTGGTGGCGGCGGCGATGGCAACACCATCGAATAGATTCGATTGCTGTTGGCTAGATAGAGCATTTTGCTGGAGCCGCTGCCAATCACCGCAACATCGTTGAGCAATTCCAGCTTGATCGTGCTCGTGCTCGGCATTTTGAGTTGTTGCACAATCTCGCCTTGGCGATTGACCTCGACGATGCGCTGATTGACTGCATCGACGATGAAGAAATTGCCTTGATTATCGCGGAAGGTTTCAGCACTCACTTCTTGCTCAACGAACAATCGTCGAGCGCGTAATGGTGGATCAAGCGCTGGCACTGTGACGGTATCGATCAGTGCTCCGCCCTCGAAAATGCCAACCGTGCCATCAGGCTGGAGCATATAAATCCGCCCGTCAATCGCAACGTCAACGACGGATTTGGTGTTGAAATCGCCAGTTGATGTGGTAATCCAATTTTCGGGTAGGTTGGCAAACTCGCCGGAGCGGTAGCGCAAAATTTCGCCAGCGGTGGCGCTATCAGTTCGCCCCAAATCGTAGACATACAAGCCACCGCCGTAGGTCTCGATATCAGGGAATGGCTGGCGTGTCCAAAGTTCGCTGCCTTGAATTGTGCGCGAAACCCAGGTTTTGGTATCACTCAAGTAGAAATAAATGTTCGATTGCGCATTGAGGTTCGGCGGCGCATCGATCGCTGCTAGTTCGCCTTCGCGCAACATGACGCTGCGAATTGGCGCTGCTGGCAATCCGGCAATTTCATCGCCATCTTTTAATAAACTGATCGGCGGGCTGCTACTGCCTTCGCTGTAGCTGTAGAGTGTGCCATTTTCAGTGCCAATAAAATACAGGTCGTTCTTGCCAGTATTGGGTGTGACAATCAATTTGCCAATTGTATCGCTGGTTGGCATGGTCGTCACCAGTTTAAGATCGGTCAAGAACGAGGTGCGATCAATGCTCGCCCGCAAATTATCGGATTTTTTGCGCAAGGCCAGATAATCGGCTTTGCGGGTTGGGTTGCTCATATAGCCCTGGTCGCTCCCCAAGGTTTCGAGATGGGTATCGAGTTCACCTAATTCTTCCAAGGCGGCACGATCATCGGTCGCGCGAACGGCGGCCTCAAATTTGGCATTGGCCACATTCAAGCTATCTTGATAAGCGGCTTCGGTGTTTTGCAAGCGACGATCTTGCACATAGAACCAACCGCCGCCAACTAATACAATCAAAAGTGCGATGAGCGTCCATGGAATGTTGCGCCGTCGCGAACGCCGATACGACAAATCGCCGCCACGGGCTTGAGCAAAGCGCGGTAGTGGCGGAGCAATCGGGCGGCTACTGCGTCCGAAATTGGCAATAAAAGTCACAATTGCTGCGAGCAAATAGCGAAATGGCGCAGTAAATTTTTGCCAGCCAGTCAACGGCACAACCGGATCACGTTGTGGCACGGGCACGGCGGCAAAATCAATTGGCAATGGCTCCATATCGGTTAAATCGATGCTAGGAGCGCTGCTAGCAGCCTGAATCGCCGCTACCATGCTGGTTTCGCCCAAATACGAGCTAGGCAGCCATTGCTCGGCATCGCGCAAACTGCGGGGGCGATAGCGCGGGCGCTCGTTGAGCCAGCCCATATCGCGCGGGTCAACTTCCTCTAGCTCAGCAGGCATTGGCGGTAGCTCATCGATAACTGAGCTTGGCTCGCCGTTTTCATCATCTTTATCGCGGCGCACCATCAAAGCTGCATTGGCCGTCACATCGCTGATCCATTCGCCAACCACGCTGGCCGCAGCCTTGCCGCGTTCGGCCAAACCTTCAGCCGAGAGCAATTCACTGTTTGGGTCAACAAACGGCAGCATATCAATCAGCGCAACGTGGGCTTCATTTAAATTATTGCGCCGCGTAATCGCATACAATTCTTCCAGTGAGGCTGCTGCCTCAGAAAGACAAAACATGCGCTCGGCATCGGCTCGCCCCAACACCCGCGCCAAGCGGCTCGAACAGAGCACCAACATATCACCAGCTTCAACCACGTTGCGAAACATTTCTGGTTCGCTGAAAAGGCTGGTGCCAAGTGCGTTGGGCGGCATAATCGTTGAGCTACTGACGTTGCCTTGCCACGATGGATTGGTTGGCAACGCCCGTAATTGGCCACGATGGGCAATATAGGCTTGAGTTGGCTGAACTTGAGCAATATACAAATCGTTGTTGCGCAACACCGCACATGTACAACCAACCGCAGTTTTTTGGTGATGCGCGGCCTTGAAATTAAATTCATACAGCGCGGTATTGGCAGTTTTCAAGGCATTGCGCAAACCTGAGGTAATACTAAATGAGGTATCGGCATAAAATGTTTTGATAATGGTTTGGGTTACCAGATCGCAGGCTTCTTTGCCGCGTGCACCTTCATTAACTGCATCGGTTAATACAAACAAATGGCCTTTGCGAGCCTCAGGTGCGAATAAATTATTGGGCATCGCACTATTAATGCGATCGCTAACATCTTGGCGCAAGCCGTTGACAATTCCAAATTGATACGTTTGTAATTTATAACGTGACATTTAAGCGTTATTCCATATCGCAGTACTTAATCGTTGCACCCAATCAAGGTTGGTCATATCGAAATGCAGCGGCGTAATTGAAACATGGTTGTTGGCCACTGCGCCAAAATCGGTTCCATCATCGGGCTTGCCATCAGGCGCGGCCCCGCCAACCCAATAATAAGGGCGGCCCCGTGGATCAAGCCGTTTAATCAATTCATCACGATAAATCCGATGCCCTAAACGGGTAACTTTGGCATCGTTGACAATTTCTGCCGAGCCTTGTGGCACATTTACATTCAACAAAATATCGCTGGGCAATTGTAGTTCCATGGCGGTTGCGGCGATGCGACGAGCCCAATCGGCGGCTACGCTAAAATCGCTGCCAGGCTTGTAGCCATCAACCAGCGAAACCGCAATCGAGCGAATGCCAACCACAAGGCCTTCCATGGCCGCCGCCACCGTGCCCGAATATAAGACATCGTGGCCGAGATTGGCTCCAAGATTGATCCCCGAAACCACCAAATCAGGCCGATGATCCATCACGCCGAGCAGCGCCAGCCCAACACAATCGGCAGGCGAGCCATCGCAGGAAAGCGCTGGGCTACCATCAGCAAGCTGAACTTCGTTGACCCGCAGTGGGGCAAATAAGGTGCGACTATGACTACCTGCGCTCCAATTGCGCTCTGGCGCAACCACGGTCACACGGCCAAGCTGCTCAAGTTGGCATTTCAGTGCCAATAAGCCTGGGCTATGCACACCGTCATCATTGGAAAGCAAAATGTTCATGATCGCTCCTCAGGCCACCAGAGCCTGCTCATTCGCGGGCATTATAGGGCATTATGCCACGACATGCCAAACGCCGAGCGCTTGTTGGTAACGACAAGCGCTCGATTACGAAATTTAGGGTGTTACCACTGGAGTTGGTTGGGGTTGCTCAGGCACAGGCGATGGCTCAACTGGCGACGGTTGAATGATAATCGGCGTTGGCAATGGCAAGGCCGGAGTTGGGTTAACTGGTGGCGGAGCCGTCGTTGGCTGGCCTGTCGCTGGTGGAGCCGTGGTTGGCTGGCTACCATCAGGCGAGCGAATGCCCAAAATAATCACAGTATTCAGATCAACCACCGAGCCAACCCCGGGTAGGCTGCTGACCACAGCATAGGCTGGATATTGATCAAACACAGGTCCAAGTCGATCACGGCCTTGATAATCGACCACAATCTTATCAGGCGCAAAGCCTAAGCTCATCAACTGTTGGCGAGCTTGATTTTCGCCATAGCCAACCAAATTAGGCATCAAAACTTGACCTGGCCCCAGCACTGGTACGGTTGGGGTCAATGGATCAGGCGTTGGTGTGCCTGGAGTTGGGGTTGGCGCAATCGTATCGCAGCCAGGCAACTTATCTGGATCAAGCGCAACTGGCTCATCTTCGTCGTTGCCGCTATTGCCCCGATCCGATGTGTAGCCCTTCCATTTGCTGAGATCGATCCGTTCGTCGTCGTTGCTTTCGGGCAACTTCCAAACGTAAATTGATGAAATTGCGCCTTCGGGATACTCAGCACCTTCGACTGGACGGCAGTAGGTCGTGGTTTCTTTGCCCTCAGCATCGGTGACGGTTAGCCGCACAACCGAGACTTTTTCGTAGAGATCGCATTTGCCGCCAGCATCCAAGCCATCAATAAACAGCTCGTCGGTGCGGCCACCGAATGGCCCGGGAATTTCACAAATGCTCTCGCGATAGACCCCAGGATAGGATTTCTCGAAGCTTTGGGGCATATTTTCGATGCCACCATAGAAACCTGCCAAGCGATTCATGATCTTTTCATTGGCAAAAATGGCTTCCATCGTGCGTGCCCAAATCACGCCACCGCCTTGAGTACTTTCAACTTGGGCGGTTTGCTCGTTGTTGTTATTGCCCGTCCAAACTGTAACGGTGACGAATGGCGTAAAGCCAGAAGCCCAGGCATCGCGGAAGTCGTTGGTTGTCCCAGTTTTGACCGCCGATGGTTGCGAGAGCTTCAAAATGCTATTCAGACCGAAGATTGGGCGACGCGCTTCGTTATCGCTGATCATGTTAGTGATGATGTAGTTCAAACGACCATCAACACATTGAGTCCCATTGGGAACTCGCGCACCCAATTGATAATCTTCGCCTTCAGGAATCACACACTTGCTGGTATCGCTGACCGTATCGCTTTCGGGGTTGGCCAATGGCGTGGGCTTGAATTCTTCCAAGGTTTTGCCACGGGCATCAGTAATTTTGAGAATTGGGGTTGGCGCAAAATAGCGGCCACCGCTGGCAACCGTATTGTAGGCTGTCGCCAAATCCAATGGGGTAACTTCGCCACCACCAAGGGTCAGCGCCAAACCATAATAGCCTGGGTCATTGGCCAAAACATTCGGCGAAATGCCCAACCGATGCAATAGATCAAGGGTTTCGGGAATGCCAGCGGCCTTCAAGCCCTTGACTGCTGGAATATTCAGCGAGTTGGCGACCGCAGTCCGTGCCCGTAATGGCCCATGAAATTGATTATCAAAGTTTTGCGGCTCGTATTTGACCCCGCGTGGGTTGAAAATCGTTGGCACATCCCACAGCACACTGGCAGGAGTGATCCCGCTTGCGCCATCAGTTGCCACGTATTGCTCCATCCCCGAAAGATAGGTGAATGGTTTCAAAGCCGAGCCTGGTTGGCGCAAAGCAGTCGTGACATTGACTTTGCCATCAAGCACGTTGCCCTCTTCGCCTGGGGTTGTGGTGGTTTCGGAAAGATCATAGCCAATCGAGCCAACCATACCCAAAATTTGGCCAGTGTTGGGCTGCATCACCACCACCGCCGCATTGTGAATATTGCGCCGATCGGCGTTAAGTTCTTGAATACGGGTATAGGCGATGGTTTGGGCTAGATTTTGGGTTTCTAAATCGAGGGTGGTGGTGATGCTGAGACCACCATTTGAAACCACCTCAGCGCCATAGCGTTGTTGCAAATAATCTTTGACATAAAAGACAAAGTGTGGCGCTAATAAACTGACTTCAGGCTTGGCAAACTGTAAATCTTTAGCCACTGCTGCCCGCGCTTCGCGTTCGGTCAGATAATTATTCTTGACCATTTGGCGCAGCACTTCGATTTGCCGACCTTTGGGTGGGGCAATCTCACCTTTGATGTCATTGCTCAAATCGTAAAGCGGATCAATCCAAACATCTTTGGGTAATTTGATTCCTTTGAGCAGCAAATTATCGTCGAGCCACGGCATTGGATTATAGGTCGTGGGCAATTGGGGAATCCCGCCGAGCAACGACGCTTGGGCAATATCCAAATCTTTGGCATCAACCCCGAAATAATTCTGGGCGGCGGCCTGAATACCATACGATAAGTTGCCGTAAGGAATTTCGTTCAGATACAGTTCGAGAATTTCGTTTTTGCTATAAACCGTGTTCAACTCTTGGGCCAAGATAATTTCTTTGACCTTACGGCTATAGATATTGGGATCTTGGCGTTCCTCGGGGGTCAGCACGATCAAGCGCACAACCTGTTGAGTAATGGTTGAAGCACCGCCCGCCCCGACGCTTTGCTGGGTAATATTGGCGTAGGTTGCCCGTGCAATACTGAAATAGTTTACGCCTGGGTTTTCAAAGAACGAGGCATCTTCGGCAGCAACCGTGGCGTTAATCAAATGCTTAGAAACTTCATCAAGATTAACCGGGGTACGCCGACCTTCACCGACAAATTCATACAACAACGTGCCATTGCGATCATAAATTTTCGATGGCTGAAAGGCCGTATAGGTATGAATTTGATCAAGCCGTGGCTTGAGGTTGGCGGCAATACCGTTGTAGGTAACGGCCATGGCTACCCCAGCCACGCCCATCAGCACTAGCCCAGCCACCAACAAGCCCACAAAGGCCAGCACAATGCGGCGACCCATAGGGCGTGGAGCTTGCTTATTGCCAAGCCGTGAGGGAATAAATCGTGTAGTTCGGCGTTGTCGCCGTGAGATTACATTTCGAGTTTGACGCATAGTAGACACATACCCCTTTGATTTCGGTGTGATGGTCGCCAGATATATACAACAAGGCGGCTCGCGCCGCCTCGGGTATTCTACCATGCTCAGATTGCCAAGTTGCAAAATTTGGGGCTTTTTCAGCTAACCATCAGTTGAACATCAGGCAGACGTTGGCGCTAAACGGGCCATGGTGTAGGCATCGCTGAGCTTACCACCACGATAGGCATAGTTGCGCAATGTGCCTTCGACCGCGAAATCAAAGCGCTTGTAGAGCGTAATCGCTGGCGTGTTATCGGTAAAAACGACGATTTCAAGCCGACTGAGGCCAAGCCAATTTTCGGCCAAATCGATCATGGCTGCCATCAAGGCTGCGCCAATCCCACGACCTTGATAATCGTCGCGTACCGCTAGCTCCAAATCACCAGCATGCCGTCGCCGACCCTCGCCAATCTCCAAACTGATGATACCAACAACCATGGCATCGATTGTGGCAACCAAGCGCGGCGTTTCGGTATCGGGGTTTTCCACCCGTCGCCGCCAGACATCCTGCGAAGGAAACGGCACATGCAACGATCCATCAAGCACATTTGGCCCGCTAAATACGGTTGCAAGGTCAAGGTAATCATCTGGCTCCAAAGCCCGAATGATAATATCCAAGGTTTTACTCATGAAACTACTTTCTCGAAAAACTTAGCCAACCGAGTATAAGGGTGTTTGGCGTAATTCTGCCAGATTGGCCGCTCCAGTGCAAAACATGCTGATCCGCAATTCGTCAATTACTGCCAAAATGGCTTCGTAGACGGCTTCGCTGCCGCCATCGTTTTGGGCTAATAAATTTGGTGCGGCAGATGCGCCTAAATCAGCGCCGAGCGCAATCGCTTTGGCCAAATCTAGCCCGCTGCGCAATCCACCAGAGCCAATAATCCCAATGCTTGGCAACGCTGCTCGTACCTGCTTAATTGCCTCGGTGGTTGGAATGCCCCAGCCTGCGAAGGTGGCAGCAATCCGTTGACCTGCCTGAGTGCGATGGCGAAAGCGTTCGACTTCGCTCCAACTTGTGCCACCAGCACCCGCCACATCGATCGCCTGCACGCCAGCTTCAACTAAACGCTTGGCGGCTTTAGCTCCAATGCCATTGCCAACTTCCTTGGCAATAACTGGCACGGGCAAGGCACGACAAATCGCCTCAACTTTTTGCAATAAGCCTGCAAAATTGGTGTCGCCTTCAGGCTGGACTGCCTCTTGCAAGGCATTAAAATGCAAAATCAGCGCATCAGCTTGAATCATATCAACTGCGCGTTGGCATTGTTCAACGCCATAGCCGTAATTGAGTTGCACCGCGCCCAAATTGGCAAACAAGGCAATATCAGGTGCAACGCGGCGCACTTGATACGAAGCAGCAACACTTGGGTCGAAAATTGCTGCCCGTTGCGAACCAACACCCATTGCCACGCCCAAGGCCTGCGCTGCTTCGGCCAATTGTAAATTAATTTTCTCAGTTGGCGCAGCGCCACCAGTCATCGAGCTAATTAAAAATGGTGCTTTGAGTTGCTTGCCCAAAAATGTCGTGCTCAAATCAATCTTGCGCATATCCAATTCTGGCAGAGCATCATGCTCAAAATGATAACGCCCAAAGCCAGTTGTTATGCCTTTGGCGTTGACATCTTCTTTAATCACAATATTAACATGATCGATTTTACGGCCTTCGGTTGCAGTTTCTGTCATGATCCAGCCTCGTTATTGCTCATCAGCCCCAAAAAATTCGAGCCACTCATCAATCTCATCTGGGTGAACTGGCGGCGGTGGTTTATGCAGCCGTTCGCCAGTGCTAGCTTGGGGGTTTTTACCACCGCGCGAGAGTCGTGGTCGGCCATCAGCATCACGCGGAATCGGATCAGGCTGATCTTTGCGGCGTGGTGGCAATTGCCAACGCTCTGGCGGCTGTGGCACAACAATTGGTTTAGCAGCCTGCGGCGAGCGCCGTTTGGCTTGGGTGGCACTGCGCTGCTGCGTTGGTTGATTTGGCTTGGGTTTGCGCGTCAAGTCAACCTTGCTCTCAGCACTTTCTTTATCAATGCCAAAAAAATCCAGCCATTCTGGCAGTTGATCTTGGCGAACGTGGGCATGCATTTCTTGGTGGGTCGGGGCATTGGGGTCAGCCGCGCCCATCGATTCAAGCAATGCAGCAAAATCACGCGCCGTAATCACCCGAGCGCCAACTGCATCAGCCACCGAGGTAATCGCCCGATCCGATGAGACTAAAACCCACTCGCTGGGCCGTGATAAGCGCACAAGTTGTGATTTAATAATCTCATCGGCATCGCTAGGCGAGCGGGCAAAACGCACACTGACCCCGCCGCCGCCAAGCGAGCCTTGGGTATATTGACCACGATCAAAGACGACTGAAACACTCACTTTACGAGTAATCGCAAAGCGTTGCAGCAGTTGAACCAATTTGGCTTCATCGTCGGGGTCGTTCAGACGAATTGTCGCTAGTTGACCAATTAAATTATGACCATCAATTATGTAGGGCATACCAGCCTCAGTTTGGGTATTTGTATGATCGCCGTAAGCTACGGATGATCAGTCGGTTTAGTTTTCGTTGCTGTACATCAGGGATTATAGTTCGCCACTAAGCTAGTGTGCCAGTGCTTGTCACAATGCTGTAGGATATACATCATAACAAATAATTGGCTACTTGGGCGGTTTATTTCTCGGTTTGCAGTTAATTGTACGTCAAGGAGCAGGCTATGCAGCATCAATCTGTGCGGCAATTTTTCGAAGCAACTGAACGTGATACGCTCTCGCCATTGGCCGCTTTGAGTGCGCAGGCCAAACGCGATCGGCCTGAGCCAGCTTCGCCAGTGCGCACCGAATTTCAGCGCGATCGCGACCGCATTTTACATTCCAAGGCCTTTCGCCGACTCAAACATAAAACTCAAGTCTTTATTGCGCCAATTGGCGATCATTATCGAACGCGTTTGACCCACACGCTTGAGGTGACCCAAATTGCCCGTACCATTGGCCGGGCTTTGCGGCTCAACGAAGATTTAATCGAGGCGATTGGCTTGGGCCATGATTTGGGCCACACGCCATTTGGCCATGCTGGTGAAGCCGCGCTAGCTAAAGCGATTGGCCGCAAGTTTCGGCATAACGAGCAAAGTGTGCGGGTGGTTGAGCTGTTGGAGAAACATGGCGAGGGGCTGAATTTAACCCAACAAGTGCGCGAAGGTATTTATTCACACTCCAAATCGCGCAAAGATATTACGACTGCAACCTGGGGCACAGCCTCAACCCTCGAAGGCCAAATTATCAAATTGGCTGATAGCGTTGCTTACATTAATCATGATATTGATGATGCGATGCGGGCTGGTATTTTACAGCTGGGCGATTTGCCAAGTGCCTACGTGGCAGTGCTTGGCACAACCCACGCCGAGCGCATTAATACCATGGTTTGCGATATGATTGACCATAATTGGTGGGCACGCGGCGAACAGCCAACCCCCAACGATTTGAGCATCAGCATGAGCCCGCAAATTTTAGAGGCAACCAACGGCGTGCGCGAATATATGTATGCCAATGTTTATTTGCGCGGCCCCGCCAAAACCGAGGATGGCAAAGTCGATTATGTGATCAACACACTCTACGAATATTATTGCCAACATCCCGAAGCCTTACCTAACGATCTTTTGGCAATTTGTGAGCAGCGCGGCGAGCCAACCGAACGCGCCGTGATCGATTATATTGCTGGCATGACCGACCGCTATGCTCTGAAAAAATTCAACGATCTGTTTATTCCAAAAACGTGGGATATGTAGTTATGGGTTAGGGGCCAGTAGTCAGGGGTTAGGGATCAGGATTAATATAATGCATAGAGAAAATCCGTCATTGATTATCTTTTGATGTCTATATTGGTTTGTAGTGACTGGCCCCTGATCACTGACCCCTGATACTTTGTATCCTTCGTGCTTAGATTTGGAAGGTGTTGACGAGTTCGATATTGCGTTCGCGCAGTAGGCTTTCGACTACGCCAGCTTGATCGGCATTATCGTTATCGATCGCTAAAATGGTTTCGCCAGCTTTGAGTGCTTGCTCATACGAGGCAGCTAAATCATTGCCAAGGCCAATTTGGCTAAAAGCACCCAAAACACCGCCTGCCGCTGCGCCAGCTACTGTCGAGCCAAGAATGCCTGCGCCCAAGGCTGGGCCAATGCCAGGAATGGCAAATGACATTAAGCCTGCCACAACGCCGACGACACTACCAGCCGTAACACCTGCCGCCGCTCCAGCAGCAACTTCAGTTCGATTTTGCTTAGCTTCGACTGTCGTTTCTGAGGCATACAAAACCCCAATATCATCAGGCTTGACATCGGATTGATGCAATTGCTGGAGTAATCCGTCGAGCGCCGCCCGATCGGTCAAAATTCCCATAACGCGATAGCGTGCCATAGTGTGCTCCTTCGCTTGTACAACTAGCTCAATTGTAGGCAAGCGCTATGCCAGCGTTCAGGATTAATTTGTTATCATGCGGCTATGAAACGTTGTTTATGCGCATGCTGGCTGCTGCTACTATTTGCCAGCCAACCACAAACGGCTCAAGCTCACAGCCTCGATCAGCTTTTTCAAGATATGCGGGTGCAGATTCAGCCAACCCAAATTGTGCTGACCGTACACTTAATTGCTGGTCCGCTGATTACGCCGCGTTTGTGGGAGCATTTGGATACTGATCGTTCGCAAACCCTCGATCAAGCTGAAATTGAGCGTTGGTGTGCTGAATTTAATCGCAATTTGGAAGTTGGGCTTGATCAACAGGCACTCCCATTAACCTTGTATGAAGTCAGTGAATTTCCGACCAACAAGGCCGATTTTATTGGCTCGAATGCGACGAATTTGACTTGGACGGTGCAGGCAGCGCTTGGACCAATCGCCACAGGCGAACATCAACTAAGCCTAAAATCGAATAATTACCACGATATTAGTGTTGTCGATTGGAGCAAAACCCGTGGCCGAGCAGGGATTGTGGCCCAAGAAGCCAGCACCATGGATTTGCATAGTGCTCAGTTTCCAATCAAATGGCCTAGCAATTTTCGCAGCGATGGGGCGATTGCCTTGCCAACCGCTGAGCCAAGTGCCCCGCAACAACCTAGCTCAAGCCTCGTGGCCCGTTTGCAAACTGGCGATAGTTCGTTTGGCTTGATCGCGGCGACCCTGGGGCTGGCCTTTGGTTTTGGCGCGGTTCATGCCTTGCAACCTGGCCATGGCAAAACCTTGGTCGCGGCCTATTTGGTTGGCTCACGTGGCACAATTCAACAAGCGACCTTGCTGGGGGCAATTGTTACGCTGACCCATACTGCCAGCGTTTTTGCCTTGGGCGGGTTGATGTTGCTGTTCAGTGCTTGGGCTACACCTGAGCGCTTTATCCCAATTCTGACGCTCGTTTCGGGAGTTTTGGTGGCTGGTTTGGGGTTGCGCATGCTCTGGGAGCGGCTGCAAGCGCTACGTTCTGGCAACCAAGGCCATGCCCATGGTGGTTTATTTCATAGCCATGGCGATGGTGGGGCAGGCCATAGCCATGTGAGCAACCGCAAATTACTGGGCTTGGGCATTTCGGGTGGGCTTGTGCCCTGCCCCGAAGCCTTGGTGATTATGATTGTTGCGGCAACGCTTGGCCGAATTGGCCTCGGCTTGGCGATGATTGTAGCGTTTAGTGCAGGCTTGGCGGCGGTCTTAATCGGCATTGGGATTGTGCTAGTAACACTTGGCTCACGACTGATCAAAACCAGCCAGCCTGATGCTCGTTGGCTGCGTTGGCTGCCAATCGCCAGCGCTGGTCTGGTGACAATCCTTGGAATTGGGCTTATGCTTCAAACAATCTAAATTTCTAGCAATCAGGAGCAGGGCATGGCGTTGATTGTGGTCGTTGGGGGAGCTGATACCGGACGTGCTCCGATGGGTGCGGTGCTATTACGCCGCTTGTTACTCGAATCGTACCCAACGTGGCAAATTGAATCTGCTGGAGTTTTGGGCCACGATGGTGATACCTGGCAACCAGAGGCTCGCATGGCCTTGGAGCATTTGAATGCCACGCCACCAATTCATACAGCGCGTTCACTAAGCGCTGATCTTGCCCACCAAGCCGATTTGTTGCTGGCGGTTGATCGAGGGGTTGGCCGCGCTTTGGAGTTGCAATACCCCAACGGGCGTTGGCAAGTGCTGCCCGATTTGGCCGAAACCCCGCGCGAAGTGCTTGATCCATTTCGCATGACTCTCGATGCCTGGTTAATTTATGGTCGTGAGCTTGAGCATCAATTAAAACTAGCGCTGAGCAAAATTATTGCCTATTGCCAAGGCCAACCAATCGAGCCAATCAGCCAACCGCCGCAGGTTGAATCGTCCAATCAACCGCTACCCAGCCCACTTGAGCTTGGGTCCGAGGTGCATCCAGCCTATCGGCGTTTGCATATTTTGGCCTTTGGCATCGCTGGCATTCCCGAAGTGATCGATTGGGGTAAAGCTCGCAATAGTTTACGCGAGGCCATGCAACAGTTTGCCAATTATCTCGCTGCTAGTGCTGGACCAAGCGATCTACGGCCTGCGGCGTTGGCGATGCTGGGTGGGGTGCTTGGCAATGGCAGCGATCCACTCAATCCAAATCAACTAGCCATTCTGCGCGAAATTGTCGGGCGTGTGGCCCAAATGCTTGATCCTCAAGATTTGGCGGGCTTAGCAGGAGCAATTGGGCGGTGGCAGAGTTAATTCCACTGACAATTAATGGTATCGATTGCCAAACGCTGGTGCAATTCACTGCGAGTGCTTGGAATGAGTGGGCCGTGGTCAACGTGGCTTGCCCTGCTCAACCTAACGTGCGTCATGCTCAGCTTTCGATTGGTACTGATAATTTGGGTGTGCCCCAAGTCAGCCCATTTGATCCAACTTGGCGTTGGTCGTGGTTGCCGCGTGGCCAGGCTGGTACGGTTTATGGCAGGTTGCAGATTGAATGGGCTGATGGCGAAATTCAGCAGCAACAATTTCAATTTGAGCTTCAGCCGCATTTGCTCGACGTTGAATTGTGGCGAGCCTTGCTGAACGATCTCAGCTCATTAGCTCGTTCGCTCGCCTTGCGGATCGCCAGCCCCAGCTTTGCCCAAGCGGTGTTAGTGCCATTGCTCCCCGATGATCCTAGCCCATTTTTAGAAGCGCTGAGCTTGATTAACCAAAGTAGCCAGCAAGTGAGCCAGATTGTACGCAGCTTGCAGCGTCAGGCCAAAACGACGCTTGAACGCCAACCGCGAACAACTGACTTGGGCGCAGCTCAGCAATTTAAGCTTGATCAATTGGCCCAGTCCAGCGAGCGTTATCACATGGTTGAACCTTATGGCCTCGTGCCAGAGCAGGTGCAGGCTGAGCATGCCCAAGCTTCATTCGATCTGCCAGAGCATCGCTGGTTGGTTGGCTTGATTCAACAAATTGAGCGGCGTTTGCGCAATCTACGTCGCCTCGCTAGCGAACAACGCCAGCTTGATTTAACCAGTATTCAGGCAACGATTGAGCAACAACTGACGGCTTTGCGCCAATTGCGTCAAGCAGCGCCCTTGGCTGGCTTGAAAGCTCGCCAGCAGCCAGTTCAAAGCCAGTTGATTAACCGTGATGCGCGTTACCGACCGATTCGTCAGTTGGCGCGAAGTTTGCATGAACAACCGTTGCTTACCTTGGAAGTGGGCAGTTTAGCCCTGCCCTTGGCTGATGTGCCAACCCTCTATGAGCAATGGTGTGCGCTAGCTGTCGCCCAGGTTTTAGCCGAATTAGGCCACATTGAAGCCCAAAATCTGCTGATTGATAACCCTCAGCGTGAACGTTGGGTGCTTGATTTGAATTCAGCAACACCGTTGTTGAGCGTGCGGATCGGCTCACAGCTTTGGCATTTGCGCTACCAAGCACGATTTAGCGCCCAGCCTGATTCTGATGGTTTTTATAGCCTTGATCGGTATTTGCGCATCCCCGATTTGGTCTTACAAACCACCACAGCCAATGCCAAGCATGTATTGGTGCTTGATGCCAAATATCGCCGAGCACCTGACCAGCGGGTTCCGCAAAGTGCGCTTGATGATGTCTATGCCTATCGTGGCAGTTTGGGCTACAATGGTCAGCCATGTGTGCTAGCCGCTGCAATTCTGTATCCGCAAGCAAACACGCTTGAGGAATTTGGCTCGATTGCGGCAATTGGCCTCATTCCCAATCAGCTTAATCAGCTAAAAACCTGGTTAGAGCGTTGGCTCAACCAGCGTGATCAATAAAGGAAACGAATTCATGCCAGTCTATGAATATGTTTGTTCGGAATGCCAAGGGCGCTTTGCCCGCTTGGTGCGTGGTTTTAGCGACCCCAGCGATTTGCATTGCCCACGCTGTTCGAGCCAAGCGGTGCGGCGGGCGATCTCACGGGTTGCGGTGGTGCGCAGCGAAGATGCCCGTTTGGATGCAATGGCCGATTCGTCGATGTTCAACGATCTTGATGAAAACGACCCACGTTCAGTTGCTCGTTGGGCCAAGAAAATGGGCCGCGAACTAGGCGACGATCTCGGTGGCGATTGGAATGAAATGGTCGATCAGATGATCGATGAAGAAATGGGCGGCGAGGGCGATAGCCAAACTGGCGGGGCTGCCAGCAACGATTTGGGCTGGGGCTAGAAGAACGTAGAGCATAGAGCAAAGAACATAAGGGTTGGGATCAGGGGGCAGGGGCTAGGGATCAGGCATATAATTAAATCATCAGGATTATCTTCAAATTCGACAATGTTGGGATCAGGGGGCAGGGTCTAGGGATCAGGCATAGCAGGATAATAAAATAAGTCTGGGCTAATCTGGGGCAAAAAATGTGTGTTCTTTGCAATTATGCTCGTTCTGCCCCCTGATAATTGACCGCTGATCTCTAAACTGCCTTTGGCGTTTGACACTGCCAATTGGCTATGCTATATCTTTGAGAGAACATAATCGAACAATGGTATCATAGCAATCAGCCGTTCAACCTGAACGGCCTGTTTGTTAGTGCGTACAAAGGAACCGAGGCCTATGCCGGCTCTTGCCACCCCTGAACAACAAAATGAGGTTAGCGCAGCCATCAGCGAACGCTTGCCCGCCAAACCTCGCGATTCGTTCCGCCCAACGGCGGCGTTGACGGCGGTTTTTAGTGCTTTAACAACCATCAATAGCCTGTGGTGGGTTTTGAGTCCACAGCATACGTTGGCTCCGGTCTTGTTTGCGTGGTTGTTGCTAACGGCCTTGCTGGGCTTGGTCTCGTTGGTTGGCTCATCGCGCGCCGCTCATCGGCCCATTCAATGGCTCACTTGGCTAGCCCAACCGCTGGGCATCGCCGTGATTGCTTTGGTCAATACAACCTATGCCGATTGGGTTGGTTGGGCCAATTTGGCCTGTTCGGTTGCTACAACCATCGTTACTGGCTTAGTCGCCTACATGGCCTACAACAGCGATATCAGCACGCCCAAAGCCCAAACCAACAGCAAATTGGCCGATTTTCGGGTGTTGATGAAGTTTCGGATTATCTCGTTGCTATTGCTGACCACCTTGATTCCCATGTATTTGGCTAATGGCGGCGAGTGGCCCAAATTCTATATTGTCGTTTTGACCTTGCTTGGTGGCACATTGGCAGCTGGTGGGGCTAACGCGATCAACATGTTCTACGATCGTGATATCGATGCGGTGATGAGCCGCACCAAAAAGCGCCCATTGCCCAATAATCGTCTAACTCAATGGGAAGTCTTGGGCTTTGGCCTGACCCTCAGCGTGTTGTCGTTTTTGGTGCTCTTGCCGGTTAATTTGTTAACGGCAATTTTGGCAGTTAGTGGTATTTTCTACTATGTGGTGATTTATACCATGTGGTTGAAGCGCACGACGGTACAAAATATCGTGATCGGCGGCGCAGCAGGGGCAATTCCGCCAATGGTTGGTTGGGCGGCTGGCACTGATATTAATTTATTTGTGGATAGCCCAATTAAGTGGCTGCCCGCTGTGTTTCTATTTGCGATTGTGTTCTATTGGACACCACCGCATTTTTGGGCCTTGGCAATTATTCGCCGCGAAGATTATGCCAAAGCTGGCGTGCCAATGTTGCCTGTGGTCAAGGGCGAAGCTGAAACCCGCCGCCAAATTGTGCTCTACACCTTCATTATGATTGCGCTTTCGTTTATGTTGGTGTCGTTGCAGGTGGTTGGTTTGCTCTACCTTGGCTTGGCCATGGTGCTTGGGGCAATTTTCTTGTATTACGCCGCCAATATGATGCGCGACCATTCGCATGCTGCGGCTTGGAAGCTCTATCGCTATTCGTTGCTCTATCTGGCGCTGCTCTTTGTGGCTATGGGCATCGACCGCGCTTTGCTTGGCTAAATCAAGCAGTAAACAAACCCCGCTTGGCGTTCAGGCTGCCAAGCGGGGTTTTGGGTTTAATTGGGTTTGCGGGCTAACGGAATGTAAATGCTATGGCTGGGGCTAAATGCCGTGCCGTTGTATTCAAACGCTCCAACATCACAAGCTCCAGCCCGCGTATAGCCGCGCTGATCAAGCGCACTACAGCTGGCAGGATTGCCCAGATTGATCGCGGGACTGCCAGCAGGCAAAGCGGCAGTACGAGTGGGGCCGCCGTTATTGGCAATATTGCTCAGCGTTAGCTCTGGGGTGCGCATATTGCTGGTACAGTTGGTTTCGTTCCAATAATTAGGGTTGGGATTTTTGGGCGGATATTGCAGATTATTGCCGCCATCGGTCAGCGCATTGGTGCAATGCTGCATAATCTTAATCGACCAATCGGTGGTGTTATTGTAGAACAGTGTGTTGCGGATTGTGATGGTTTGGCCTGCAATCGCTCCGCCATTAAAGCCAGCATGATTATTCATAAAGGTTGCATTGGTAATATCAACGGCTGCATTATTATTGACCGCCAACGCCCCGCCGTTACCTTTGCGCCATTCTTGATCATCGGGATAGCTGCGCGGATCGGTGGCATCGTTGGCGTAAAAGGTGGTGTTGCGAATTGTGGCAGGCGCATCAACCCACAAACCGCCGCCTTGGCCGATAGCTTTATTGCCTTCGAGGGTTGAGTTGTTGATAAAAAGCCTTTCATTAGTCACGCCGCCAGCGGCAAAGCCATACCAAATGGCCCCGCCCGTGCCCGACCAGCTGGCCGAATCGGCATAGGTTACGCTGTTGTTGGTAAAACTTGAGCGCTCGATTGTGGCGGTTTCGTTGCTATACAAGCCAATGAAGATCGCCCCGCCATGGTTGTTGCTGGTGTTGCTGGTATAGCTATTATTGAGCAGCACAATGCCATCGGGGCCGCCATCGTTGGGCATGCGTGTGCCGTCGATGTAGATTGCCCCGCCGCCACCACAATCGCCATGTTGATTGATTGCTGCTGTATGCATTGCGCTATTTTGCTCGAAGCTGCTATTGCTCACCATCAAATTGGTGCGCAAACTGTTAATTGCCCCGCCATTATTGGCGCGATTGTTGATGAAGGTGCTGCGATCAATTGTAGCGCTGCTGCCACCGCCGATAAAAATTGCCCCACCACCATCGCAAGCAGCCGTATCTTTGGTTGCTTGGTTGTTTTCAAAGCGCACATTGCTAATACTGAGCGTATTCCAAAAGCCAACCTTGATGCCTGCGCCTTGATCGCTCGTGCGTCCATTGCGAATCGTGAGGTTGCGCAAGGTGATTTTGAGATTATTGGCGCTGCGCAGTAACCGCCGCGTATTCTGACCATCGAAAATTGCATTGCTATTGCCATTGATTTCGGTAGCCTAGTTCATCACCAATTCGCTGCCAAAAGTCAATACGGTGGGGCTGCTGCAATTGATGTTAACCACGCCGCCAGCGCTAATTGCCGCGCTGACTGCTGTCGCATTGCAATCGACCAAGATCGCGCTGGCTTGGCTGGGTTTGGGCCATACGCCAGCCAGTAAACCAAGCACTAAGAGCATGCGCCCAATCAAAAATACCATCGAACTACTCCTTAAATAATGATTAATACGATGGCTTATGATAGCGCATGGCAGCAAATTTTGGCCAGTCTAGCGGCTTTTGGGCAAATTGAATTTATAATGCAGTGAGGAGGAATGAATCAATGGAAATTCGACAGCGTGCCGTTGGGCCATGGCCCATGAACAGTTATGCCTTGGTTTGCCCGCAGACCAACCAAAGTGTGTTGATTGACCCTGGAGCCGACCCTGCGCGGTTGCAGGCTATGCTCAATAACACCACCCCAATTGCGATTTGGCTAACCCACACCCATAATGATCATATTGGCGAGGTTGCCAGCATGCGCCAACGCCTGAATGTGCCAGTGCTCGGCCATCCTGGGCCACAAACGCGGCCTGTGCCACTTGATGCGGCTATCAGCGATGGCCAGATTTTGACGATTGGTGAACATACGGTCAAGGCAATCTACACGCCTGGCCACACTGGCGATATGGTTAGTTTTTTGGTCGATGCTAGCCCGATTGCGATTGTTGGCGATACCTTGTTTGCTGGTGGGCCAGGCCGCACTTGGTCGGCAGCCGATTTTCAAACCAGCCTGCAAACCTTGCGCAACACCATTTTAACTTGGGATGATCAACGAGTTTGTTATGCTGGCCATGGTGTAGAATTTAGCTTAGGCTCAATTCGCCCCAAGATCGAAGCCTTTCTAGCCCGCGATCATGGCGAGTTCTTCGGCGACGCGGAGTGGTAATGTTGGCGGTCGGGGATCGGTTATTGGGGATCGGGCTACGACGATCATCTATCCCTGTTAGCTCCTAGAACTAAAAACCGACCCCCAGCCCCCAGCAACCAATCCCCATGTAGTAACAACGAGAAACACCAATGCACTACCCAACTTGGACAGGCGCTGTGCACCACGATGGTTCGGCGCTCTACCTTCAACCAAGCCAGCCCTATCACCTTGGTCAACAAGTAATTGTACGCTTGCGAACTCCGTTAGCTGCGCCAATTACCCAAGCCTTTATTCGTATCTGCCCCGATGGCGAGCAAACGTTTGTGGCCATGCAACCAGCCGAACGGACTGAAACGATTCAATGGTGGCAAGGCCAAATCACGCTCTCAATGCCGCGCACTGGTTATCGCTTTTGGCTGATGACCGAGCAAGGCGGCTGGTGGCTTTCGGCAGCAGGCATGCAACGCTCAACCCCCACCGATGCGACCGATTTTAAGTTGTTGGCTGATTATCATGCCCCAACATGGGTGCATTCAGCAGTGTTCTATCAAATTTTCCCTGATCGGTTTTGTGATGGTGAGCCAAGCAATAATGTGGTTGATGGCGAATATACGGTTTATGGCAAGCCGACGATTGCCCGCCAATGGGGCGAGGCTCCCCAAAAAACCACAGGTGGCATCGAGTTTTTCGGTGGCGATTTACAGGGTATTAGCCAAAAGCTTGATTATCTTGAGCAGCTAGGGATTAATGCGCTGTATCTCACGCCGATTTTTACTGCTCCCTCAAACCACAAATACGATACTGCCGATTATCTGCAAATCGACCAGCATTTTGGCGGTGAGGCGGCTTTGGCTGAATTGCGCCAGGCAACCCAACGCTACCAGATGAAATTGATGCTGGATATTGTGCTCAATCACTGTGGGTACACCCATCATTGGTTTACGGCGGCTCAAGCCGATGCCAACGCGCCTACCGCTGATTATTTTTCGTGGAAGCAACATCCCAACGAGTATGAATCGTGGTTAGGTCATCGCTCATTGCCCAAACTCAATTACATCAGCCATGGCTTGCGTCAAGCAATTTATGGCAGCGAACAGGCGATTGTGCGCCATTGGTTGCATCAACCGTATGCGATCGATGGCTGGCGGATTGACGTGGCGAACATGTTGGCCCGCCAAGGTTCGAGTCAGTTGGGGCATAAAATTGGCCGCGCCCTGCGCCGCGCCGTTAAAGCCGAATCGCCTGAAGCCTATTTGCTCGGTGAGCACTTCTATGATGGCACGAATCACCTTCAAGGCGATGAACTTGATGCCAGTATGAACTATCGTGGTTTTACCTTCCCGACCTTGCAATGGTTGGTTGGCTTCGATATGGCTTCGGTGTGGAACCTAGTTTGGGAAGATAGAGCGTTATTGCCCACTGAAGCCTTGGGCGAACAATGGCTAGCCTTTTTGGCCGTGATTCCATGGCAAGTCGCCTTGCAACAATTCAATCTGCTCGATTCGCACGATACGCCACGTTTGTTGACGATTGTTGGTGGCGATCTGGCGTTGCATCAAGTGGCAGTAACCTTGCAAATGACCTTTCCTGGTGTGCCCTGCATCTATTATGGTGATGAAGTGGGTATGCAAGGCGGCGGCGATCCCGAGTGTCGTGGCTGTATGCCATGGGATTCAGCGGATTGGAATCACGATCTGCTAGCTTTTTATCGTTCGCTAATTGCATTCCGCCGTAGTTCGAGCGCTTTGAGCGTTGGTGGATTTCAATTATTGCTGGCCGAAGGCGATACTGTGGCCTTTATGCGGCGCAGTGCTGATCAATGTTTGTTGGTTGTCGCCCAACGAGCTGCCACCAATATTCCAGCCATTCCGATGCTCGCAACCGGACTGGCTGATGGTACAAGCTTTGTCCACGTTGCTGGCACAACTGAAATTGCGATTCAGGCTGGGGTATTGAATTTACCGCAAACTGGCATCAGTGCCAGCATCTGGCGAATGCAGTAGAATTTGGGGATCGGTTGGTGGGGATTGGGGATCATGATGGCTGTAGGTTTTTGGCTATCGGAAATTGGCTGGAAATACCAATAGTTGTTCCGATAGCCCAGAGTCTATAGCCATAGCTCCCTTCGTGCTCTTCGTGGCCTTCGCGGTTAAAAATGATTGCTAATCAGGCTCAAAACCCAAAATATCGATCCGCGAATTACTCAGCACAACCCAATCGCCAGTTTGCAGTTGCTCGTTGGGCAATTTAGCCACATTTGGGCCAGTCAAGGTTGTGCGCAGGCCAATACTGCCCACCCCAACCGCAATAATCGCCTCGACATAACTGACTGCATAGCCCAAATCGTCGCGCCGCTCCCAAGTGATCAAATCTTGGATACAACCATAGGCTAAGGGCATGGTGCTCAGCCCGTTGCCAACCTCTGGCTCAATTCCCATACGTTGGGTATCGGCGGGCTGCAAGGCGACGCGGCTCAGTTGAAACACCAACCGCGCCGTTCCGTAACGCCCAGCGTGGGCCTGATTTACATGATTATGCCGATCAACTACGCCCAAGCGAACTTGCTTGAAGCCTAGCACAATCAAGGGCAAAAAGCGTTGTCCACTCGTATGCATGCGACCTGGAATCAATTCTTCGAAGCACGAGTGTAATTGCAACGCTTGCGATTTGGGAAAACGCATCAGCTTCGACTCCCTAGTTGCTTGAGTTTTTCAGCGGCAGCAGCAATTGTTTCGGGCTTTTTGGCAAAGCAAAAGCGTACCATCCCTGATTGATATCCATCGTGGTAAAACGCTGAGGGTGGAATTGCCGCCACGCCAATTTCGCTAATCAGATAGCGGCAAAATTCTGCATCATTCTCCCAACCCAAATCACGAATATCGGCCATCACAAAATAAGTTCCTTGCGGCGGCAACACATATAATCCAGCATCGCGCAAGACCTTGACCAATTGCTCGCGGCGGGCATTATAAAATTGCAATAGTTGGCGTTCATACGGCTCGCCAGCGTTTAAACCAACCACCGCTGCTGCTTGCAAGGGCGTGGCGCTGGCAAAGGTCACAAATTGATGCACTCGCCGAATTGCCTCAGTCAGTGAATTGGGGGCAATTGCATAGCCAATTTTCCAGCCCGTGACGCTAAACGTTTTGCCGGTGCTACTGATGGTGATTGTACGCTCCCACATACCAGGCAAGGTGGCAATCGAGCAATGCTGATAATCCTCAAACACCAAACGATCATAGACCTCATCGCTGATGACCAAAAGATCATGCTCGATTGCGATTGCTGCTAGTTGGCTGAGCTCGGCGCGTGACCAAACCTTGCCCGTGGGATTATGCGGCGTGTTCAAGATAATCGCTTTAGTTTGGGGCGTAATTGCGGCGCGAACTTGGGCAAAATCCACATCCCAACGTGGCTCGTGCAAGCGAATATAGCGTGGTATGCCGCCCGCCATCAGCACATTCGGCGGATACGAATCGTAGAACGGCTCGAAAATCAAAACCTCATCGCCGGGGTTGATCAAAGCCATAATTGTGGCAAACATAGCTTCGGTTGCCCCGCTAGTTACGGTAATTTCCGCATCGGGGTCAACCGAGGCCTTGCTATGACGTTCCCATGTCCGCGCAATCGCCGCTCGCAAGGTTGGCAAGCCAGTGCTTGGCGCATATTGATTGAGATCAGCGTTGATAGCGCTACAAGCAGCATCTTTTAAAAATGCTGGGCCAGCAAAATCAGGAAAGCCTTGGCCGAGATTAATCGCTTGATAACGCGCAGCCAGAGCACTTATTTCACTAAAAATTGATGTACCAAAGCCAGCTAAGCGATTGGCGGATTTGGGATGCACAACGAGCCTCCTAGCCTGTAATCACAACTTTACCAGCGCCGCCTTCGGTGGCCACGCGCACAATTCCAGCGAGATCATCAAGCGCAACGGTGGTATCAACATGCGGCGCTAAACGGCCATCGGCAAACATTGCGCTGACTTCAGCGATCAATTTGCCAATTGCTTGCGGGGTTTGGCGATTCAGCCAGCGGCCCAGCCAAAAACCGCGAATTGTCGCCTCGCTAAACACAATTCGGCCATCAACTTGAATTGGCTCGCCGCTCAACAAACCATAAATAATCAGTTGGCCATAAGCCGCTAGGGCATTGACGACGGCTGTACCAGTTTCGCCAGCCACCGCATCGATGGCCTTGCCAATGCCTTTTTGACCGGTAATTTCCTTCCAGCGTTTGGCCAAATCGTCGCCAGGCAATGTAATTACACCGAGCGCACCAGCATCAAGCAAGGCTTGGGCTTGCTCAGGTTTGCGCACCGTCGCAACCACTTTGAAGCCACGGACTGCTGCCAATTGCAACATTGCACGGCCCAAGTGCGAAGCACCAGCAGTTACCAGCACAGGCTCATCGGGCTGCAACTGCAACTCATCGCTCATAATCCACGCGGTCAAATAGTTGACCCAGGTACAAGCAGCTTGGGCATCAGTGAGGGCAGCCGGAGTTGGCACTAAAAACTGCGGCTTGACCACGGCATATTCGCGCCATGTGCCAGCAGTCCCAACAGCGCCGAGCATTAGGATAACCCGATCGCCAATAGACCAACCAGTAACGCCCTCACCGAGCGCCTCGATCACCCCAGCGGCCTCATTACCTGGGACAGATGGCAAGCTTGGGCGCACTCCATACGTCCCTTGAATGGTGTAGACATCGGATGGATTGATTGACCGAGCAGTTAGGCGGACTAAGACCTCGCCAGCGCCAGCGGTTGGGGTTGGCTGTTCGACCAACTGCAACACATCTGCCAAGGCTCCAAATTCATGAAACTCAATCGCTTTCATGGCATCCCTTTGGCATAAAACACACATCGGCGTGCTAAAGCATATCGTACTCCCCCATGGGGTGACATGTCAATCAATATCTAGGAGTTGCAGGCCGTTGGAGCATGCTGCACTAAAGCGCGATCAAGGCCCGCAAGCTAGTAAAATAGCCCATTGGAATGGCCAATTCCCCCCATAGGGATATGCTAATAGAGGACTAATAAAACATTGACAAAAGCTAAGCCAACTTGTAGTATAATTTCAATGCGCGGCATTGATAATTATGTTCATCTGCACATGCTCGCGACACCTCAATTAATGTGTGTGTACATCATGAGCAGGGCACAATATCAGCCCACATTTGGATAGTGATGGCGGTAGCAATTGACAACCTTCCACAGAGCTTGGCGGTACGCAACAGAGCGCATTAAACGAGCATCGGTTCATCGGTGGCTGTGGTTTTTTGTCGTTGCACTAGGGATGGCAGGCTGTACCCAACCGGGTGGGTTAAATCTTCAGTCGTTGACCCAAACTGCTGCCAATCCAACAATTAATAACGGGTCGAACCCAAACATTCAACCAACCGTACCATCACAAACCACCATTGCTGGTCAGCCAACCCAAATTCAAGTGCCAACCGCCGTTGAAACAGGCCCGACCAGTCAAGTTGATTCAACGAGTGTTCCAATCGAGCCAAGCTCGGTTGTGCCAACCGTTGTGCTAACCCCACCACCAAGCGGAAACGCCGCATGGGAGGCTCAAAAAGTTGATGTTCAGCAATTTGCCGAGCCAATCGCCTATGATGCCCCTGGAACGGTCATGCTTTGGTGGTATGACTCAACCTCTGGTCAGTATGTTGGCCTTGGCTGGGTTCGTTCACCACTCATCGCAAGCGGCGAGTTCCGATTGCGCTGGAGTGCTTTAGCTGCTTTAGCTATTCCCTATACGATTAACGTCGATTATGGCCTGACTTTGGAACCAAGCGTCATTCAACGGATTCGACGTGCTGGCTATGGCGGCGATGTTATTGAAACATTTGTCTATCTTGCGCCCGACATTACGCCACAATAGGGCAGAAGGAGACTGTACATATGAGCAGTCGGTATTTAGAAATGGTTCGCGGTCAACGTCGCAACCGAGGAGGGGGTTTTCAGTTTACGGCGAAAACGCTCTTGGTTGTGCTGGCCGTATGCGCCATGGTTGGATCGGCTGTGTATTGGTGGGGCATTCAGAGCGTTCTCACACCCAACAAAATGATTGCTGGCTCCTTTACATTAATTTTGGTTTTAGCACCGCCCAGCTTGGTTAGCTTCTTGATCCCTTGGTCGCCAGCAGGCATGCTGTTGCAAAAGATTAATGCTCGGACGCTCGGCTATGTTGTGGTCGTGGTTTGTGCCTTGATCTTGGTCTACTACTCGTTCACCTTGCAATATCAATGGTGGGAAACCCAAGCAGTCGTACAGGATAGCAACATTACTTTGTTGCAGGTCTTGGTCGGGTTAATCGGCTTTATCTTTATTCCTGCATTGTTGTGGACACCTGTCAGCAGTGAAGAGTTGGTCGAACAGATTCGCCAAGCTCACTTGGTGCGCCGCTACGAATTGCAAACCCAAGCCGATATCGCTATTTTACGCAATACATTGCTCCGCGCCCAAGAGAAGGCGTTGATCGGTTTTGCTAATTTGACCGTCCAAGAAAAAGAGGAACTAGCTTCGGTTATGCGTGGCTTGGTGCGCGGCATCGACACGACCATGAAGGAGCTAGCTCAGAGTGTTAAGGCCGTTAGCGGAACCGTAACACCCTTCGCCGCGTTAGAAGATAACGAGGACATCAAAGGGTACTTGGATTATGTGGCCGATAGTTTGATGGATACCTCCATGAACCCTGGCACAAAACCAACCAATACCACTTCGATGGATCGCTCACCCATGGATCGACCTGGCGGTTACTCACGCTAGGTTTTAACTCACTACAAACCCTTGGAGGTGGCCGATGCGTGGTCGCTTACACTCGACTGATGAACGTTTAATCGATGATGACTTGACTGAACTAGCCGACGAGTTGTCGATTCGGCTCTATGCCACAATGGGGCATCGGGTCTATTTGCTCAGTCGCCCTGATATTATCCAGCTCACCAAATCGTATATCGACGATTTGCATCCCGAAGATCAGGATGCAATTTGTTGGTTGATTTGGGATCTCTTCCAAGAAGGCATGCAGATGGAGTTTGGTTAGACCCAAACCCAAGCTGAATGATCAACGCCGCTTTTCATTGCGAAAGCGGCGTTTGTGCTTTTGCCCCTAAAGCATTCTGGCCCACACTTGCGTAGAATCCAGCAAATGCTTTATCACGATTGTGGGGATTATGCACGTTTACGCTCGTATCGATATTGAATGGTCGGCAGCACCAGCCCTCATTTATGCCACCCTCGCTGCTCGGCAAGGTTGGTTGTTGGGGGCTGTCATCGCTGATCGCTGGCTTTGGGCTGATCAGGCTTGGCAGATTAGGCCAAACCATAGTTCGCAACGCTTGCATTGGCAGGCGCAGAGCAGCACGCAACCAAGCCTCAAAGCCGATTTGGTGCTCGAATTGCTGGATAGTGTTTCTAGTACCCACGTTCGGGCCACCTTGCATGTTGAATGGCCCAAAACCGCGTTTAAATTATGGCGCTATTGGCAACGCCGCCACTGGTTGCAGCACGAATTAACCAACGTTTTGCAACATTGGCGCGACGCTTGGACAACCCAATCCACGCCAAGCGACCAACTTGCCCAAAGCCATCCACGCACATGGCAAGCTTTCCACGCCATGAATGCGCTCGATCAACTTCAACGGATTCAAGCGCTCGATCAACGTTGGCAGCACTTTGAGCATGGCCAACTGCCTAACTTGCCATATAGCCAGACCGATCAATTGCCCAATGCTGATCTGGCGGTCGATTTGGTCTATGCTGGCGGCGGCTTGGGCTTGATTCATGCCACGCTGATGGCTCGCAAAGGGCTAAATGTCCTGGTGTTCGATCGCCATCAGGTTGGTTGTGCTCATCGCGAATGGAATATTTCGCAGGCTGAGCTTGAACGCTTGGTGGCAACTGGCTTTATTTCGTGGGAAACCCTCGAACGCCAGATTATTATGGCGCGTTACCACGATGGGATTGTGCGCTTTCACGCCGCTGGCTCTGCCGTAGCTCCTGCCGAATTGCACTTGCCCGAAGTATTAGATATTGCACTCGATGCTGGTGCGTTACTCGATTATGCCCGCCAACAGTTTCTCGCTGCTGGCGGCATTATTTGGGATAACACCAGTTTTGAGCATGTCTATCACGATCCACGGCAGCAACAAACTGTCGTAGCCGTGCGCAAGGAAGATCAAACCCAACTTATAGCTGCCCGTTTGCTGATCGATGCTATGGGTGCAACCTCGCCATTAACCTTGGCGACTCAACCATTTGCTGGCATCTGCCCAACCGTTGGCACGGTACTTAGCGGCGCGGAGCATGACCAAAGCTTGGGCGATATTTTGATCAGCATTGCCGATACCCAAGCTGATCGCCAACTGATTTGGGAAGGCTTTCCAGGCCGTGAGCATGAACTGACGGTCTATGTGTTTTACTATGATCAGGTTGGAGCCAAAGCCAAATATCGCCATTCGCTGCTCGATTTATTTGAAGATTACTTTGAACTCTTGCCAAGTTATAAGCAGCTTCAACCGAATGCCCAGCATCTCCGTCCGGTTTTTGGCTATATTCCAGCACGCCATGCCTTGAGTAAACCCAAACCTTTGGCTGGCGTTTTGGCTTTGGGTGATGCCTCGGCTCAACAATCGCCCTTGACATTTTGTGGCTTCGGCTCGTTTGTGCGCAACTTAAGCCGCACCACCGATTTGCTCGAACAAGCGCTTGAACAAGCGTTACTTGCGCCTCAGCAGCTGAGCCTGATCAGCGCCTACCAAAGCAATGTCAGCATGAATTGGGTATTTAGCCGTTTTATGACTCCATGGGGTCGCCCGCAAGATGTCAATGAGCTGCAAAATGTCTTTGCTCATGTGCTCAATCGCTTGGGCTACGACCTTGCGCGACGCTTTTTCCAAGATCAAATGACTTGGCACGATTATAATCGGGTCGTCTTAGGCACGCTGGCCTATTACCCACGGATTATGCAAGTTGCTTGGCAAGTGCTCGGTTGGCGCGATTGGCTGCGCTGGATTGGCGATTGGCTACGATTTAGCCGCGCAGCATTCATTGCCCGGTTTGGTCAACAATTGCCAAGTTGGTTGGTTGGTCGCTTGCCTAAACCATGGCTTTTTAAGTACAATGCAGCCTATACCGAATGGCAAGCGATGGGTTGGCTCAAATCTAGCCCTGAGCATCAAAGCCAAGCGCTTGGTTCACAACCCTCAATCAAGCAATTTGGCTAGCTCTTTTTTGGATTGGCTCACGTTGTTGTTTTTGGCAGCAACTATTGAGAAGTGTGTATGCGACGTTCGCCACTTGCTCGGATTCGCAATGCCCTGCTGATTGGTTTGACGATTTCGTTATTGCTGATTGCAGGCGGTTTGGCATGGTTCTGGTGGACATTTGATCAAGCACAGCGTCAAGCCCGTGCGATCAGTCCCAACGAACAACTGATTATTTATAGCGTAATTGGCGCGGCGGCGGTGGTTGGGGCATTAACCACCCTGATTATGACCATGCGCAGTGTGCGTCAAACTCGCAAACCGTTTGAACAGCTGCCAAGCGACTTCGACCCTGATCAAGTAATTGAATCGGGCAATTCGGGCGATCCGTTGATCGATAACACGTTACAAAAAGTTGAAGCCTTGCGCAAAAATCTGTTGGCTCGCCAAACCAGCTTGACCCAACAAACCAGCCAATTCCAAACGGTGCAAGCTCGCCACGAAGCGGTTTTCAAACTAGCCCGCTTGCTCAACAGCACCCTTGAGATCGAAACCTTGCTCAACGATTTTGTCCGTTCGTTGGTCAAGAAATTTGATCTTTCGTTTGTTGGGGTGGGCTTGATTGAAAATAGCAGCATTGTGGTGCGCCATGGTGTTACCCGCAAAGCGGAGCAAATCGAATCGACCTCAACTCTGTGGCTCGCGCTCAGCGCAGGGATTGCCGCCGAAGCTGCTGCCGAAAGCCAGATTATCATCAAGCGCCAGCCGCCCTTTGATACTGCGTTGCCCTCTCCCAGCACGGTTGGCACGCAAGTCGCCCATCCGTTGATGAATAGCGGCCATATTATCGGTGTAATGCTGAGCCAAAGCAGCCAAAAACTCGATGAAGAAACGCTTAATCATCTGCGTGATATTGCTGAATTGCTGGCTTCATCGCTGAGTAATGCCCAACTATTTGCCAATGCCCGCGAACGTGCCACCAATTTGACTGCCATCAACGACTTGGCGCGAGCAATCAGCACCTCGCTCGATCTCAAGCGCATTTTGGATACCGCCCTGCAGCAAATTCGCCAGCTCATTCCCTACGATCAAGCCAGCGTTACCACCTATGATGTTGGCAGCAATATGTTTCAGGTGCTGGCGGCCAACGATGCTGATTATGGCATGTTGAGTGCTGGCCAAGAAACCGAGGGCAATGGCCCGTTGCGCACCGCCTACGAAGCGGGTCATCCGGTTTATATCGCTGAAGTCGAGCATCATACCGGCCAGCCGTTGCAATTACCCTTCGCCGATGAAGCTCAATCGCTGTTGATTCAGCCGTTGACCACCGCCGATGTGCGCTTGGGCACGTTGAATTTGACTAGTCGCCGCCCCAACGCTTTTGATGAACAACAAGTCAGTTTATTGGGTGGTTTATCGCACTTTTTGACCACTGCTTTGGTCAACGGGCGTTTGTATAACCAACGTGCTCAAGCCTTACAACAACTTGAGCAAACCCAAGATCACCTGCTGTTTGTTGAGAAATTACGGGCACTCGGCGAATTGGCCAGCGGCGTTACCCACGATTTCAATAATTTGCTTGCAGGCATTTTGGGCAATGTGCAAGTCTTGATGGGCGAATTGCAAAACCCTGAGCAACGCGAAACCTTGCGGGTGATCGAACGCGCTGCCAAAGATGGAGCAGAAACCGTCAAACGGATTCAACGCTTTGCCCGCAAGGACGATGGCGAAATTGATGCGCCAGTTGAGCTACACGAATTGGCCGAAGATGCGCTCGACCTCACGCGGGTGCGTTGGCGTAACGCCGCCCAAGAACAAGGGGTCAATATCGAACTCCAGCGCGAAATTCTGAATGTGCCGACGATTCGCGGCCATGCTGCTGAATTGCGCGAAGTCTTGACCAACCTGATCATCAACGCTGTCGATGCCATGCCCAATGGTGGGATGTTGCGGGTAGCGACTGGTCAACGTGGCTCGGAAGTGTTTGTGTCGGTCGCCGATAGCGGCATCGGCATGAGCGAAGAAGTTAAAGCACGGATCTTCGATCCCTTCTTTACCACCAAGGGCGAGCGGGGCAATGGCTTGGGGCTGGCGGTTTCTGCGGCGATCGTTTCACGCCATAGCGGGCGGATCGAAGTGCAAAGCATTGAAGGTCGGGGCACTAACTTCGCAATTTGGCTGCCAATGCTCGAAGTCGATTTTGCTCAAGTCGAGGCCACTGATGACGATGCGCCCAGCGTGCGTGGCAGCATCTTGATCGTCGAAGACGAAGAATTAGTGCGGATCGCGCTTAGTCGGATGTTGGCAGCGTGGGGCCATGAGGTTGTTAGCGCCGAAAGTGGCCGCGATGCCCTTGCTAAATTCCGGCCTGGCATGTTCGATTTGGTGATCACCGACCTTGGCATGCCCGATATGATGGGCTGGGATGTGTTGCGGCTGATTCGCGAACGTGAGCATGGCATCCGCACGATGATGCTCTCCGGCTGGGCACGCCAGATCGATCCGGCTGAAGCTAAATTGCGCGGTGCTGATGTCGTGGTTGCCAAACCGTTTGATCAAGCGATTTTGCGCACAACGGTGGCGCATTTATTGGCAGGCACACTTGATCTGACTCCGCGGGTGATTGCCTAAGCTACAAGCGGCTTTTGGTTGGCAGAAAATGCCTGGCATTCGATTGAATAATGCTACCGCCAAAAGCCGCTAGCTCCGCTTGATGTAATGTTCGCGAATCAAACCGACTTCCCAAATTGACAATATGCAGTATAATGCCCCAATCGTGGCAAAAGGCCATGGACTAGTGCAAGGAGCAACAACAGCTATTCAACTTAAGCGCAACGGTCTGAATCGCAATGATTCAGAAAACGAGGTAGAGGTTCCTCGCCGCAGGGCGAGTGCTAACCTACAAACTCCAAGTTGGTGCGTGCGACTGGCGGCTCGAATAGCCTTCCCGCTGCTGTCCACGGAAACAGGCTTGGCTCAGTTCGTAGGGAAAAGCGAATAATCAGCGGATGCCTCTTGGGTACACCACAGCCCAAAAGGGTGTTGCAAAACTTGTTGGCAACAGCAGGCACAATCAGCACCTTGTGGCCAGTTACATAGCAGCATGCCCCGCCCCCGTTCAGTGACGATACGGGTTGGTGCGGTGTGGTGCTATGTTGTGTTTTAGCGAGCTTTTAATTGTGGAGTATAGATTTTATGTGCGGAATTGTTGGATATGTTGGCCCACGCGAAGCAACCGATGTGATTGTGCGGGGCTTGGAATTGTTGGAATATCGCGGCTACGATTCGGCAGGGATCGCCATTTTAGAAGATGCCGAATTTCAAATGCGCCGCTCGGTTGGCAAGTTGGTCAATTTGCGTCGCCGCTTGCATGCCGAGCCAACCGCTGGCCATCAAGGCATCGGCCATACCCGCTGGGCCACTCACGGCGCAGTGACCGAAGCCAATGCCCACCCCCACCGTGATAGCAGTGGCCGTGTGGTGGTGATTCAAAATGGGATTGTTGAGAACTACCTCGAACTCAAAGGCCGTTTGATTGAACAAGGCATTACCTTCCACTCGCAAACCGACACCGAAGTGATTGCCCAAATGCTTGGCTTGTACACTGCCGAATATGGCGATTTTCAACGCGCATTTGGTCAAGTAATGAGCGAGCTGCGTGGTGGCAACGCGGTTGTGGCAATGGATCAAACCCAGCCCGATTTGATTTTGGCGGCACGGATTGGCAACGCTGGCGCTGTGGTGATTGGCCATGGCGATCAAGAAAATTTCGTCGCTTCAGATTTGCCAGCAATCGTCGATTACACCCAGCACATGGTTTTCCTCGAAGATGGCGAGATGGCTTTAGTGCGCTCAACTGGCGTGGAATATGTTAAGCTCGATGGCACGCCAATCAGCAAAACAACCACGACCGTTGCTTGGGACCCCGTATCGGCGGCCAAAGGTGGCTACAAACACTTCATGCATAAAGAGATTTTCGAGCAGCCACGCACCACGACTGATACGCTACGCGGACGGGTTGATCTCGAAACTGGGCGAATCGATCTTGATGGACTGACGTTGAGCGATGCCGAAATGCAACAGCTCGATTGCATCTATGCAGTAGCTTGTGGTACTGCTTGGCATGCCTGTTTGATCAATAAATATTTTATCGAAACCTTGGCACGGGTGCGAGTGGAAGTCGATTATGGCTCCGAATTTCGCTATCGCAATCCTGTGATGAACGAACGAACCTTATTGCTAGCCTTGACCCAATCGGGCGAAACCGTTGATACTTTAGCAGCGATGGCCGAAGCTCGCGAACAAGGCGTGAAAAGCGTCGCAATTTTGAATGCAATTGGCTCGCAAGCAGGCCGCTTGGCTGATGGTGGCGCAATCTACATTCACTCAGGCCCAGAAATTTCGGTGGCCTCGACCAAAGTGTTCACTGGCATGTTGATGGCGGGCTACCTGTTTGCGCTGCGCTTGGCGCAAGCTCGTGGCACACTCACCAGCGCCGAAATTCGCGAACATATTCAAGCGCTGATTGAAATTCCCGCCAAGATCGACACCATGCTCAAAGATACGACGGTGTATGATCAACTCGCTGATCTCTATCATCACTCGACCGATATGCTCTACCTTGGGCGCTGGGTCAATGCCCCGATTGCGCTTGAAGGCGCACTCAAGATGAAAGAAATTAGCTATATTCACGCTGAGGGCTACCCCGCAGGCGAGATGAAGCACGGCCCAATTGCCTTGATCGACGAGCGCATGCCAGTGATCTGTATTGCAACCAAAGATCATGTCTATGAAAAGATGCTCTCGAATGTTGAGCAAGTGATGGCTCGCGGCGGCAAAGTGATTGCCTTGATTAATCCAAGCGATAAACTTGTGCGCTCTAAGGCTGATCATGTGATCGAAGTGCCTGAAACCACGCCATTATTGGCAGCCGTTTTGAACGTTATTCCAATGCAACTCTTCTCATATGCTATGGCCGTGCGGCGTGGTGCTGATGTTGACCAGCCCCGCAACCTCGCCAAATCGGTTACGGTTGAGTAGATTCTTGGCATGTCAAGTGTGGAATGTTGTGGAATGAAAATAAAGTTGGAAACTCGAAAATAAAGTTGGATACTCGTATACCTCATTGATCCAACTATTCCAGTGTTCCAACCACAAACATCCTGACCATGATCAGTCATGGTCAGGATGGTTTATGATCAAGGATTGAACTTTTAGCCGACCTTCGCTGGCTATCTAACCACTGTTGCTAGTTAAACGACGATCCTGTATGGACCTGAACAGATTTGCTTTTCTTAGTGTCGGCGAAGCAATGACTGCACTGGTAGATTAACGTTCTTCCCCTCACCTAAGTAACATTCTCTTTTTTAGAATATCAAACAATTCCAGCTCATCCTCGGCCAATCTTTCGCTGATATGTCTTTGATAGTCAATATACAAATCACGTACAAAATCGATCAACTCTTCGAAGAAGCACTCTATTGCAAAACCAATACTATAAAAATCGATAATTCATTAAAACACTCAGCAGAGCTAATTAGCTGTGACATTCTTAGATAAAAGTGTCATGGTCAAACGCCCTTTGCACACTCTGCGTGATTCACGATGAGGCGGTCTGATCCCGATCGGCGCTTGTTATTACCACCTTTTGCTGGGCCCAGCAGATTAAGTAACAGTGCAACCGCTCTTTGACTATTACAATTCTTTAGCTAAAAGCGACTCTAATGTCTGCTCATTAAACTATGAAATACTTACAATGATCATAACCTTGTGGAATCCATAAAAAAGCTTATCAATTAAATCGTGACCACATCAGATAGTACAACGGTAGGGGTATGAAGGATGTCTTCCTAGCCTCCATACCCCTACCATTGCCGAAAGTCGCGTATTCTCCGCTAGTTAGCAACTCTAACTATTCGTTGAGGTGGGTTATGACATACTGTGCATCCATGCGCAGGATTCGTGCTCCTCGGGCGGGATTCCAAGCGGCGGTGGTTCGTTCATGCGGCTATCGTATCATCCCTGGCAAGGGGTCTGAACGCCTACTTATTTTTGAGTTTTTGCCCCAATCAATACTATGTTGACACGTACTATCACCTATGGTAGGATAGCGCAGGTCAAAACTAGTTGGTTCTATTACCTAGATCACCACTACTCCACTATTTGGTACGTATTTCATCTCCTCACCACTCTACCTTTGCGATTGATAGTAAGCATTGATGTGCCTGCTACTTCACTCAAGTGATGTGAGATTTTGATTTAATTGGTGATTTTATCTTTGAGTAATATTTTGCAGCCTCTATTTTGACTCCAACGGTATCCTTAATCAAATCTTAATTGATATGTCATAAACCCAGAATACCATAACGATAATCTACAACTTAAGTGAATATTTGTTTTACTCGTTTGGGTATTCAACGCTTTTACTCAACACCTCTACGAGATAATCAACGACGATATGCTGATTTAGAATCTTAGTAGTAGAGATTTTTCATGGAAAACGGGTTACAACAATCAATCGACATGGCCGTACTGAACCCTCTTGAACGCATCCTTCTCATCACCGACGGTACGGTTACTGAAATTTTGCAAGCTTACTACCGCGAACCCATCAACTTGATTAAGCTTTCCGAGAAGATATCCACGAACCGCGAGATCGATCTTTTAGATGTTCGGGTTGGCGAGGAAGTCTTGGAGCGCCAGATCCTGTTGCAAGGACGCGACAGCGGCAGGACGTATATCTATGCGGAGTCGCTCATTGCGATCGAAAAGTTCGACGATGAGCTGCGAGCGAGCATGCGCGATACATTACTGAACTCAAATCTGCCGCTTGGCCGCCTCTGGTTGGATCATCGGCTAGAAACGTTCAAAGAAATGGTTTCCCAACGCCAGGAAAAAGCTCACAACCTTTGCTCGATCTTTGATATCCCCAATGATCATCACGTTGTGTTGCGCACATACCGCGTTTTCTCACGGAAGAAAAAAATTATGCTTATCACGGAGATGTTCCCGCTGAACTACCTGGACTAACCAGCGGCCTTCTATCGGCTTAATCGCTTCGCGTTGTTGAAGACGCGTTCTACGACGCTGTCTGTGCGCAAGGAATATGTATGTCTGAGGCTTTTATCCAAACGACATCGGCGAAATATCCCCAGAAAACCGCAGTTATTGATGGACCCAGACGGATAACCTACGAGCAACTTGCCGCTTCCATCGGGTCATTCGCCAATGAACTGACTGCGGCCGGGGTTACTGAAGGCGAAAGCATCGCCTTGGTGCTACCAAATTGCGCGGAGTTTGTCATCGGCTTTTACTCCACCCTGCACATCGGTGCGGTTGTTTTGGCACTCAATCCTCTGTTGAAGCACAACGAGATCAACTACTATCTTGCCGATGCCCAGGCCAGGGTTATTCTCACTACCGAGCCGTACATGGGCCTGTGCCGCGAGATCCTCGCTGCAGCTGGCCGCTCAATCGAAATCATTGCCCTGGATGGTGTGCTGGAGGACTCCCGCGCTGCCGCATCTGAACGCGCCGCGCCCGCGGCTGCCGACCCTCATCGGCCAGCGTTGTTTCAGTATTCCTCTGGTTCGACTGGGCGCCCGAAAAAAGTGATGCGCACCTATGGCAATCTGTGCGCCGAGGGTGATAATTTTACCGCCACTGTCGGTATGACCCACGACGATGTGATTTTGTGCCTGGTTCCGCTTTTTCATGCCCACGGGCTGGGCAATTGCTTGCTGGCTGCCACCATGGTCGGAGCAACCCTAGTGATTTTGGAGCAGCCGATGGGCGGGAATGCTGTCGTCGACATGCCCTTTATCGCCCGTTGCGCCAGGGTCTTCGAGCTGATCGAAACCGAGCGGGTCAGCGTTTTGCCCGGCGTCCCCTATGTGTTTAGCGCGCTCAGCAGTGCACAGGTGGGCTTCGAGCCTGCGCTGGGATCGCTGCGTTTATGTTTTTCCGCCGGCAACTTCTTGCCCCGGGATGTGTTCGACGCCTTCCTGACCCGCTTTGGCATTGCCATCAAGCAACTCTACGGCTGCACCGAGGCGGGATCGGTCACCATCAACCTTGAGGATGATCCGAGCCTCGCCGCCAGCGTGGGGCTGCCGATGCGCAATGTTGAACTCCATATCTGCGATGAGCAAAAAAACCGGCTCGCGCCCGAGGCCATCGGCGAAATAGCTTTCAAAAGCCCCATGCTGACCAGCGGCTATGTCGGCCTGGAAGACATCAACCGGGACATGTTTCGCGATGGTTTTTTCTTCACCGGGGATCTCGGCAGGCTTGATGAGGCCGGGCGCTTGACCATTACCGGTCGCAAAAAAATTTTTATCGATGTCGGCGGCAGGAAGGTCGATCCCCTGGAGATCGAGGATGTCCTGCTGACGCATCCCCGGGTCAAGGAAGCGGTCGTCGTCGGCATCAAGGCGCCCTATGGCGGCGAGTTCGCGAAGGCTGTGGCAGTGCTGGACGGCGAATGCACCCAGACGGAGCTCCTCCAGTATTGTAAGGACCGCCTGGCCGACTTCAAAGTCCCGCGCATGATCGAATTCCTCAGCGAGATTCCAAAAAGCCCCCTCGGCAAAATTTTACGCAAAAACCTGGTTGATGACTCAGCCATGGCGGAGGTTGAAGCCCTTGGATCAACCCTGATCCAGCACATGCGCTCTACCTCGTCTAGGGAAAAGCGCCTTTCGCTGGTCAAACAATGCGTGCGCCAGCAGATTGCCCGCATCCTGGGCCTTGATGTCGTCCAGATCGGCCTTTCGAACGCCCTCAGCGACTTCGGACTTGATTCGGCGCGGGCGGTTGAATTGCAGATGTCCCTGGAGAATCTGCTGGGTGCGAGGTTATCGGCCACGATGGTGTGGCAATATCCCAATCTGGACTCGTTGAGCTGGTATCTGTTGGACATTGTTGACGCACAGACGGCGGGCGCCGTTCCCGCAGCTGCGCCGGATCGGGCGGCCGGGCCGCCGACCGCTCGCCACTACGCGATCCAGGTGATCGACGACCTTTCAGATGATGCCATTGAGGCGCTTTTGCGTTCACAGGTCGATGGCATCCTCCAGCCGCAGGACACCACAAACGCCCATACCATCTCCGGTTTGAATGATGGCGACTCGGCGGGTATAGACCGGCTTGCCCAACTTTCCGACGAGGACGTCACCGATCTGCTGCTCAAGGAATTCGCACGACTAAGCCGAACCGACCAACCTGAAGCATAGCCAGCGGGGTCGCCCCCGAGCGACGATGTGGGCGTGCCTGGGGATCCGTTGTGTTTCGGGGTGTAACTAATGACGCAACAAAGGGGATAACGCGATGGTCGATGACCAGCAACCACTTGATAGCCTCTCGATTGAAAAACGTTCGCTGCTTGCGCTGCGCCAGATGCAGGCACGCATCGATGCCCTGGAAGAAGCGAAAAACGAACCGATCGCGATCATCGGGATGGGATGTCGCTTTCCGAGCGGCGCGAATGATCCCGAGGCATTCTGGGAGTTGCTTGTTTCCGGCACCGATGCGATTAGCGAGATCCCAGCCAGCCGCTGGGACGCCGATGCGCTGTATGATCCCAACCCCGAAACGCCGAACAAGGCCGCCAGCCGCTGGGGCGGTTTCCTCGATCAGGTCGACAGCTTTGACGCCGCCTTTTTTGGCATCTCGCCGCGTGAAGCGCTGAAGATGGATCCTCAGCAGCGGCTTTTGCTTGAAGTCGCCTGGGAAGCGCTCGAACGGGCCAACCAGCCGGTGCACAAACTGGCCGGTAGCCGGTCGGGCATCTTTGTGGGCATCTCCAACAACGATTACTTTCACATGCAACTCGATGGCGCCCCGATATCGGACGCCTACCTTGAGACCGGCAACCGCAATAGCTTTGCGGCCGGTCGGCTGGCCTACCTGCTGGATTTTCGCGGCCCGGCCCTGTCAATTGACACCGTCTGCTCGTCATCGCTGGTGGCCGTGCACATGGCCTGCCAAAGCCTGCGCACCGGCGATTGCACGCTGGCCCTGGCCGGCGCGGTCAACCTTGTCCTGTCGCCGCTGGTGACGATGATGGCCTCACGCTGGGGCATGATGGCCGCCGACGGGCGCTGCAAAACCTTTGACTCGCGGGCCAACGGCTTTGTGCGCAGCGAAGGCTGCGGTATCGTTGCCCTCAAACGCCTTTCCGATGCGCAAGCGGCGGGCGATCCAATCCTGGCGGTTATTCGCGGCTCTGCGGTCAACCAGGACGGCCACTCGGCCGGCATGACCGCGCCCAATGGACAGGCACAAAAGGCCCTGATCCGCCAGGCCCTCCAGAACGCGGGCATCTCGCCCGATGCCATCAGCTATGTCGAGACGCACGGCTCGGGGACGGCCCTCGGCGACCCGATCGAGGTTGAAGCGCTGGCTTCGGTGATTGGGCGGCCACGCCCCGACGGCAGCCCGTGCATCCTCGGAGCGGTCAAGACCAACATCGGGCACCTAGAAACGGCGGCGGGCATGGCCGGACTGATCAAGACCATCCTGGCCCTGCGCAACGAGCGGATTCCGGCGAACCTGCATTTCGAAGCCCTCAACCCGCGCATCTCCCTCGCCGGGACGCGGCTTGTGCTGGCGACCGAGGGCGCACAATGGCCGGCCGGCGACCAGCCCCGCTACGCCGGAGTCAGCGCCTTCGGGCTGAGCGGCACCAACGCCCATCTGATCCTTGAAGAAGCACCCAGGCCGACGCAAGCGCCGCAGAAACCGGCGGCCGCCGAGGATGCGCTGTACCTGCTGCCGCTTTCGGGTCGGAGCCAGCGCGCGCTAAGCGAACTGGCCGAGCGCTATCGACGCCTGCTGGACGCCCAGGCCGGGCCGGCTTTGCCCGGAATCGCCTATACTGCGGCAACCCGGCGCGACCACCACACGCACCGCCTGGCGGTCTTTGGCCGGGACAAGCGCGAAATCGCCGACCAGCTGGCCGCCTTTCTGGCCAATCAGATCTGCGTTCAGGTAGCGGTCGGTGAGATCGAGCCTGATGTCCATGATCGCCTGGTGTTTGTGTTTCCTGGGCAGGGCTCCCAATGGATCGGCATGGGCCGCGAGCTGTGGGAACACGAACCGGCGTTTCGCACCGCCATTGCTGCCTGCGACAGCGCCTTCCGCGACTACGCCGACTGGTCGCTGATCGATGTCCTGACCAATCCCGATGCCAGGATCGAGGAAATCGACGTGTTGCAGCCGACCTTGTGCGCCATCCAGATCGGCATCGCGGCCCTGTGGGAGTCGTGGGGTGTCAAGCCAAAGGCGGTTGTGGGCCACAGTATGGGCGAGGTCGCGGCGGCCTATGTCGCCGGTATACTGAGCCTGTCCGACGCCGCCAGGATCATCTGCCGGCGCAGCTGGCTGCTGCGGCGCATCCGTGGCAAAGGCGCGATGCTTATGGCCGAGATCACCCTGGATCAGGCGCGTGAGGCGATTGAACCGCATGGCGGCGCAGTTTCGATCGCCGTCAACAATAGCTCGCGCTCGATCGTGCTGGCTGGCGACACCGATGCCCTGGAATATATCCGCGCCGATCTTGACAGCCAGCAGGTGTTCTGCCGCTGGGTGAAAGTTGACGTTGCCTCGCACAGCCCGCAGGTCGACTCGCTGCTCGACGACCTGGCCGCCGAGTTGGCGCCGCTGGCGCCTGGGGCGGCGCACACGCCCTTTTACTCAACGGTCAGCGAGACAGTCTGTGCGGGTCCGGAGCTTGGCGCCGCGTATTGGGTGCGTAACCTGCGGGAGCCGGTGATGTTCGGCCCCACCATCCAGCGGCTTGTTGATGCAAACCATAGCGTGTTCTTGGAGATCAGCCCGCACCCGATCCTGCTGCCAAGCATCACCCAAGGCCTCCAGGAGCGGGGTGGAATCGGCAAGGCCCTCGCTTCCCTCCAGCGTGACACGCCGGAGCGGCAGGCGCTTTTCGAGACCCTGGCCAAGCTGCATGTGCTCGGCTTCCCGCTTGCATGGGACGCCCTTCTGCCAGAACCTCGCTCCGAAGTGGCCCTGCCGACGTATCCCTGGCAACGCGAGCGCTTCTGGATCGACATGCCGCTCAGCGCGACTCCAGGCGGGGGGCGCGTTGGGTGGAACCAAAGCAGCGCCAAGAGCCACGTCCTGCTAGGCACGCGGGTTCAGGTGGCGACGACTCCGGATACTTGGGCATGGGAGAACGTACTGGATCTGAAGCAGATGCCCTATCTGGCTGAGCATCAGGTGCAGGATATCGTGGTGCTGCCGGCGTCGGCGTATATCGAGATTGCGTTTGCGGCTGCGCGGGCCGTGTTCGACGCGGGCAACCATATGATTGGTGACATGCGGCTGCTGCATATGCTGGTGCTCAGCGAAGACGAACCGGTGAGAACCCAGGTGGTGCTGACGGTTGACGGCCCGACGGCGGGAACGGTTCGCATCTTCAGCCATTCTAGGGCCGACGAAGAAGGCGACGGCGAGTGGAAGCTCCACGCGGCGGCGCTGATCAAACGGGCAGTTGAGGAGCAGGAAGCCGGCCCGACGGCCGCGCTCGCGCTTCACGCCATCAAAGCTCGTCTTCCGGAGACGATCAGCGGCGAGGCACACTATCGGGCCATGGCGGCGCACGGCCTGGTTTATGGTCCGCGATTCCGCGGACTGAGCCAAATTTGGCTCAGTCCGCGCGAGGCGCTGGCCCAGGTTGAGATTGCCGACGAAGTGCTTGGCTCCACTGCCGCCTACGGCTTCCACCCTGGGCTGCTCGACTCATGCTTGCAAACGCTGAGCGCCATTCTTTACCAAGGCGCCGAGACGGCCGATGCTATGCCACACCTTCCGGTTGGGGTCCACCAGATCCGGCAGTTTCAGCCGCTTCCCAAGGGTCCGATCTGGGTACACACCCAGATTGGCAATGGCGACGATGCGGGCCTGAACTCGCTTTACGGTTATATCGAGCTGCTTGATCTCCAAGGACAGCCGATCCTGCGGCTGGATAACCTACGCTTGCAACGGATCGAGCCGACTGGCACGGCCATACCGCTGGATAAAATCAGCCAGTGGTTCTACGGCGTTGAGTGGAAATCCCAGCCCCAGCCCCAGCCTCAGCCGCTGACGGAAGCTGGCACATGGATTATTTTTGCCGACCAGCAGGGCTTGGGCGCGGGATTGTACGACCGCTTGATCGCGCAAGGGCAGTCGCCGATTCTAGTCGTCGATGCGGCCGCGCCGGTGGTGCGGCCAAACACCCATCGCATCGATCCGAGCGACCCCCAGGCCTACATTGATCTCTTTCGCCGCGCCGATAAGCCTGGCAACCCGCCGTGCCGGGGTGTGATCCACCTGTGGAGCCTTGACATGGAACCCGGCGGTGATCCGCTGACGGCGCCAGCCGAGCGTGGATGGGCCAGCTCCCTGTTGCTTATCCAGGCCCTGCTCCAAACCGGGCTGCGGCCCCGCCTGTGGCTGGTGACCAGAAACGGCCAGGCCTTGGGTAGCTACGACGATCCGATCAGCGTGGCGCAGACGCCGCTGTGGGGCCTTGGCCTGACGATCGCCCACGAGCATCCGGAACTGCGCTGTAGCCGCATCGACCTGGCTCTAGAGGTGCTGCCCGCCGAAGCCAACATGCTGCTGGCTGAACTGACCGCGGCGGCCTTTGAGGAGCAAGTCGCCCTGCGCTCCCACAGGCGCTATGTCGCCCGCCTGGTCCGCTGGGCCGCGTCCGCCGAGCAAAGCGAACCCGAGAGCTTGGCCGGTGAGCAGCCGTTTGAACTGGAAATGGCGAAAGCCGGTGTGTTCGATCTGATCAAGTTTCGGGCACTTGAGCGAGTGGCCCCCGGTCCGAGCGAGGTGGAGATCGAAGTAGAAGCCGCCGGCCTGAATTTCCACGACGTGCTGCTGGCGCTTGATGTCATCCGCGACTTGGAGGACGAAGATATCCCGCGGCTCGGCAGCGAGCACGCCGGTCGGATCGTCGCCGTTGGTTCCGACGTGACCGACCTGTATGTCGGGCAGGAAGTTATCGCCCTGGCCAATGGCCAGCTGGGCACCCATATCATCACCCGACAAGAGTTGGTGGTTCCCAAGCCGGCCTGGCTCAGCTTTGCCGAGGCGGCGACCATACCGGTGGTTTTTTTGACCGCCTATTACGGACTGTATCATCTGGCCAGGCTCGCGCCCGGCGAGCGGGTCCTGATCCATTCGGCGGCGGGTGGGGTTGGCCTGGCGGCTATCCAGCTCGCGCAGCTGCGCGGCGCTGAGATCTTCGCCACCGCAGGTAGCTTGGAGAAACGGGCCCACCTGCGCGCGCTCGGCATCCAGCACGTCTTTGACTCGCGCTCGCTGGCCTTCGTTGAGTCGATCCGGGCCATAACCCACGGCGAAGGCGTCGACGTCATCCTTAACTCGCTGGCCGGCGATTTCATCCCGGCCAGCCTTGGCCTGTTGCGCGACCACGGCCGTTTTATTGAGCTAGGCAAGCGCGATTACTACCAGAACCGCCAGTTTGGCCTTAAGCCCTTCCTTAAGAATCTCTCGTTCACCCTGCTTGACTTGCACGGCATCGTCGAGCAGCGGCCCGGCCTGATCAAGGGATTACTGGCGGAAGTGCTCGGCCTACTGGAAGCAAAGAAAATCCACACGCGGCTGCATCAAGTCGTGCCGCCCCGCCGCATCGCCGACGCGTTGCACGCTATGGCCCAGGGTAAGCACATCGGCAAATTCGCGGTGTCCTTCGCGGAGCGTGCGCACACCCCGATTGTTTTCAAGTCGGCCACCTCCCTACCAATCTCTCCCAACGCCACGTATGTCGTGACCGGCGGGCTGGGCGGGGTCGGCCTGACCGTTGTCGAGTGGCTGGTCGATCAGGGTGCGCGGCATGTGGCGTTGATCGGCCGCAGCGCACCCAGTGCGGCTGCCGCCAGAACCATCCGTGGGCTTGAGGAGCGCGGAGCGCAGATCGTGGTGCATCGCGCCGACGTCGCGGTCCGCGCCGACCTGGGCGATGTCTTCGCCGAGATCAGGGCGTCCATGCCGGAAGTGCGCGGCGTCATCCACGCGGCTGCGGTGCTTGAGGATGCGGTGCTCGACTGTCTCGACCGCCAACGCTTCGAGACAGTCCTGGCCCCCAAGGTCGCGGGCGGCTGGCACCTCCACGAAATTTCGCTCAGCCTTCCGCTGGACTTCTTTGTTCTGTTTTCGTCGGCCGCCTCACTGATTGGTTCGCCGGCACAGGGCAACTACGCCGCAGCCAACGCTTTCCTCGATGGCCTGGCCCACTACCGGCGAGCGCTGGGGTTGCCCGCCCTGAGCATCAACTGGGGTGCCTGGGCCGAGGTCGGCCTAGCGGCGGCGCAAAGCAACCGCGGCGAGCGGCTGGCCCAGCAAGGCATCGAGAGCTTTAGCCCCGGCGATGCGCTCGATGCGTTTGGCACCCTGCTGCGTTACAGGGCGACCCAGATCGGCGTGATCGACTTCAGCCTCCAGCGCTGGCAGCATGCCAATCCGGGCGCGGTCGATCTGGCGCTGTTCGCCGAGCTGCGCGACAACTGTTCCTACGCGGACACCTGGCGCGCCGACGCCAATACCGTCCGCGCCGAGCTTTTCGCCGCTGAGCCGGCGTTTCGCAAGGGTTTGTTGGAAGCACACCTGCGCGATCAAATCGCCAAGGTGCTGCATCTGGCCCCTGAGAAAATCGGCAATCGAACGCCACTGGGTAGCCTGGGCTTCGATTCACTGCTTGCCCTAGAGTTCCGTAACCGACTTGAGGCCAGCCTGTCGGTCGCCCTCGCCGGGACGCTGATCTGGGGCTTTCCGACGATCAACGCGCTGGTGCCCCACCTGGCGGAAAAGATGGGGCTGCCGTTGCAGGCGACCCAACCAGAAGCAGTACCGTTGCAGGGCGCGCCTTCAGACAGCCCAGCCCAGGCCGAGCAGGTCGAGGCCGACCTGATGATTGATTTCACCATGTTGGATGTCCTTGACCAGCTTTCCGATGACGACGTTCGGCGTATGCTTTCCGGAACATAGATACAAGGAGGAGTGGACTCCGCTGTCGTTGCGCACGGCGTCCGCTGAATTGCGTATGGATGAGAAGCTTAATCGTCTCACAGAGCTATCGGCCGAGAAGCGGGCCTTGCTTGCCAAACAGCTGCGCGCGGCCAACGGCCCGGCCCAATTACTGATGTCGGATCCGATCGCGGTGATCGGGATCGGCTGCCGCTTCCCCGGCAACGCCAACTCGCCGGAGGCCTACTGGGAGCTGCTGCGCGATGGCGTCGATGCCATCAGCGAGATTCCCGCCGACCGCTGGGATTTGCAGTCCCTCTACGATCCAAACCCCGACGTGCCCGGCAAGATGATCAGCAAATGGGGCGGCTTTATCGATCAGATCGATCACTTCGATCCGGCGTTTTTTAGCATCTCACCGCGCGAAGCCAACAATATGGATCCGCAGCAGCGGATTTTCCTTGAGGTTGCCTGGGAAGCCCTGGAGCACGCCGGTCAGGCCGTCGATCAGCTGGCCGGATCGTCGACCGGGGTGTTTGTCGGTGTTTGCGGCAGCGAGTACGGCAGCGTCGCCGACACCCACGACGATTTGATCAACCCCTATACCGGCACGGGCAAGGCTCCCAACATCATCGCCGGCCGCTTGTCATACCTGCTCGATCTGCACGGCCCGAGCGTGGCAGTCGACACCGCGTGTTCGTCCTCGCTCCTGGCAGTCCACCTGGCCTGCCAGAGCCTGCGGGTTGGCGAGTGCTCGATGGCCCTGGCCGGCGGCGTCAATGTGATCCTGGCGCCCCAGACCAATATTATGGCCTCTAAAATGCGTATTATGTCGCCGGACGGACGCTGCAAAACCTTCGACAGCCGGGCCAACGGCTATGTGCGCGGCGAGGGCTGCGGCGTGGTTGTCCTAAAGCGTTTTTCCGACGCGCTGGCCGACAAAGACCCGATCCTGGCGCTGATCCGCGGTTCGGCGGCGAACCAGGATGGCAAATCCGCCGGACTCACGGCCCCCAACGGCTCATCTCAGGAGGCCTTGCTGCGCGCGGCCCTGGCCAACTCGGGGGTCGAGCCACATCAGATCGGCTATGTTGAAACCCACGGAACCGGCACGGAGCTGGGCGACCCGATCGAGGTTGCTTCGCTGACCACGGTCGTCGGGCAGCCGCGGCCGCAGGACCAGCGCTGCTTCCTAGGGGCGGTGAAAACCAATATCGGCCACTTAGAAGCCGCCGCCGGCATCGCCGGGATGATCAAGGCGATCTTGTCGCTGCGCTATGAGGCCGTCCCGCCAAACCTGCATTTCGAAAGGCTCAACCCCCACATCACGCTATCCAATACGCCCTTTGTCGTTCCGACGAAGCTCCAGCCGTGGCCTGCTGCGGCCAACCGCCGTTTCGCCGGAATTAATTCCTTCGGCTGGTCTGGGACGAACGTCCATGTCGTGTTGGAAGAAGCGCCGCGAGCGCTGCAACCGGCGGTCGTGAATCCACCCGCCGATGCCGAAGCACCGTATGTCCTGGCGCTATCGGCACGCGCCCCCGGCACACTCAAGGCGGTGGCCGAACGCTACCTGCCTTTGCTGACCGGTGCCGACGCGCCGGCTGTCCGCGATGTGACCTATACGGCGGGAGCGTTGCGCAGTCACCATGCTCACCGTCTGGCTGCGGTCGGCGCCACAAACGCGGAGTTGGCCGAGCGCCTGCGGGCCTTTCTCGCCGGCGACGTGGATCCCTGGTTATTACAGGGCCAGCTAGCCAACGACGTTCAGCCCGAGGTCGTGTTTGTCTTTCCGGGCCAGGGCTCACAGTGGCATGGCATGGCGCGACAGCTGTTGAACCAGGCTCCGGTGTTTCGCCAATCGCTCGAACAGGCGGAAACGGCTTTCCGGCCATATGTGGACTGGTCGCTGCTCGATCTGCTCGCCAGCGACGATACCGCCTGGCTTGAACGCATTGATTGCGTCCAGCCGGTGTTGTGTGCGATTCAGATAGCCCTGGCGGCGCTGTGGCGCTCCTGGGGCGTCGAGCCGATCGCCGTCGTCGGCCATAGCATGGGCGAGATCGCCGCCGCCGCCGTGGCCGGGGCGCTTTCGCTCGACGATGCCGCTCGCATCATCTGCACGCGCAGCCGCCTGCTGCGCAGACTCAGCGGGCAGGGCGCGATGGCCTCGGTGGAACTCTCGCTGGAGGCCGCCCAGGCGGCGATTGGCAACTATGGCGACCGGGTGGCGGTCGCGGTGAGTAACAGTTCCCGCTCCACCGTGCTGGCCGGCGATCCCGGCGCGCTCGATGAGATCCTGGCAGGGCTGGAAGGCGAAGGGGTGTTCTGCCGGCGGGTTAAGGTTGATGTCGCTTCGCATAGCCCGCAGATGGATCCGCTTCTGCCTGAGTTGCGCCAACTGCTGGCGCTTGTACGCCCGACCCCCGGCGCGTTGCCCTTTTTCTCGACCGTCGAGCGGCGCTTCCTCGGCGGCGGCGAGCTTGATGCGGCCTACTGGGCGCGGAATTTGCGCGAGCCGGTCCATTTCAGCGCCGCGATCGGCCAGCTGGCGGCCAACGGGCCAACAATCTTTCTAGAGTTGAGTCCTCACCCGATTTTGCAGCCGGCGATCGAGGGCGAACTGCGGGAGCGCGGGCTGCGCGGTGGCGCGCTGGCCTCGTTGCGCCGCAGCGAAGCCGAGGTCCAGGCGCTGAAGACGACGCTTGCCAGCCTGTATATTAAAGGCTACGCTGTCGATTGGCGGCGGGTGTATGCCATGGCCGGCCGGCCGGTCCGGCTCCCCAGCTACCCTTGGCAGCGCCAGCGCTATTGGGTTGAAAGCGACGCCGTTCGCCCCCGTGGCCGCGTCCCGGCTCATGGCGGGCATCCGCTGCTGGGTCGCCACATGCGCGCTGCTGGGGCTCCGGCGACCCATTATTGGGAGCAAACTATCAACAGCGAGCTGCTGCCCTACCTGTCCGACCACCGCGTCGAAGGCATGGTGGTTGTTCCAGGCGCCGCCTACGTGGAGATGGGCCTGGCGGCAGCGCGCGCCGTGTGGGCCGATACGCGATACCGCCTGGGCGATGTCCGTTTCAAGCAGATGCTCAGCCTGCGGCCGGACGAAATCCGGGTCGTCCAGGTGGCACTGCGCGAGTCTGGCGACACGGCGATGTTCCAGATCTTCAGCCGCAGTGCCGAGAACGAGTCGTGGCAGGAGCACGCCACGGGCGAGGTTGTGCGCGGCGGCCTGCCGGTGCTAGATGTCCCGGAGTCGTTCGACGCCGTGGCGACGCGTTGCGACAAAACCATGTCCGCCGCGACCTACTATGCGCAACTTGCCGAGCAGGGATTGGAATACGGGCCGGCCTTCCAAGGCATCACCGAGCTACGGCTGGGTGATGGCGAGGTACTGGCGCGTATCGTGGCACCGGCGGATATTCAAGCTGACTACGGCGCCTACGAGCTGCATCCGGCCTTGCTTGACGCATGCTTCCAATCCTTTGTGGCGCTTGATCCCCACCGCAACGGCGCCGAACCGGCTGTAACCTTGCCGGTGGGCGTTCGGCGCATCCAGGCCCTGCGCAAGCCGCAGGCCGCAGAGCCGCTCTGGGTCCACACGCGCCTGAGCACCGCGGCTCCCACCGCCGATGTTTCATTTGAAGGCGACCTCCTGCTTCTCGATCAGTCAGGGCAGCCGGTGATGCGCGTCGAAGGACTGCAAGTTAAGGTGCTCGAGGCGCGGGCTGCCGGGGACGATCACATTGATAGCTGGATGTACACCTTGCAATGGGAAGCGCAGGTCAGGCCGGCCTTTGACGCGGCGCTCGCTCCGTGGTCGAACGGCGCTGCCGGCGGCTGGCTGATCTTCAGCGACCAAACTCCGGTCGCCCGCGACTTGGCGGCTGCGCTGGAAGCGCATGGCCAGCATCCTGTGCTGGTCGCGCCGGGTGAGCGTTTTCAGGCGCTCGGCGGGCGGCGCTATGAGATCAACCCGCACGATCACAAAGCTTACAAGCAGCTTCTCAAGGAAGCCTTTGGAGGCGCCAATGCGCCGTGCCGCGGCATTGTCTACCTGTGGGGAGGCAAGTCCGGCCGCGACGCCGAGGCGAGCCTCGATGCCTTGCTGTCCGCGCAGGATTTCACCGCCACTGCGCCGCTGTTTCTCCTGCAAGCCATCGGCTATGCCGGCTGGCGCGATTACCCCCGGCTTTGGATCATCACCCGCGGCGCCGATGCTGCCAGCCCAAATGAGGCGGTGGCCGTGGCGCAAACTCCGCTGACCGGGCTGTCCAACGTTATCAGCCACGAGTTTGCCCAGTTGGAGTGCGTGCGAATCGACCTGAGCGCCGCACCGGGTCTGGACGAAGCCTCGGAACTCTTCAATGAAATCTGCTGCGGTAAGGACGATCGGGTCGCCCTCCGCCCCGACCAGCGTTTCGTGGCTCGGCTCAGCCGTGGGCTTGGCGTCGACGGCTCGGCGGAGCAACCACGGACCCTCGCGCGGGCCGGCGACCAGCCATTCGGCCTGGATGCCTCGCCGCCAGGCTCGCTGGATCGGCTGGCGATCCGCGCCATGGCGCGGCAACCGATCGGCCCAGATGATATTGAGATTAAAGTCCGCGCTTGGGGCTTGAACTTCCGCGACGTGCTGACCGCCCTCGGCGCTATTCCGGGCAATAGCAGCGAGATCGAGGGCGTGTCTTCATTGCGCGAATGCGCGGGCACGATCGTGGCCCTTGGCGCCAACGTAACCGGCTTCACGGTCGGACAGGAAGTGGTCGGCTGGTTCAAGAGCCTGACGGTATCACACTCGATCTCCACGCAGAACCTGATCGTCGCCAAACCCGACCACCTGACCCTTGAGCAAGCTGCGGCGCTGCCTTTCGCCATTCTGACCGCTTACTACTCGTTGGTTGTCACAGGCCGGCTTTCCAAGGGCGAACGCGTCCTGATCCACTCTGCGACCGGCGGCGTCGGCCTAGCGGCGATCCAGATCGCTCAGCACGTGGGCGCTGAAATCTTCGCCACCGCCGGCTCGCCCGAAAAGCGGGCCTTGCTGCGCGAGCTTGGCGTGTCCCACGTGATGAACTCGCGCTCGCTGGACTTCGCCGACGAGGTGCGCGAAGTCACCAACGGTGAGGGCATCGACGTAGTGCTGAATTCGCTGGCTGGCGATTACATCAAGGAAAGCCTCAACCTGCTGCGCCACCGCGGCCGCTTTATTGAGATCGGCAAACGCGACTACTACGAGGACAACAAACTCGGCATGCGGCCGTTTTTGAAGAACCTGACCTTCTCGCTGGTCGATCTTGATACGTTGCGCGAAGAGCCGGAGATGATCGGGGCGATCTTCCGCGAAGCGATGGCTTTGTTTGCCGGCGACTCTCTGCTCACCCGCCACTGCCGCGTTTTTTCGATGGGACAGGTCGCCGATGCCTACCGGATGATGGCTCAGGCCCGGCACATCGGCAAGATCGTTATCAGAATCGACGACGATGAAGAGCTTCCGATCGTTGCGGCTCGGCCCGCCGCAGCGGCCTGGGATGCCGGCACCTACCTGATCACTGGCGGCCTCGGGGGGCTGGGCATAGCTGTCGCCCGCTGGCTGGTCGAACGCGGGGTACGCCATCTGGTTCTTCTCGGGCGCAGCCGGCCGGGGGCGGCCGCCAGCGCGGCGGTCGAGGATCTGCGAGCGCTCGGGGCGACCGTGCGAGTGTCCCAAGCCGATGTCGCCCAGCCCGCCGCGCTAGCGGCCCTGTTCGACGATATCGATGCGACGATGCCCCCGTTGCGCGGAGTCATCCACGCCGCCGGCGTGCTTGATGACGGCGTGCTGCTTCAGCTCACCCCCGAGCGTTTCAAAACCGTCATGGACCCCAAGGTCACCGGATCTTGGAATCTTCACATCCTGACCCGCGATCGGGCGCTCGACCACTTTATCCTGTTCTCGTCGGCAGCGGCTACGCTTGGCTCGCCCGGCCAGGGCAACTACGCTGCGGCCAATGCCTTCCTCGACGGGCTGGCCCATTACCGCCGCGCCCAAGGGTTGCCGGCGCTAGCGATCAACTGGGGGCCGTGGGCCGACGTGGGCCTGGCGGCGGCCCAGGCCAATCGCGGCGAGCGCATCGCTTACCGCGGCATGAAAAGCATGACGCCCGCCGAGGGCTTGGCGGCGCTGGAGCGCCTGATCCGTGCCAACCCGGTCCAGGCCAATGTGCTGCCCTTCAACCTGCGCCAGTGGCTGCAATACTATCCCAAGGCGGCCGCCTCATCACTGTTTCGGCGCCTAGTCGAAGAACTCGACCAAAGTGCCAGCGAGCAGCCAGCGCAGACCCGGCTTCGCCCGCTGCTGGAGGAATCGCCTCCCGAGCAGCGCCTGGCGATCATGGAGACCCATGTCGCCAAGCTGGTCCAGCAGGTGTTGCGCATTCCCACCTCGGCACTTGACTCGCAGACCCCGCTGGGCAGTGTGGGCCTTGACTCACTGATGGCGCTTGAACTCAGGAACCTCCTTGAAGACAGCGTGGGTCTGAGCTTCCCTGTCACGCTGATCTGGAACCATCAATCAATCGCCGCCCTGTCCTCCCATCTGATCGAGCGCATGCAGATTTCGCTAGCGCCGACGGAGGAGCCGGACGACCCCGCCAGCGCCGACCTAGCTGCCGCGCCCGAGCTTGAAGACAGCGACGATCTGGCTGCGCTGCTGTCGGCGATCGGCGAACTTTCGATGGATGAGCTTCAGCATGCCCTCGATATCGAGCCATTGGCTCAAGGTGAGATCGATGAGTAATCCCTTGGAACAACTTCTCAAGAGCCTGACGCCCGATAAGAAAGCCTTGCTGGCCGAGTACCTGCGGCCCAAGCCCGAGCCTGTCGCCGTGATTGGCATCGGCTGCCGCTTCCCCGGCGGTTTGGTGACACCGGATGCCTTCTGGGAATTCCTGAAGCAAGGCCAGGACTCGATCATCGAGGTGCCGTCCGACCGCTGGGATATCGACGCCTACTACGATCCCAATCCGGATGCGCCGGGCAAAATGTATACCCGCTGGGGCAGCTTCCTGACCGACGCGCCGATGTTTGACGCCAGTTTTTTTGGCCTTTCGCCGCGCGAAGCTCTGCGCATGGATCCGCAGCATCGCCTCCTGCTGGAGGTCGCCTGGCAGGCCCTCGAAGATGCCGGCCAGCAGATTGACAGTCTGGCCGGCAGCCAGACCGGCGTGTTCATCGGGCTGATCAACAACGACTATCCCGTGCGCCAGCTCTACGCCGACGGCGCCGAGTGTTTCAACGACCCATACTTCAGCACCGGCAGTTCGTCCAGCATGGCCGCCGGACGCCTGGCCTACCTGCTTGATCTCCAGGGGCCGACGATGACCTTGGACACCGCCTGCTCGTCGACGCTCGTGGCGACCCACCTGGCCGTGCAGAGCCTGCAAAGCAAGGAAAGCAACCTGGCGCTGGTCGGCGGCTCCAACGTGGTAATCCTGCCCGACTCGTTTGTCAGCCTGTGCAAGATGCGCATGTTCTCCAGCGATGGCCGCTGTAAGACCTTCGACGCCGCCGCCGATGGCTTTGTGATCGGCGAAGGTTGCGGCTTCGTGGTACTCAAGCGCCTTTCCGACGCCATCAAGGACGGCGATCAGGTTCGGGCGATTATCCGCGGCTCGGCGGTCAACGAGGATGGCCGCAGCAGCAGCATCACCGCCCCCAACGGCCTGGCCCAGCAGGCGGTGATCCGCAAAGCCCTGGCGGTGGCCGGGCTGAAGCCCCAGCAGATTAGCTATGTTGAGGCTCACGGTTCCGGCACCTCGCTGGGCGATCCGATCGAGATGGAGTCGCTGCGGGCTGTGCTGGGCAAAGGCCGATCGCCTGATCAGCCGCTCTACGTCGGCGCGGTTAAAACGAATATCGGCCATCTGGCCGCCGGCTCGGGAGTCGCCGGGCTGATCAAGACCGTCTTGTCTTTGCAGCATAAGCAAATTCCGCCGCATCTGAATTTCAAGACGCTGAATCCGGGTATTCCCAAGGGCGGCGCGCCGTTTGTCGTGCCAACCAGCCTGACCCCTTGGACGGTCGCCGACGGGCCGCGCTTGGCCGGGGTGAGCTCGTTTGGCTGGTCGGGAACCAACGCCCATGTGATTTTGGAGGAGGCTCCGCCGTCCGAGCCGCTGAGCGCCGCCCGCCCGACCCATGTGTTGCTTTTATCTGCCAGGACTCCGACCGCCTTGGAAAAGGCGACCGAAAACCTGCTGGGCTATCTCCACCGCAACCCAGACTGTGATCTCGCTGACGTCGCCCACACGCTGCAACGCCGTAGAAAACACTTCGCCCATCGCCGGGCGGTGATTTGCCGCGATGTTGCAGAGGCGATCGCTGGCCTGAGCGGCCAGAATGGCCGCATTCACACCGGCCATGTCGGCCAGGAACGCCCGGTGGCCTTTGTGTTCGCTGGCGTCGGCGACCACTACGCCGGTATGGCCAAGGGCCTCTACGCCAATGAAGTGGTTTTTCGCACCGCGGTCGACCATGCGCTAGCCCTATTGCCGCCGCTGGATGCGGCGGAACTGCGGGCGGCGCTCTATCCGTCCAACCTGCCGGCTGCTCCGGCGGCCGGACACGGACTGCTAGGGCGCAACGGAGTTGCGGACGGGCCGCTGCACCAGACGGCGCTGGCGCAGCCGGCGGTGTTTGTGGTCGAGTATGCCCTGGCCCAATTGATGATGACCTGGGGCGTGCGACCGCAGGCATTGCTGGGCTACAGCTTGGGCGAGTATGTCGCCGCAACGATCTCCGGCGTGCTGAGCCTGGAGGACGCCCTAGCGCTGGTCGCCCGGCGCGCCCAGCTGATCCAGGCGCTGCCGAAAGGCGCGATGCTGGCGGTAGCGGCAGGCGCGGATGCGATCCAGTCGTATTTGGGTGGCGAGGTGTGCCTGGCGGCGGTCAACAGCCCAAGTACCTGCGTCCTCGCCGGCCCGCACGCCGCGCTGAACGCCCTGTCGGAGCGGCTCAGCCAGGCCGAGATCGCCTGCCGCCCGGTGGAAACCAGCCATGCCTTCCACTCGACGATGCTGGCGCCGGCGCAAGAAGCGCTGACTGCGTTCGCCACCACTTTGACCTTCAACTCGCCTTCCCTCCCGTACCTATCCAATGTTACCGGCACCTGGATCACTGTTGAGCAGGCCACCGACCCTGCCTACTGGGCACGGCACATGGTCGAGACCGTCCAATTCGCCCCTGCCCTGGGTTCGCTGCTCGCCGATCCGGCCATGATGCTCGTGGAGATAGGTCCGGGCCAGGCGCTGGGGTCGTTCGCTAGGCAGCATCCCGCCTGCGATCGCCAGCGCTTCGCCGATATAGTAGCCACCCTGCCGGCCAAGCACGAGGCCCAGTCCGAGCTGGCAGCGGCGCTGTCGGCGCTGGGCCGCCTCTGGGTCGCTGGGGCGCGGGTTGATTGGGCCGCGTTCGCTGGCGCCGAGCGGCGCCGCTCGGTTGCGCTGCCGCCGTATCCCTTTGAGCGCGAGCGCTTCTGGATCGATCTTGACAGCGTGCCGACGACCTTGGCTCCGGCGCGGCCGGCCCGCGGCAAGCAGGCCGATATCGCCGATTGGTTTTACCGGCCGGTCTGGGAGCCGCATGCGCTCGCCTTGCTGGCACCCGCCCCGACCAGCGGCAAGCACTGGCTGGTTTTTGTTGACGAGCGAGGCCTCGGCCGCGAGCTTGGCGTCCGGCTCGAACAGGCCGGCGACAGCGTTGTGCGCGTTCGGCGCGGCGATGGCTTCGCCCGCATCGATCACCAGACCTTCGACGTGCGCCCGGACGCCCCCGAGGATTACCTGCGCCTATTGCAATCCCTGAGCAGCGAAGCGCAGTCCCGCCTGATGGTCGCGCACCTCTGGTCGCTTGATGCAACGCCTTCCGCGACCGGCGATCAGTTCGCCGCGACCCAGCGAGTCAGCTTCTACAGCCTGCTGGCCCTGGCGCAGGCCCTTGGGCCGGCGAGCCTCGCAAGCGCGCCTGAGATCGCCGTGGTTTGCGCCGCCGTCCACAGTGTTATCGGCACCGAAACAATCAACCCCGATCTGGCGGCGATCCTTGGCCCGGCGCGAGTTATCCCGCAGGAGTTGCAAGGCATCGGTTGCCGCACCATCGACCTCGGGCTGCCGCAGCGGGGCAGCACGGAAGAGCGCGAACTGCTCGACCTGCTGGCCCGCGAGTTGCTGACCCAGTCGGCCGAACCGCTGGTGGCCTACCGCAATAACCAGCGCTGGGTCGCCGCCTACAAGCCGGTGCGCTTGGATGCCCCTGCCCGGACTGCGCTACGCGAGCACGGCACCTATTTGATCACCGGCGGCCTGGGTGACATCGGCCTGATGCTGGCCGAGCACCTTGCGGCAACCGTGCAGGCCAGGCTGGTCTTGCTGGCCCGCAGCGAGTTACCCGACCGCAGCGAGTGGCCACGCTGGCTGAGCGATCGCTCCGAGGACGACCGGACCTGCCAGCGCATCCGCGCGGTTCAGCGCTTGGAGGAGCTAGGCGCCGAAGTCCTGACGATCACGGCCGATGTCGCCGACGAGAGCGCTTTGCGGGCGGCCATCGATCGCGCTACTGAGCGCTTCGGTGCCATCCACGGCGTGATCCACGCGGCCGGGATTGTGGCAACCGCAGCGTTCCGCTCGGTCCAGGATAGCGACCCGGCCATCTGTGAGCAGCATTTCCAGCCCAAGGTCCATGGCCTGTATGCCCTGGAGCGCGTGCTCGGTGATCGGTCGCTTGACTTCTGCGTGCTTTTTTCCTCGCTGTCATCGGTGCTGGGCGGGCTTGGTTTCAGCGCGTATGTGGCGGCAAACTCCTTTATGGACGCCTTCGCCCACCGCCACAACCAGTCGCATCCGGTGCGCTGGCTGAGCGTGAACTGGGATCTCTGGCTGGGTAGTGTCGATAAAACTATGTCCGGCGGCCTGGGCGCTAGCCTGACCGAATACGGTATGACGCCTGCCGAAGGGATTGCGGCATTCGAGCGGGTCCTCTCCGTCCGGGATGCCAGCCAGATCGTCAACTCCACCGGCGACCTTGATACGCGTATCGCCCAGTGGGTTCGCATGGAAGCCCTTGCGGTCGGCGCCAACGCTCCAACCCCGGCGGCGAAAATGGCCCACGCCCGGCCCGAGCTTAACACCGCCTATGTTCCGCCGCGCGGCGAATACGAACAACGCATCGCCGCGATCTGGCAGGAGGCACTTGGCCTCGATCAGGTCGGCATTCAGGATAATTTCTTCGACCTGGGCGGCAACTCGCTGGTAGGCATCCAGGTGATCGCCCGATTGCAAAAAGAGTTCAAGGTGCAGCTTTCGACCGTGGTGCTGTTTGAAGCCCCCACGATCAGCGCCCTGGCGACGTATCTGATGGAGCGGCTGCCGCAGGTCGCTGGCGCGTCCAGTCAGCCGCAGCCGGCCAGACGCCAGCAGCGCCAGGCCGCCCAAGGCGATATCGCTATCATCGGTATGGCCGGACGCTTCCCGGGTGCCGGTTCGGTCGATGAGCTGTGGAGCAACATCAGCCAGTCCCACGAAGCGTTTTCGATCTTCAGCGACGAGGAATTGCTGGCCGCCGGTGTCGCTCCCGCGCTGGTTCGCGACCCCAACTACGTCAAACGGCGCCCGATTCTCGGCGACGATATCGGTCTGTTCGATGCGGCCTTCTTTGGCTATTCGCCCCGCGAAGCCGAGTTTATGGACCCGCAACAGCGCCTGTTCCACGAGTGCGCCTGGGAGGCCCTGGAAACAGCGGGGTACGACTCCCAGCGCTACGATGGGCTGGTCGGCGTGTTCGCCGGCGCCAGCGTCAGCACCTATATGCTTCAGCTGGCGGCGCTGCCGGTCTTCAATGACTTCGGCTCCGATCCGTCTGCCTATTTCTCCAATGACAAAGATGGCCTGACGACCAACGTGTCCTACAAGTTGAACCTGCACGGGCCAAGCGTGGCGGTGCAGACCTATTGTTCGACCTCGCTGGTGGCCACCCACATGGCCTGCCGCAGCCTGCGCGGCGGCGAGTGCGATATTGCCCTCGCCGGCGGCGTGTCGGTCCGCGTCCCGGTCAAAACAGGCTATCTGTATCGCGACGGCGATCAGGTCTCGCCCGACGGGCGCTGCCGCACCTTTGACGCGGAGGCTGGCGGGGCTAACTTTGGCGACGGGGTGGCGATCGTGGTGCTAAAGCGGCTGGCCGACGCACTGGCCGACGGCGACACCATCCACGCCGTCATTCGTGGCTCGGCGATCAACAATGACGGCGGCCTCAAGGTCGGCTACACCGCCCCCAGCGTGGTCGGCCAGGCCAAGGCCATCGCCGCCGCGCTTGACGACGCCGGCGTGACCGCCGACTCGATCTCGTATGTCGAGGCCCACGGCACTGCCACCAAGTTGGGTGACCCGATCGAGATCGCCTCGCTGACCAAGGCGTTTCGTGCCAGCACCGATAAAGTCGGCTTCTGCGGGATTAGTTCGGTCAAGCCCAACATCGGCCACCTCGACCGGGCGGCCGGCGTCACCGGCTTGATCAAAACGGTGCTGGCCCTCAAGCACAGCCTGATCCCGCCGACGTTGCACTTCCATGCGCCCAATCCCGAGATCGATTTCGCTGCCAGCCCGTTTTATGTGCTGACCGAGCCGACCCCTTGGACGCGCAATGGCACGCCCCGCCGCGCGGTCGTGAACTCGCTGGGCGTGGGCGGCACCAACGCCCACGTCGTGGTCGAGGAGGCGCCGCCGGCTCCGGCTGCCAACCCGTCGCGACCGACTCAGCTGCTGTTGCTGTCGGCCAAGACTCCCACGGCTCTCGAAGCGGCCACGGCGCGGCTGTCCGATCATCTTGGCGGCCAAGATGTGAATCTGGCCGATGTCGCCTACACCCTGCAAGTCGGCCGCCGCGTCTTCGAGCACCGGCGCGTGATGGTCTGCGAGGATGCCACCGACGCGCGTTCGCTGCTGACCAAAGGCGACACCCAGCGCGCCCTCAGCCGCCAGCAGAAGCCGACCAGCCGCAACCTGGCCTTTGTGTTCGCCGGCGTCGGCGACCACTATGCCGGCATGGCCCAGGGCCTGTATGAAACCGAGAGTGTTTTCCGCGCCACGGTCGACGAGTGCTTCCGCATCCTGTCGCCACTGCTGGGCGCCGACCTCAAGCAGGCTTTGTACCCGGAGGGCCAGGCACGGCGCAACGGCAATGGCTCCGGCGTCGATCTGCGGGCGCTGCTTGGGCGTGATCGCGCGGTAGGCGGGGCGGCCGGGCCGCTGCACCAGACGGCGCTGGCGCAGCCAGCAGTGTTTGTGGTGGAGTACGCCCTTGCCCAGCTCCTGATGACCTGGGGCATCCGACCGCACGCACTGCTCGGCTATAGCCTGGGCGAATACGTGGCGGCCGCCGTGGCCGGAGTGTTGAGCTTGGAAGACGCCCTGGCGCTGGTCGCCCGGCGTGCCCAGCTGATCCAGTCGCTGCCGAGCGGCGCGATGCTGGCAGTGGCGGCGGGCGCGGATGCGGTCCGCCCGTATCTGGGCGGCGAGGTGTGCCTGGCGGTAGTCAACAGTCCGAGCACCTGCGTGCTCGCCGGCCCCCAGCCGGCCCTCGCGGCCGTCGCAGACCAGCTTGAGGCCCTCGATATCAGCAGCCGCTGGTTGGAAACCAGCCACGCATTCCACTCGACGATGCTGGCATCGGTGCAGGCGGAGCTCACTGCGTTCGCCGCCACCCTGACCTTTCACCTACCGGCCATCCCTTATCTGTCCAACGTCACCGGTACCTGGATTACCGCCGAACAGGCCACCGACCCGGCCTATTGGGCGGCGCATATGTGCCAGACCGTGCAGTTCGCCGCCAGCGTGGCAGTCCTGGCGCAGGATGCTAACCGCGTCATGGTGGAGATCGGGCCGGGTCAGGCGCTTGGCTCCTTTGTCAAGCAAAGCCCCGCCTGGGGCCGCGACCGCCTGGATCTTGTGCTGTCGACCCTGCCGTCCCAGCATGAGGGCCTGAGCGACTCGACTGCGCTCCTGACCGCGTTGGGCCGCCTGTGGCTGATTGACGTGCCGATCGATTGGCAGGCGTTCGCCGTGGGTGAGCAGCGCCGGCGCGTCCCGCTACCAACCTATCCGTTTGAGCGGCAGCGCTATTGGCTGGAACCCAGCCGCAAAGTCGGCGGCCTGGCGGAACAAAGCGACAAGCTCGACCTTATGGGCCTGCCGCGCGATCCGGCCAACGAGTGGTTCTACCTGCCTGCATGGAAGCAATCGGCGCCGTACCTGCCGGCACTAGCCGCGTCCTCGGATGACAGCCCGCGGTGCTGGGTGATCTTCGAGGACGCGTGCGCGGTCGGCCAGCAGATCGGCGCCTGGCTACGCCAGCAGGGCCAGCACGTCGTGAGCGTCCACGCCGGCGCAGCCTTCGCCAAAAACGGCGACTCCTACACGATCAATGCGGGGCAGCGCTCTGATTATGATGAGCTATTCAACGACCTGTATCGGCAAAACCGGCGGCCGACCAACATTGTCCACCTTTGGACGGTGACACCGCCGCTACCGCATCCGCTGCCCGATCCCTTGCTCGGCCCCGTGCTTGATGCCAGCTTCTACAGTCTGATCCACCTTGGCCAGGCGCTGGGCGACCTTGACCTCGAAGCCTGCACCATCACCGTGGTTTCCAGCGATATGCAATCGGTCATCGGCTCCGAGCGCCAGTGCCCGGAGAAAGCCACGCTTATCGGCCCCTGCAAGCTGCTGCAGTTCGAATATGCAGCGCTGGGCTGCCGCAGCGTCGATATTGTGCTGCCCGAGCGCGGCAGCTGGGAAGAAGAAGCGTTGATCAGCCACCTGCTCGGCGAGTTGACCGCCGCGACCGCCGACACGCAGGTCGCCTTGCGCGGCAACCGCCGCTGGGTACAGTCGCTTGATAGGCTGAAGCTGGCAGCGCAGGAGTCAAGCGCGCCACGGCTGCGCAAACACGGTGTGTACCTGATCACCGGCGGTCTGGGCGGTATCGGCCTGGCACTGGCCGAGCACCTGGCGCGGACGCAGCAGGCCCGCTTGGCGCTGGTAGGCCGCTCTGGGCTGCCCGAACGCAGCGAATGGCCTGCCCTGCTGGCGCGCCAGCCGGAACACGCCCACGCCGGCAAGATCCGGCAGATCCAGGCGATCGAGGCGCTGGGCGGCGAGGTGCTGGTGCTCAGGGCCGATGTCACCGACACAGGCGAGATCGAAGCGGCGGTGGCTCAAACCATCGAGCACTTCGGCAGCCTGCACGGGGTGCTCCACGCCGCCGGCGTGCCGGGCGTCGGCCTAATCTCGCTGAAGACCAGGGAGGCGGCTGCCAGCGTCCTGGCGCCCAAGGTCCAGGGCACGCGCGCCCTTGCGCAGGCGCTGGACAACATACAGCTGGATTTCCTGGCGCTGTTTTCCTCGGTCGCTTCGGCGACCGGCGGCGGCGCAGGGCAGGTCGATTATTGTGCGGCTAACGCCTACCTGGACGCCTTTGCCCACAGCCGAGCCGGGCAGCCGAGTCTGGTGGTCTCGATTGGCTGGTGCGAGTGGCTCTGGAATGCTTGGGATGAAGCCATGAGCAGCTATGACAGCGCTACCCAGGAGTTCTTCCGCGACTACCGCGAACGCTTCGGCCTGCGCTTCGATGAAGGCAGCCAAGCTCTTGACCGGGTGCTTTCTCATCGCTTCCCGAACGTCTTCGTCTCCACCCAAGACCTGCGCGCGATCGTGCGCATGATGGAAAACGCCAAGATCGATGTGCTTGAGCAGCCCGAAGCCCAGGGCGCGCGTCACGCGCGACCGAGCCTTGGCACATCATACGTCAAGCCGCAGAGCAAGCTGGAGCAGGCGATCGCTGCGGTGTGGAGCGAACGACTTGGCATCGCCGAAATCGGCCTCAACGACAACTTTTTCGAGCTTGGCGGCAACTCGCTGATCGGCGTCGATCTGCTGAACCGGCTGCGCAAGCGCCTTCAGATCAGCCAGATCCCGGCCTATGTGCTGTACGAAGCACCGACGGTCGGAGCAATGGCGAAATTCCTTGAACCTGGCCAGGACACCAACGCAGCGATTCAAGAACGTCACGATCGCGGTGCAAAGCGAAGGGATCGGCAGGCTCAACTCAAACTCAGGTCGTAGCGAGGTATTTCCATGATAGATCGCGAATCACAGGATTTCGAATTCGATACCGCTGTTGCCATCATCGGCATGGCAGGGCGTTTCCCTGGCGCCAACACGCTGGATCAGTTCTGGCGCAACATGACCCAGGGCGTGCAATCGATCCGGTTTTTTTCCGATGAAGAACTGCTGGCCGCCGGGGTAGACCCGGATCTGATGAGCCAACCCGAGTATGTGAAAGCCGGGACGGTCATCGACAATATCGATTCCTTTGACTCCGCGTTCTTTGGCTTTACGCCGCGCGAGGCCGAGTTGATGGACCCGCAGCTGCGCTTGTTTCTAGAATGCTCTTGGGAGGCGTTCGAGGACGCCGCTTATAGCCCGGAAACCTACCAAGGTCTGGTTGGGGTGTTCGCCGGATCGGCCATCTCGACCTATATGTTGAATAATATCTTCAACAACGCCGAGGTGTTCCGCAAAGCGGGCATGCTCCAGGTCGGCGTCCTGAACTCGTCGGACTCGCTTTCGACCTGGGTCTCCTACAAGCTTAACTTCCGCGGGCCGAGCGTGGTCGTACAAACTTTTTGCTCGACCTCGCTGGTGGCAGTCCACATGGCCTGCCAGAGCCTGCTCAACTACGAGTGCGATATGGCGCTGGCTGGCGGTGTCGCGATCTCGGTACCCCATGGGACTGGCTATGTGTACCAGGAGGGCGGCATTGTTTCGCCCGACGGCCAGTGCCGCACCTTTGACGCCGACGGCCAGGGCAGCGTGATGAGCAACGGCGCCGGCGTCGTCGCGCTCAAGCGCCTTGATCAGGCGGTCGCAGATGGAGATCACGTGTACGCCGTCATCCGCGGCTCGGCGGTCAACAACGACGGCATCCGCAAAGTCGGCTACACCGCCCCCGGCCTGGAAGGGCAGTCGTCGGTGATCGCCGAAGCGTTGGCCCACGCTGGCGTCGACCCCGCGACGGTGGGCTACCTTGAGGCCCACGGCACGGCCACGGCGCTGGGCGACTCGATCGAGCTCGCGGCGACGATCAAGGCCTACAAGCAGCAGACCGACCAGACCCAGTACTGTGCGCTCGGTTCGGTCAAGCCCAACGTTGGTCATCTCGACCGCGCCGCAGGCGTGACCGGCTTGATCAAAACCGTGCTGGCGCTGAAGCACCGAGAGATTCCGCCGAGTCTTAATTTCGAGCAGGCCAGCCCCGAGATTGATTTATCCAATAGCCCGTTTTTTGTCAATACGGCGTTGCGGCCCTGGGAGACCGACGGTCGGACGCCGCGCCGCGCCGGCGTCAGCTCGTTCGGCCTAGGCGGCACCAATGCCCATGTCGTGCTCCAGGAAACGCCGCTCGAGGCGCCGTCCGGTCAATCATACCCGCAGCAGCTGCTGCTGCTGTCGGCCAAAACCGACTCCGCCCTGCAAACAATGGCCGCCAACCTGGCCAGCTTCTTGCGAGCCTATCCCGAGGTGGACTTGGCCGACGTCGCCCATACCCTCCAGGTCGGTCGCACCGCCTTCAACCACCGGCGTGCCCTCGTGGCCCGCGACCGTGACGATGCCATCGCGCAGTTGGAGGCGGCTGGTGTCCGCGGGCTGACCGCCAACCAGACCGACCGTGATCGGTCGGTGGCCTTCCTGTTCCCGGGCGTCGGCGACCACTATGCAGGGATGGCCGCGGACCTGTACACTCACGAAGCGCGCTTTCGCGTGGTGGTTGACGAGTGCTGCACGCTGCTGAATCCGCTGCTGGACCAGGATTTGCTGGCGGTGCTGTATCCAGAGTCCGGGCGCGGCAATGGGGCACCGGCGGCCGGCCTGGATTTCCGCCAGTTGCTGGCAGGCCTGCCTGCCGGAACGCCTGCCGGGACGCTGCACCAGACGGCGCTGGCCCAGCCGGCGGTGTTTGTAGTCGAGTACGCGCTGGTGCAATTGCTGGCGAGCTGGGGCATCCGTCCGCAGGCGCTGCTGGGCTACAGCCTGGGCGAATACGTCGCGGCAACGGTCGCCGGCGTGCTGAGCCTGGAGGACGCGCTGCGTCTGGTGGCCCTCCGCGCCAGGCTGATCCAGAATCTGCCTGCCGGCTCCATGCTGGCGGTCAGCCTGGGCGAGGACGATGCGCGGCGCTACGTCCGGGGCGATGTCGCCTTGGCAGCGGTTAACAGTCCGAGCGCCTCCATCTTGGCCGGACCGGCGGCGGCTCTTGAGGCCGTGGCCAGGCAATGCGCCGCCGATGAAGTTGCCTGCCGCTGGCTGGAGACCAGCCATGCCTTCCATTCGGCGATGCTGGAGCCGGCCCGCGCGGCCCTGACCGATCTGACCTGCTCGCTGACCCTCAACCCGCCGGCCATACCGTATGTCTCCAACGTCACCGGCACTTGGATCACCGTCGAAGAGGCCACCGACCCGGACTACTGGGCGCGGCACATGTGCCAGACCGTGCGGTTTGCCGCCGGAGCTGGCGCGCTGCTGGAGGGAGAGCCGGCGTTGATCCTGGAAGTCGGCCCCGGCCAGGCGCTGGCGTCGTTTGTCAAGCAACATTCAGCTTGCTCTCGCGAGCGTATGGGCCAGATCCTGAGCGTGCTGCCGACGTCCCACGGTCGCCAGGCCGAGTTGGCCCACGTGCTGGAAACCTTGGGCCGGCTGTGGCTTGCCGGGGTGAACATTGACTGGGCCGCGTTCTCCGCGGGCGAACAACGGCGGCGGCTTTCGCTGCCGACCTATCCGTTTGAGCGCCAGCGCTACTGGGTGGACGCCGATGCGCACGGCAAGTCGGGCAGTTCGCTAGCCAACGACGAGTTCCTCAACAGTGCCGACCGCATCGCCGACGTTGGCGACTGGTTCTTTGTGCCTTCCTGGAAACGGACCAGCCCGCCGTCGCCGATCCTAGGCGCCCCACTTTTCGCCGACCAACACACCTGGCTGCTTCTGGTTGATGACTCCGGCCTGGGCCTTGTGCTCGCCGAGCGCTTGAAACAGCACGGCCAGACTGTGGTGACGATCGCGCCGGGTGCGGCATTCGCCGCCACCGACCCGGCAAGCTACACGGTACGTCCCGCCGAACGCGAAGACTACATCAGCGTGATTAAGAAGCTCGCCCGCGAAGGCATTGAACCCAGCCGCGTGCTACACCTGTGGCTGGCCTCGCCCGCTGAGTTGGCCGACGAGTCGCCGACCGAGGTGGACAGCATATTGGAGCGCGGCTTTTACAGCCTGTTGGCGCTGACCCAGGCGCTGGGCAACCAGGGCGTGGAGCGCTGCGAGGTCAACGTCGTCACCACCGGCGTTCACGCGGTTGTCGGCCAGGAGGCGGTGAACGCAACGAAATCGACAGTGATCGGTCCGTGCAAGATCATTCCTCAGGAGCACCCCAACCTGACGGCGCGCTCCATCGATGTGATCTGGGCACCCGATCGGCAGGGCTGCGAGGAGTTGGTGGATCGCCTGGTGGTGGAACTGGCCAGCACCCCGACCGGCGCCGTGATTGCGCTGCGTGGGCAGCACCGTTGGGTCCAGGCATATGAGCAAATCCACCTGCCTGAGTTCAGCCATCCCCACGCCCGTTTGCGCGATCAGGGCGTGTATGTCATAACTGGCGGCTTGGGCGGTATTGGCCTGGCCCTGGCCGAGTACCTGGTGGCGAGTGTGCGGGCCAAAGTGGTCTTGATCGGGCGGACTGCCCTACCGTCGCGCGAACGCTGGGATGACATCATCGCTGCCGAAGGCACCGAGAGCGGCACCGGGCATCGCGTCCATTGCCTCCGACAGCTTGAGGCTGGCGGTGCCGAAGTGCTGGTGCTCCAGGCCGATGTCGCCGACGCCGGCCAGATCGCCGCAGCCATCGACCAGGCTGTCGCCCGCTTCGGTGCCATCAACGGGGTGTTCCATGCCGCCGGCGTGCCAGGGGTGGGCCTAATGCAGCTCAAGACCGCCGAAGCGGCGGCCAGCGTGCTTGCGCCAAAGGTCCAGGGAACCCTGGCGATCGCCCAGGCCGTGCGCTCCTTGCCGCTTGACTTCTTGGTGCTGTTCTCGTCGGTTGCCGCGGCGGCCGGCGGCGGCCAGGGCCAGGCCGACTACTGCGCGGCGAACATCTTCCTGGACAGCTATGCCCAGCTGCATCACCGCGACCACGGAGTGACGATCTCGATCGGATGGGGCGAATGGCACTGGGACGCTTGGAGCGAAGGCCTACAAGGCTTCACCGAAGAAGTACGGGCGTTCTTCATAGCCTCGCGCCGAACCTTCGGCATCGACTTCGCCGACGGCATGGAAGCATTGCGCCGCATCTTGGCTTACGATCTACCGCAGATCTTTGTCAGCCCGCGTGACCTGACGTTTCTAGTCGAGGCTAGCCAGCGCTCGTTCGCCGCGTTCCTCAAGATGCGCGAAGACCGCGAGCAGTCGCGCTACCCGCGGCCAGCCCTGGCTGTGGCCTATGCCGCACCGCGCAACGACCTCGAAACGCGCATCGCCGCCATATGGAGCGATGTGCTGGGCATCGACCTGATCGGGATCGACGATAACTTTTTCGACCTCGGCGGCAATTCGCTGCTAGGCCTCGACCTGTTTGGGCGCATGCGCAAAGCCCTGAAGCTCGACAACTTCCCCGCATATGTGTTGTATGAGTCGCCCACGGTTGAGTTGCAAGCGGCCCACATCACCAACCTCCAACAGCCGGCCATCGCCCACGACGACGGCGACGAGCACGAGGACGAGCAGCGCAGGATGCAATTGAACTACTTTGTGGATTTGGATGAAATGGGGGATCTATGAGCGGGCCAACGTCGCACGATGCTAATTACGACACTGCGGTGGCGATCATCGGCATGGCCGGGCGCTTCCCCGGCGCCCAGAACGTCGATGAGCTGTGGCGGAACATCACTGCCGGCGTGCGTTCGATCCGCAGCTACTCGGATGCGGAACTGCTGGCGGCTGGCGTCGATCCCGAAGTGCTCAAACTGCCGAACTATGTGAAGGCGGGGACGTTTCTGGATAGCTACGACCACTTCGATGCCAGCTTCTTCGGCTACACGCCGCGCGAAGCTGAGGTGATGGACCCGCAGCACCGTCTGTTTCTGGAGTGCGCCTGGGAAGCCTTGGAGCAGGCCGCCTGCGATCCTGGCGCCTACGCCGGCTCCATCGGCGTCTTCGCCGGGTCGAGCATCTCGCTGTATATGATCCACAACCTCTTCACCAATCCGGAGGTAGTGGAGCTGGCGGGCGGCTTGCAGATCGACATTGGCAACTCGGTTGACGCGCTAGCCTCGACCGTCTCATATAAATTCAATCTGCGCGGGCCGAGCGTGGCGGTACAAACCTACTGTTCCACCTCGCTGGTCGCGGTCCACATGGCCTGCCAGAGCCTGCTTACCTATGAGTGCGGCATCGCCTTGGCCGGCGGCACGGCCATCAGCATTCCCCATGGCACCGGCTATCTGTACCAGGAGGGCGGCATCCTGTCGCCCGACGGGCATTGCCGCACCTTCGATGCCAAGGCCCAGGGCAGCGTGGTGGGCAATGGCGTCGGCATCGTCGCCCTCAAACGTATGAAAGACGCCATCAAAGATGGCGACCATATCTATGCCGTCATCCGCGGGTCGGCGATCAACAACGACGGTATTCGCAAGGTCGGCTACACCGCCCCGGGTCTCACCGGCCAATCTGCGGTGGTTACCCGCGCGCTGCGCCGCGCCGGCGTCAAACCGGAAACGATCGGCTACATCGAGACCCACGGCACGGCCACACCGCTCGGCGACTCAGTGGAGCTTTCGGCGTTGATCAAGGTCTTCGAGCGTGGCGCCGAGCGCAAACAATTCTGTGCGCTGGGGTCGGTCAAGCCCAACATCGGCCACCTCGACCGGGCCTCGGGCGTCACCGGTCTGATCAAGGCGGCCCTGGCCCTGCACCACCGCCAGCTGCCGCCGCATCTTGATTTCGAGACGCCCAGTCCCGATATCGACCTGGCTAACAGTCCGTTCTACGTCAACACCCAGCTGCGTGACTGGCCCGCGGATGGCGGTGCGCCGCGTCGGGCTGGCGTCAGTTCGTTTGGCCTGGGCGGCACCAACGCCCACGTCGTGCTGGAAGAAGCACCGGTGCCGATGCCCGCGACCATCAGCCCTGCCCGCCCGGCCGAGCTGTTGGTGCTGTCGGCCAAAACTGAAACGGCATTGGAAACGGCGACCGATAACTTGGCCGCCTACCTCGAAGCGCAGACCGTTGATATGGCCGATGTGGCCCACACCCTGCGCGTCGGCCGGGCGCCTTTCAGCTATCGGCGCGTGCTCGTGGCCAGCGACTCCCGCGATGCTGCGGCTGCCCTCAAAGCCCGTGATCCCCGCCGCCTACTGAGTTTTCAGCAAGTTACCCGCGATCAATCGCTGGCGTTTGTGTTCCCCGGTGTGGGCGACCACTACGCCGGCATGGCCGGGACGCTGTACGCGACTGAGACGGTGTTCCGCGAGGCGGTCGACCGGTGCGCTGGGTTACTGGCCTCGCGCCTTGGCCAGGATCTGCGCGCCGCCTTGTATCCCGCTGACCAGGTCGTTCCTGCGTCAGCCTCAGCGCTCCTGTCAGCCCTGCCGGAAGGCAGTGGGATAGCGGCGGGGACGCTGCATCAGACGGCGCTGGCCCAGCCGGCGGTGTTTGTGGTGGAGTATGCGCTGGTCCAACTGCTGGCGAGCTGGGGTATCCAGCCGCAAGCGCTGCTCGGCTACAGCGTGGGCGAGTACGTCGCGGCGACGGTCGCCGGCGTGCTGAACCTCGAGGATGCCTTGACCCTGGTCGCCAAACGCGCGCAATGGATCCAGGCCCAGCCGCATGGCGCGATGCTGGCCGTCTCGCTGGGCGTCGAGGCCATCCAGCCCTACCTGAATACCGAGGTAGTGCTGGCGGTGGTCAACAGCCCGATGACCTGCGTCCTGGCCGGCCCGCACGCCGCATTGGAAGCGGTCAAGGTGCGGCTGGACGCAAACGAGGTGGCTAGTCGCTGGCTGGAGACGAGCCACGCCTTCCACTCGCCGATGCTGGTGCCGGTGGCGGCTGAACTGACCGCACTGGTGGGCACGCTGCGGCTCCAGGCCCCGCAGATTCCCTATATCTCGAATGTGACGGGCACCTGGATCACCGATGCCCAGGCGACCGACCCGGGCTACTGGGCGCGGCATATGGTCGAGACGGTGCAATTTGCCGATGGCGTTGGCACCTTGCTGGCCGATGCCCAGCTGGTGGTGCTGGAAGTGGGACCGGGGCAGGCGCTGGGGTCGTTTATCCGCCAGCATCCGGCCTGTGGCCGCGAACGGATGAAGCATGTGCTGGCGTTGTTGCCGGCGGCTCACGAACGCCAATCTGAGCTGGCTCATGTACTCCAATCGATTGGTCGGCTCTGGTCGCTGGGTATTACCATCGATTGGGTCGGCTTTGCGCCGACACAGCGGCGTCGGCTGCCCTTGCCGACGTATCCCTTTGAGCGCAAACGCTTCTGGGTCGATGCCGCAAACCGGCCGGTCGCCGCGCCTCTCGCCCCGTCGCTGGGCCGGCATGCGGATGTGGCCGACTGGTTCTACCGGCCCGACTGGGCGCCCACCGCGCTCGGCGCCCCGGCTGCCCCCGGTCGCTGGCTGATCCTGCCCGATGCCCACGGGCTGGGCACGGCGGTGGCTGCGTCCCTTCGTGCGGCCGGCCACACCGTCACCCTGGCCGCCGGGCCGGCTGACGCTGCGGCCTACGGTTCGCTGCTTGACGCGCTGCGCGCCGACGGCGGCCTACCCAGCCACATCCTGTGGCTGGGCGGCTTGGCGCCGCTCGACTCAGCCCTGACCGGCCCGGCCCGCTTTCAGGCGGCTCAGGCAATCGGCTACTACGACCTGCTCCAACTGGCGCAGGCGGTGAGCGCGCAGGTGATCGACGAAGCGGTGCAGCTCTTGGTGGTGACCGCCGGGATGCAGGCGGTCGGTACGCACGCGATCCCCGTGGCCGAACACGCCACGCTGCTGGGGCTGGCGACGGTGATCGGTCAGGAGAACCTGACCATCCGTGTGCGCAGCGTCGACCTTGCGATGGCCGATGCCGCCGCAGTCGGGTTGCTGGCGGCGGAGTGTCTGGCGACCAGTGACGCGCTGCGCGTAGCCTACCGCGATGGTCAGCGCCTGGAAGAAACCTACCAACCGATTCGGCTGGAGGCGCCGGGATCGCGGGTGGTGCGGTCGGGTGGGGTGTATGTGATCACGGGTGGGTTCGGCGGGGTCGGGCTGGTACTGGCCGAGCATCTGGCGCGGACGGCACAGGCGAAACTGGTGCTGGTTGGCCGGCAGGGCTTGCCGGAGCGGGCGGCCTGGGACGCGTGGCTGAGCGAACACGGCGCGGACGACGCCACCAGCCAGCGTATCCAGCGTGTGCGGATGATCGAAGCCGCTGGCGGCACGGTTGAGGTTATGGCCGCCGATGTGGCGCAGGTGGCCGACCTTCAACGCGTGCTCGCGACTGCTGAAGCGCGGTTTGGCACGCTCCACGGGGTGCTCCACGCCGCCGGTATCTCCGACCCGCAATCGTATCAACCTATCCCTACACTCGGACCGAAGGAATGCGAATGGCATTTCCAGCCGAAGGCCTACGGCCTGTACGCGCTGGAAACGGCATTGGGCGACCGCCCGCTCGACTTCTGCGTGCTGTTTTCCTCGATCTCGGCGGTGCTGGGCGGGCTGAGCTTTGGCGGCTATGCGGCGGCGAACAGCTTTATGAACGCCTTCACCCAGCGCCACAACCGCACGCACGCGGTGCCTTGGGTCTGCGTTAATTGGGACACCTGGCAGCTCAGGGCCGGACACGATGCTATTGGCACGACCGTGGCCCAGTACGAGATGAACCCGGCGGAGGGCGCCGACGCCTTTGAGCGGGCGGTCGCAACGCGCAATGAGCCGGTGATCATCAACTCGACCGGCGACCTGGATGCCCGCATTCGCCAGTGGGTCCGCCTCGAATCCCTGCGCGCTGATGCTGCGGCGGATGATACCATGGCGGCTCCGGCTTCGTTCAGTCCGGTTGGGCAAACCAGCAGCGACTATGAGCGGCGGATCACAGAGATCTGGAAACATGTCCTTGGTATCGATGAGATTGGCATCCACGACAACTTCTTCGATCTGGGCGGCAATTCGCTGATCGCGCTTCAGCTGATCGCCCGGCTCAAGAAGGAGTTCAAGACCCAAGTACCGGCGGTGGCGATCTTTGAAGCACCCACTATTAGCGCGCTGGTTCAGTACCTGTTGCCAGACGCTTCCGCCGTCGCGCCCGCCGATGCGCTGTTGGCCGAGCGGCGCCAGCGCGTGCGCCAGACCGCCGAGCAGGATGGCATCGCGATCATCGGCATGGTCGGGCGCTTCCCCGGCGCATCCACCGTCGATGCCCTCTGGCAGAATATACGGAATGGCGTGGAGTCGACGACCCACTTCACCGACGCAGAGTTGCTGGCGGCCGGTGTTGATCCGCTGCTGGTGCAGCACCCCGACTACGTCAAATCGCGACCGCTCCTGGCGAATGATGTCAGCTTGTTCGATGCGGCGTTTTTCGGCTACACGCCGCGCGAGGCGGAGTTTCTCGACCCGCAGCAGCGCTTGTTCCAAGAATGCGCCTGGGAGGCCCTGGAGCAGGCTGGCTACGATACCCAGCGCTACCCCGGCCTGGTCGGCGTCTTCGGTGGCACCAACATGAATTACTACTTCCATCATTTGATGGACGACCATGCGCTCCGCGAACACATGAGCGAAGCGATCATGTTGCAAAACGACAAGGACGCCTTGGCGACATATGTCTCCTATAAACTTGACCTGCGCGGGCCGAGTTTCAGCATCCAGACCTACTGCTCGACCTCGCTGGTCGCCACCCACCTGGCCTGCCGCAGCCTGCGCCACGGCGACTGCGATATCGCCTTGGCGGGCGGCGTGTCTATCCGCGTTCCGGTCAACACCGGCTATCTATTTCAGGAAGGCGATCAGGTGTCACCGGACGGCCACTGCCGGACGTTCGACGCCAACGCGGGCGGCGCGACCTTCGGCGACGGGGTGGCGATCGTGGTGCTGAAGCGGCTAGCGGATGCGCTGGCCGACGGCGACACTATCCACGCGGTCATCCGCGGGTCGGCGATCAATAACGACGGGGGGCTGAAGGTCGGCTACACGGCACCCAGCGTGGTCGGGCAGGCGGCGGTGGTGCAGGCCGCGCTGGCCGACGCCAATCTGGCAGCCGATGCCATCTCGTATGTCGAGGCCCACGGCACCGCCACCA